>JAQTRC010000055.1 GCA_028712665.1 Desulfuromonadaceae bacterium
CCCGGTGAGGTCTGCAGACTCAGGCTGAAGAATCTGAACAACCTGCTGCACTTTGAAAGCGCCGATGCCGGTATCTCCCCGACCGAATGGCAGGCGAGCACCTTCCCGGAACCGTTCCGGAGCAGAATTTCTGTGGTGCATGACGGTATCGACTGCGACGCCATTTCGCCGAATCCTGCGGTGAGGTTGACGCTTAACGGAACTCTGAATCTGAACAGGGATGATGAAATCATTACTTTTGTCAACCGCAACCTGGAGCCTTACCGTGGTTATCACATCTTCATGCGCGCCCTGCCGGAGATTCTGTCGTCACGCCCCAGGGCGACGGTTCTGATTGTAGGGGGCAATGATGTCAGTTATGGCGCCAGGCCACCGGAGGGACAGAACTGGAGGGATATCTTTGCTGCCGAAGTGCGCGGGAAAATTGCCGATGCGGAGTGGGCGCGGGTGCATTTCCTGGGCAACGTCCCCTATCAGCAATTCATTCCGCTGCTACAGCTTTCCACTCTGCACGTCTATCTGACCTATCCATTCGTCCTCTCCTGGAGCCTGCTGGAGGCGATGAGCGCCGGTTGCGCGATTGTGGCCAGCAACACCAAACCTCTGCAAGAGGCCATCAGACACGACGTTACCGGGTGGCTGGTAGATTTCTTCGATGTGTCCGGGCTGGCCAATGCCGTCTGCACTCTGCTGGACGACCGGGAGTCACGGTCGCGGCTTGGCGCCAATGCCAGGGATTTTGCCCGGGCTAATTACGATTTGAAGAGCGTCTGCCTGCCTAGGCAACTGGAATGGGTGAAGTCGCTGGCAGGCGTTTCCTGATTATTGTTTCCGGTTTGCCAGGAATGCGCTGCGGCATCTACACCTCTACCCTGAACTCGGCTCCCCCCTCAACGTTGCGTGCCGTCAACTTCCCCGCCATATTCTGCTCGACAATCACTTTTGACATGTATAGACCGATGCCGGTCCCCTTGTCCGGCGGGCGGGTTGTAAAATAGGGATCAAATATTCTGGGCATGACTTCGTCCGGTATGCCGCCGCAGTTGTCGCGGATATAAACCACTGACCTCCCGTTCTCGCGGGTTATGCGGATCGATATGTGCGGTTCCGCCACCTTTTGTTCGCTACTTGCTTCACTGGCATTGGAGATAATATTCAGCAGTACCTGTGAATATTCGTTTTGATGGCCGATGGCGGTAACATCCTCTTCGGATTCGATAGATACCACTATATGGCGGTTCTCGAGCGCGGCGGATACAAAATCTAATGTGTGATCTATCGCCCTGTTGATCGAGAACTCCACTCTCTCCTTGTCTGCGCGGAAGAAATTGCGGAAATCGTCGATAGTACGGGACATGTGCATGATAATTTCCATCGCTTTACGGATTTCATCCTTCATATCCTCGCTGCTGATTGTACCCGTGTCGAATTCAAACTGTACATTCTGGATGATCAGGGCGATGTTATTGAGCGGTTGACGCCACTGATGGGCAATGTTGTTTATCATTTCTCCCATGGCGGCCAGCCTCCCCTGCTGGATCAAGGTCTGGTCCTTCTGTCTCAGTTCGGTTACCGCCTCTTCGATGCGGACCTCCAGCAAATGATTCAGACGTTCAAGTTCCTCCTGAGCCGCCTCTCGTTCGGCCACTTCATCCTCAAGCTGATCGGTCTGTTCGAACAGTTCGTGCTCCAGCAACTTGCGGGCAGTGATGTCCTGATTGCTGGCCCTCCACCCCCATGGCCGGCCATCATGGGTAAAAACCTGCTGGCAGACATGCCCCAAACAACGGACGTCGCCGCTTTTTGTCACAATTCGCATCTCTATCGGCAGTATCCGGCCTCCTTCGCCGACGTCGTGGGTATGACGCCGGAACATTTCCAGCTCTTCCGGATGGATTACGCGATCAATCAGTTCATTGTCGTTCATGAACTCTTCGAGGGAGTACCCGGTAATTGTAGAGACCGATGGAGACATGTACATGAAGGTACCGTCCTCCAGGCGCCAATATTCCCAGTTGGATGAATAGTCGGCAACAATCCGGAGGTGCGTTTCGCTCTCCTGCAGTGATTCCTGTGCTATCTGCCTCTCGGCGATCTCCGCTTCCAGCTGCAGGGTCTGCTGGTGGAGTTCATTTTCGCTACGTTTCTGGGCTTGCGCGTTGCGGAAAAGCTCCCTTCCCCCCACTCCGGTGACTCCGAGCCCCAGCAGCCAGATAACGCCGTTAAAGGTCAGGATGCCGAGAATCTGTGTGTGGGTCGCATCTATCAACGGCTGGACCGGTGTCGAGACACTCAGGCCACCCCGGATTTCACCCTCCTTGTAACCCTGAATGGCGTGACACTTCAGGCACGATTTTTCAGTCACAAAAGGTTTCATCAGGCGCATGAAAGGGTGACCGTCAAGCATTGTCACCTCGCTGAACTCCTTCGCGCCTGTTTCAAATGCCCGCAGGGCCTTTGCCTCCCACAGGTCTGGCTTGTTTTCGGGCCGGAGTGGATTAAGGCTGGTAAGGTGCCCCCGGCCAACAGACGGTTCATTTGTTTCAGTAATTTCATAGACCTGGCGGAGCATATAGGCCGGGTTTAGCAGGGTCAGTTGCCTCCCGGAGTATGTGCTGATGTCCCTTTCGGGGAGATGGCTCAGATAGGGATTGGGTGACGTCTTTGCCGTTGTCGGGACATATAATCCACCATGAGATGAACCCCAGCGGCGAAAGATCAGATCCCGCTCGATGGCGGTTCTGGCCTCCGCCCTGGCAATTTTGAGCAGTACCTTCTGTTCGGCTTTAACATTCCAATAACAGGACGCGCCGATAAACAGCGTCCAGAAAATTGCCAGGAACCTGGAGTACTTCACAATTTTTGAGAGCTGGTGGTTCTCGTTATCGCTGACGTGCCAGGGCGAAAAAAAAGATTGCATGCAGCACCTTCCATTTTTGATTCTTGTCACTTTAGAAGCGTACCACCGTTTATTCGTATGGCAATCCAGGGGTGAATTGAATAATTGGACCTCTCTCTGAAACCGGCCACAGCTTCTCCCGATTTCTTGACATTCCGCCTTCATGTCTGTAGTTTAGTGAAGTTTCACGAACCGAGAATGGAGACAACATTTCATGGAGTATAAAGAGACACTTAACCTGCCCCAGACCGATTTTCCTATGAAAGCCAATCTGAATCAGCGTGAACCGGAGATGCTGGCCAGATGGGAACAGACCGGACTCTACGCCAAGCTGGAAGAGGCCGGCAGGGAGAGGCCGCTTTACGTTCTGCATGACGGCCCCCCCTATGCCAATGGTCACATTCATATAGGCCATGCCCTCAACAAGATACTCAAGGATATTGTTCTCAAGGTCAAACGGATGGAGGGTTTCCATGCCCCTTATGTACCGGGCTGGGATTGTCACGGTCTGCCGATCGAGCTACAGGTTGAGAAGAATCTGGGGTCGAAAAAACACCTGATGAGCAAGCTTGAGATGCGCCGCGAATGCCGTGCGTACGCGGAGAAGTTCGTTGCCATCCAGAAAGAGGAGTTCAAACGGCTGGGGATACAGGGGGACTGGGAAAACCCGTACCTGACCATGAACTACGAGTATGAGGGGCTGACAGCTGCCGAACTGGCCAAGTTCGCCCACAACGGCGGGTTGTATCGCGGTCGAAAGCCGGTGCACTGGTGTTCCTCATGCGTGACCGCCCTGGCCGAGGCCGAGGTGGAATATGCCGACCATACTTCACCTTCCATCTATGTCCGTTTCGCGCTGCCAGATGATGTTTCCGCGTCGATCCCGGCTCTGGCCGGCAAACAGGCCTACATCGTGATATGGACTACGACCCCTTGGACTATCCCTGCCAACCTGGCTCTGGCCCTGCACCCCGAATTCGACTATGTGGCGCTGGAGACGGAGAAGGGCGTTTTGATAGTGGCGGAAGGGCTCAAGGAGAGTTTCCTCGCTTCAGCCGGACTGACCGGTTCGGTAATTGCCACCTTCAAGGCAGGATTGCTTGAGCGCAAACGGTGCAAGCACCCTTTCTATGACAGGGATTCGATTGTTCTCTTGGGAGAGCACGTCACGCTGGAGGCCGGTACCGGCTGTGTCCACACCGCCCCTGGGCATGGTCAGGAGGATTACCAGCTGGCCCTTGCTGAAGGGTTGGAGATCTACAACCCGGTCGATAATCACGGTAAGTACATCCAGAATCTGGAGTTCTTCGGCGGCCAGTTCGTGTTCGACGCCAACCAGAGTGTAATAGACAAGCTGATCGAGGTGGGCGCACTGCTTCAGACCAGTAAAATAAGCCACTCTTACCCGCACTGCTGGCGTTGCAAGAAGCCGATCATCTTCCGGGCCACGGAGCAGTGGTTTATCAGTATGGAAGCCAATGACCTGCGTAAAAAGGCCCTGGAGGCAATCGACAAGGTGCAGTGGATTCCGAAATGGGGGCGCGAACGGATCTATGGCATGATTGAAAACCGTCCGGACTGGTGCGTCTCGCGCCAACGCACCTGGGGAGTGCCGATCACCGCCTTTTCCTGCAAAGAGTGCGGCGAGTACGTTGCCGACGGCGCCATTATGGATCATATCGCCTCCCTTTTCAAAGAGCATAGCGCCGACCTCTGGTTTGACTGGGAGGCTGAGAGGTTGCTGCCTGCCGGAACCAAATGCCCGAAATGCGGGGCGAGTTCCTTCGAAAAAGAGAACGACATCCTTGATGTCTGGTTCGATTCCGGCGTTTCACATGCAGCCGTGCTGGAACCGAATCCCGGACTACATTCACCTGCCGACATGTATCTGGAAGGGAGCGATCAGCACCGCGGCTGGTTCCATTCGTCGCTTCTTGAAAGTGTCGGCACGCGAGGGGTGGCGCCATACAGGAGCGTGCTGACCCACGGTTTCGTGCTGGACGGCCAGGGGCGCAAGATGAGCAAGTCGGTCGGAAATGTGGTGGCCCCCGAGGATGTTATCAAAAAGTTCGGTGCAGATATCCTGCGCCTCTGGGTAGCAGCCATGGACTACCGGGACGACACACGAATCTCGCAGGAAATCCTGACCCGTATCGCGGAGGCCTATCGCCGCATCCGCAACACCTGCCGCTACATCCTCGGCAATATCAGCGACTTCGATCCGGCTCTGCAGTCGGTGCCTTTTGCAAACGCGCCGGAGATCGACCGGTGGGCCCTGCACCAACTGGAACTTCTCAAGGAGCGGGTGCTGACCGCATATCAGGAGCTGGAATTTCATGTCATCTACCAGGAGGTGAATGCCTTCTGCACTGTAGAGATGAGTTCTTTATATCTGGATATACTGAAAGACCGCATGTACACCAGCAGAGCCGGTTCGCTGGAGAGGTTGAGCGCGCAGACCGTCATGCATCGCATTCTCGACACGCTGGTGCGCCTTCTGGCGCCGGTACTCTCCTTCACCGCAGACGAGGTCTGGCAGTTCATGCCGGGTCAGAGCGAAGAGAGTGTCCACCTGGCCGGCTTCCCCTCATTAAATCCGGAGTTGAAGGATGATATCCTGGTGGCCCGCTGGGATCGTATCATAAAAGTACGTTCGGATGTATCGAAGGCGCTTGAGTTGGCCCGCGTTGCAAAGATCATCGGCCATTCACTGGATGCCGCCGTGACCCTGGCGGCGCCCCCCGAACTGCTTGGTTTCCTGCGTGAATATGAAACCGAACTGCAGACTGTTTTTATCGTATCGAAGGCTGTAACCGCAGATGAAATTGATGGTGAGAGCTGGGCTTCGGAAAACATTGAAGGGCTTAAGATTCAGGTGACCGCCGCACCGGGTGATAAGTGCGAGCGCTGCTGGTGCTACAGCGAGGAGCTGGGCACCGATGCCGGACATCCGGCTATCTGCCCCAAATGTACGACCGCCGTCAGGTAGGAATGAGACTTGATCGAAGGGGTAGGCCGCATGAATGTTGATATTTTTGCCAGAGATCTGATGACCACCGATGTGATCTGCATTTCACCGGAGGCCGACCTGATAGATGTAATCCGGGAAATGATCGACTGCAACTATTCCTGCATGGTTGTTGTAGAAAACGATATCCCGGTCGGAATCATTACCGAACGGGATATAGTTCGCCTGATGGGCAAAATCATGATCAATAAAACCGAATCTCCGGTCCAGGTGGTGAATGTCATGTCGGTGCCGTTGGCAACCATTACCGAGGATACCACCCTGTTTGAGGCGCTGGTCATTTCGTCGACCCGGAAGATCCGCCATCTGCCGGTCGTGAACGAGACAGGTATTTTGTTAGGGTTGCTGACCGAAACTGATCTGGCCAAGGCACATTTTAAGATCTTCGATAAACAGCGTGATATCATAGAACATTCCGTTTCAGCAAGGACTCAGGAGCTGCAGCAGGCCAACGAACAGCTCAGATCCCTCTCGATGATCGATGCGCTGACAGGGCTGGGCAATCGACGCGCCATGGAGGTAGATCTCGAACATACCCATGTTCAGGCGGTGCGTTACAGCCGTTCATACACAGTGGCGCTCTTCGACATCGATTTTTTCAAACTCTATAATGACAGTTATGGCCACAAGGCCGGAGATGAAGCTCTGCGCCTGGTTTCTGAGCACCTGCTTGCAAGCATCCGAAAATGCGACCGTCTGTATCGCTATGGCGGCGAAGAGATTTTAATGCTGCTGCCGGAAACATCACTTTATGGAGCGCTTATTCTTGTGGATCGTACTTTGGCCAGCTTTGCCGCACTGAACATTCCTCACGAAAAAAGTCCGTTCGGCTTTGTCACCATGAGTTGCGGTGTTGCAAGTCAGACTGAGGAAAACGGTTATGACAGATGGGATGGTCTGGTCGATCTGGCCGACCGCGGGTTGTATGCATCGAAAAATAGCGGCCGCAATCGTGTTACCATTATCCCGCCCGAGGATGCCATTGATGACAACGTCCCGAGAATGCACGGAAACAGCCCATGAAATCCAGATATTCACTTTTTGCCGTTATTTCGATCGTTGGTCTGATTGCAGACCAGCTTACCAAGATTTGTATCGACGGCAGCATGCGGCTGTATGACTCTATCGCTATTCTGGACAATTTTTTTCATATCACCTATCTCCGCAATAAAGGCGCGGCCTTCAGTTTTCTTTCCAACGCGTCCTGGCGGCTTCCGTTTTTCATAACGGTCTCGTTTGTCGCCGCACTCGTCATTCTGATCGCATTTCGCAAACTGAGGGATGACCAGAAACTGGCCCAAGTTTCTCTGGCGATGATTTTTTCGGGGGCGGTCGGGAACCTGATCGACCGGTTGCGGCTGGGAGAGGTAATCGACTTTCTGGATGTCCATTGGTACCGGCATCACTGGCCGGCCTTCAACGTTGCCGATTCATTGATCTGCGTGGGTGTCATGCTGCTGGCAATAGATATGATATTGGAGGAGAAACGGCAAAAAGAAAGGTTGAAGGTTGAAGGTTGAAGGTTATTTTAAATGTTCAGCGCGTCATCCTGAGGTACGAAGGATCTGTTTTTGCCTTTTGCAGACTCCAAACAGAGAGCAGATCCTTCGCTACCGCTCAGGATGACATTATTCCAATTCCAAATCAAAGCGCTATCTTCGTTGGCTCGTCTTCGGCACCTCAACGTACTTGTTTAGTACGCCTCGGCGCCTTGATTTCATCCTTGATTTGAAATTGGTATTATTTTCAGGCGTTGCCGTGCTTGGCCCTCTCCGCTTTCTTCAGCAATGCCACTGCCAGCGGGTGTTCATTGTTCTCGGCATAGCGGCTGGCGGTGTTGCCCGACGGGGTCTTGAGCGACGGATTTGCTCCCCCCTCCAGAAGGGCCTGCACTGTCTTGTTGCAACCGTAGATGGCGGCCAGCATCAGCGGTGTATGCCCCTCGCGGTCGCGGACATCGGGGTCGGCGTTTTTCTCCAGCAACATTTTAACAATCTCGGTGTGCCCATTGGCAGAGGCGTAATGGAGTGCTGTCTTCCCTTTGTCGCTACTTGCGGTTATGTCGGCGCCGCGATGCAGCAGATCCTTCACAAAGTCCTTTACTCCCTCTTTGGATGCCTTGATCAGCGGTGTGTGGCCATGACGGTCTTTGGCGTTCACGCTTTCCATGTTTGACTCCTCCTTTGGGTGTGGTTACTTTTTCGGACGTAGAGTCCGTATTTCGTCAACTTGATATCGAATGGGATTGTCGTAAGGACAAGAATGGTCTGAACTGCGACCGTGGCCTCAAAAAGCGCTATGTACGGAGAGGATGCCGTCATGGAAACCCGTAAGAAACAGGTAAGTGTAACACGATAATAACAGCGGTAATTATATACCACAAAATAGTTATGAACGCCACAGGCTATTTGTGACAGAGAGGTTATTTCTGAAATAAACCGCTAACGGCCGGAACAATTAATCTCTTGAATCAAAAATGTTAAGGACACTATAATCGCAATATCCGGAGAAATATCATGAATGTGCATCAGGCTGATTTTATAAAGAGTGCGGCAAAACCTAAAGACTATCCGCCGCCGGGTTTGCCGGAAGTTGCCTTTGTGGGGCGCTCCAATGTCGGGAAATCTTCTTTGATCAACGTACTGGCGGGGCGCAAAGGGCTGGTTCGCACCAGTTCGACCCCTGGGCGTACTCAACTGATCAATTTTTTTGACATCAACAGCATATTGACACTTGTGGACCTGCCAGGCTACGGCTATGCCAAGGCGCCGCCCGAACTGCGCAAACAGTGGGGGCCGATGATCGAGGCCTATCTTTCCTCGCGTGAAAGCCTGAAAGCTGTTGTGTTGATCCTTGACATCCGGCGTGAACCATCGGAGGGTGATCTGCAGATGCTCAGGTGGCTGGAGATGTACAATATCCCCCCTATCATCGTGTTGACCAAATGCGATAAGCTTTCAAAAAACGAGCTGGCAAAACAGAGGAGTGTTGTTGCCGCAGCCATCAAGCGCGACAAGGGGATGCTTCTTCCATTTTCGGCCCTTTCCCGAGAGGGGCGTGACGGCATATGGAGTGAAATAGAGAGTGTGCTCGGGCTTCAGAGGGAACAGCTATGAAGGTCAGGATGCATGTTGTTGCCCAGGGCCGGGTTCAAGGTGTCTTTTTCCGGCAATTCACTTTAAGCCGCGCCCTCAGGCTGGGTATCTCCGGCTGGGTCAGAAACCTGCCGGACGGCACGGTGGAAGCTCTTTTCGAGGGGGAGGAGGAGGCTGTGCAAGCCTTGGTGGATTGTTGCCGCAACGGCCCTCCGGCAGCACGGGTCGAAGAGTTGAATATCCGCGCAGGGTCGTATACCGGAGAATATGATACTTTTACTATCGCCTATTGAGTCGTCGTCAACTAGTTTCCGTCCGGAAAGGGCTCTTTTCCGCCATGGCTGTGTCAATCTTCAGGATTCCTTGTGCGGCGTACGGTAGTACGCCTCCGCGCAATCCTTTGATTCCCTGGCCATGACGAAAAATTTCACCTTTCCGGATCGTAAACCAATACTTCCTCATCCGGAGTTTCCGGATGGGAACTAACTAAATTTATTCACAGGAATTCCCTCATGCCAAGAACTGCAAAAACATCATCAAAGCCGGCAATGCCGGACATGCAGAAGCGTCCCGACACCCGCCGCGTTCCGATCGCCAAGGTGGGGGTCAAGGACATCACCTACCCGGTAGTGGTTATGGACAAGAACCGTACCCTGCAGCATACCGTGGCGCGGGTAAACATGTATGTCGACCTGCCGCATCATTTCAAGGGAACCCACATGAGCCGCTTTGTGGAGATTCTCAACAAGTACCGGGAGCAGATCGCCCTGGACAAGCTGGAGACAATTCTGGAAGAGATGAAATCAAAGCTAGGCTCGGCCAGCGCTCATCTGGAGATACAGTTCCCCTATTTCATCGACAAGAAGGCGCCGGTCTCCGGGGCAATGAGTCTGATGGAGTACACCTGTGAATTCAGCGCCTCAATGACCGACTCGCTCGATTTCGTGCTTGGCATCAAGGTGCCGCTAACCTCGCTCTGCCCCTGCAGCAAGGAACTCTCGCGCTTCGGGGCTCATAATCAGCGCAGCGTCATGACAGTGCGTGTTCGCTATCGCCATTTTATCTGGATCGAGGATCTGGTGGAGCTGATCGAGCAGTGCGGGAGCAGCCCTCTCTATTCGCTGCTGAAACGCGAGGATGAGAAGTTTGTCACCGAGCAGGCTTACGAAAATCCCCGTTTTGTGGAGGACATGGTACGCGAGGCTTACTCCCGCCTTGCAGCGCTGGATAACATTACTTGGTTCTCGGTAGAGGCTGAGAACTTCGAGTCAATCCACAATCACTCTGCGTATGCGGCGGTGGAATTGGATCGGCGTTGAAATACTCATTATCGTTTTTCCCCTTGCAATCATTATATTGGAGAGGTATCGTAATCTTACCAAATCTTACAGGAGTGCTTTATGGAAACCACGCTTATGTCGAGCAAGGGGCAGGTAAT
The DNA here is from genome assembly GCA_028712665.1 of Desulfuromonadaceae bacterium. Taxonomy (GTDB): domain Bacteria; phylum Desulfobacterota; class Desulfuromonadia; order Geobacterales; family Pseudopelobacteraceae; genus JACRCG01. Next base: position 10,461 of record JAQTRC010000055.1, read on the forward strand.
AATTCCCAAAATCATTCGTACAAGCCATCACTGGAAACCGGGAACCCGCTTCGCTGTTGAAGAGGTGCAAGGTGGAGTTCTGCTAAAACCGCTCAGCAGTTTTCCTGCCACTGATCTCAAGAGTGGGCTGGGTTGCGTCGGCTATAAAGGTGCTGCCAAAAGTCTCGAAGAGATACAGTTTGCAATTGATGATGAAGTGGCGCGTGTCTGGTGTAAGGAATAGTTCTGATGGTCACTCTTGATACCAATGTATGGGTACGTTATCTGACCAATGACGACGAGCTTCAGGCTCGTCGTGCAATGATGCTTATGGAACAATCTGAGGCCGTCTTTTTGCCCAAAACGGTGCTGCTTGAGCTGGAATGGGTGTTGCGAGCGGCATATCGGGTGAAACCGGCCGATATTCACCGTTCCTTACTACATATCCTGGGATTACCGATTTTGGTTGCCGAGTCTGCCGTGCAGGTAGCGGCAGCACTTGATTTATATGCTCAAGGGTATGATTTTGCCGATGCCATGCACCTTGCCAGTAGTGATACCACGCAGGTGTTTTATACTTTTGACGAGAAATTTATCAGTAAAGGCCGCCATACGGAACCACCGGTCAAGGTTGTACCGGGTAAATAACAGAGTTGCCTCTCCATGAGGGAGAGGATCAGGGAGAGGGGAATTTTTGGGCCATATTCGCATAAACGCCCAATGATCCGGCCTTCGGCCACCTTCAAACGGAAACATTCATCACTTGACAAACGGACACCGGATGAGGCTTATTTCAAGGGACTCGAACAACTGAATCTGGAATCCTGAAGCCAGAAACTACAACAACATCGAGACAGTGATTATTTTACGATCAGGCGGTCTCACTAATCCCGGCCACCTCAGTGGTTTTTCCTCGTTGCCAAGCTCCAGTTTGGCGACGATATTAACAAAGGAGATAAAACCTCTGAGCAATCCAAAACTTCATCTGCTTTTCCTGTTTATCTTCTCCCTGCTCTCCGGCTGCAGCCACGGTCCGTTGCATGAAAAGGATTTCCAGAAATGGTGGTGCGAGAAACATCAAGGCACTCTGGAACACCGGCTGCCGGACGGCACGCGGGTGGACTGCCTGACCAGAGAGTATGCGGTCGAGGTGGAATATGCCCCCAAGTGGGCTGAATCGATCGGCCAGGCATTGTATTATGCCCAAAGTACGGGTCGCAAACCTGGTGTGCTGATGATTGTAAAAAGTGGGGGCGACGAACGGTTCCTGAAGCGTCTGCGGGTTGTCGCCAAGGAACAGGGGATAAAGGTTTGGACGGTCCGTCCGAAAGATATGGATTAGGATATGGATGATAGTAAAGGGCTCATCATTTTCGCCCGCGAGCCTCTGCCCGGCCGGGTCAAGACCCGTCTGGCCGCGACGATTGGCAACCTTGCAGCTGCCGAATTGTATAAGAGTATGTTGCGGGAAGTTTTGAAAAGATGCTGTGAGCTGGCCGATGTATATACAGTCGTCTTCTGGGACTGCAAGGCGGCATCGCTCCCTTTTTTGGCAGAACGTTACGGTTGTCGATCCAGATGCCAGAGTCATGGAGATCTTGGGGATCGGATGCAGGCAGCTTTTGATGAAATGTTTGCGGATGGCTGCAAAGTCTGCTGTATTATCGGCAGCGACGCGCCCGACCTCCCGGTTTCGTACATACAGGAGGCGTTTGATCTGTTGACGGTTCAACAGACAGACGCGGTCTTTGGCCCCAGCCATGACGGCGGCTACTACCTGCTTGGCCTGTCGCGCCTCTGGCCGGAACTTTTCAGGGATATTGACTGGAGCACCCCCCTTGTGCTCCGGCAAAGCCTGGCCGCCGCTGAAAGAGCAGGGATCAAGAGAGCCCTGCTGCCGGAGTGGTACGACATCGACACAGAGGACGACCTTGAAAAATATCTGGCACGGATGAGCGGGGCCGCATGAAACCAATACTGATTATCGCTGCTATGCCGCTGGAAACAGCTCTTCTGGAAAGTACTCTCGCAGAGTCAGCCAGGATGAAAAGCGCCGGCTTCGAATATCTCGAAGGTAAGCTCGGGGCCCTCAAAATTATTGTATCTGCAGGCGGCGTCGGTAAAATTAATGCCGCCGCCGCTACCGCTGTATTGATAGAACTGCATCGTCCGGAGATCGTAATCAATACCGGTTGCGCAGGCGCATATCTTGGCAGTGGCCTCTCTATCGGCGATCTGGTTGTTGCCAGTGAAGAGGTGCTGGCGGATGAAGGTGTTATCGTTTCTGCCGGCTGGAAAGACTTAAGTTACATGGATTTGCCTGTAGTTGATCATGATGGGCGGAAATATTTCAATCTTATTCCGCTTTGCATGGATGCTTCCGAAAAAGCGGTGCAGTTGGCCGATTACCATGGGTTGTTCCTGATGCGCGGCCGCTTTGCTACGGTATCGACCTGCAGCGGAACAGTTCAACGTGGCGAGGAGATGGTCGGACGCTGGAACGTAATTGCCGAAAATATGGAAGGCGCGGCGGTGGCACAGGTCTGCCTCCGCTACGGCGTCGATTGTCTTGAGATCCGTGGAATCAGCAATCTCGTAGAAGAGCGGGATATGAAAAAATGGGAGCTTAAGCTCGCCGTTGAGGCTGCCCAACGATTTGTTCTGAAGTATCTCGAAGAGAAGAACCGGTCGGTCACCGCTCTCCGAAGATAGCTGTCCCAACCCGCACCAATGTGGCGCCTTCCATGATGGCCGCCTCGAAATCCCCCGACATTCCCATTGAAAGTTCCCGCATCTCGACGCCCGGTATACGCTCGGAAGCAATTGTTTGAGAAAGCCTTCTCAATTCGGCAAAATAGGGGCGGGCAGCATCCGGATCATCGAAAAAGGGGGGCATGGTCATCAACCCCCGAACCCTTATATTTGGAAGCTTGGAACAATCCTTCGCCAGCTGAATGGCATCTTCTTCGGCTGTTCCGGACTTTGTGGACTCTCCTGATATGTTCACCTGAATCAGGATATCGCAAAATTTGCCAACTCTGCTCCAGTGGCGGCTGATCTCGCCAGCCAACGAAAACCGGTCAACGGAGTGGATCATTGACACCCGCCCTGCGATGAATTTTACCTTGTTGCTCTGCAGGTGGCCTATGAAGTGCCATCTGACGGTATCATTCAGGACGTCCAGTTTTGTTACCAGTTCCTGAACGTAGTTTTCGCCGAAGATCGTTTGGCCGGCTTTCTGCGCTTCTACAATGTCGGAAGTGGGGCGGGTTTTTGATACCGCGACCAGACGGACCGAGGCTGGATCGCGCCCGGCTCTTTCTGCCGCCGCCTGAATGCGGCGGTTAATCTCTGCAAGAGCTTCAGGGATAGACATGGCGGTCGAATCAACCCACTGCCTGCATTGCTTGTAATACCTCGTACAACTCAGTCATTGGCAGTCCGATAACGTTGGTATAAGAGCCGTTGATTGAACGAACGAAATGCACCGCTCCTCCCTGGATGGCATAGGCTCCGGCCTTGTCCATGGGGCATCCGGTGGCGATATAGAGCATGATTTCAGATTCCTGAAGAGACTTGAAGGTCACCTCCGTGCTGACGCTGCGGCTTACGTGGATGCCGCCGATCTTGTCAAACACGGTAAAACCGGTAATTACGTCGTGATCCCTGCCGGAAAGCAACCAGAGCATTCTGGCGGCATCAGTTTCATCCAGAGGTTTGCCGAGTATGGCGCCATCCAGAACAACGACCGTATCAGCCCCGATAAAAAAGCGCCCCTCGGCTCTGGGCGCGACTGCGTCGGCCTTTTCCTTTGAGAGCCGCATGACATGGTCGGCAGGCGCCTCTCCCGGCAGAACGTCTTCACAGATGTCCGCCGCCGCTATGCTGAACTTTATGCCGGCAAGCGCCATCAGTTCGGAGCGGCGAGGCGAGGCAGAGGCCAGGACTATGCCTCCGTGGCTGTCAGGCACGTCACTCTTCCGGGGTTTCTGATTTTTCACGGTTTCTTCTCCGGGTTTCCAGGAGACTTCGTTCCGCCTCCATCTCCGCCCAGTGTTTGTCCCAATCCTTCTTGCGGACTTTATGGAGAATAAAAACTCCCGGCACTATTACAACTCCCCAGAATATGTTCATCATCGCTTCGTTGATAATTCCGTATACCAGTGAGGCAATGCCCATCAGCAACAGAAAACCTTCTAGCGACATAATGCGTCCTATCATTGACGCCTCTTGCATTTCTTTACTAGTGTTATGAGACATATTATGTCACCTCATTCCATCGAAACATCTTTCCTGGATTTAGGACGTTATTAGGGTCAAGAGCTCCCTTTATAGCCTTCATTGCCTTGATTTGCTGAGGAGACAGTTCCATTTCAATATAGGGGGCTTTCGAAAGTCCGACGCCATGTTCACCCGACATGGTGCCGTTAAGGTCCAACGCAGCCTGGAAGACTTCGCGGATTGCCTCGTGCGCCTTTTCATCCATGCCGGCCACCTCTTTGTCGACCATAATATTTACATGGATATTACCATCGCCGGCGTGGCCGAAATTGACAATCGGTATATCGTACTTCTCCTGAATTTTTTCTATTTTGCGGATGATGTCCGGCACCTTGCTGCGCGGCACCACTACATCCTCGTTGTACTTGGTGGGATTGATGTCACGGAGCGATGGCGACACAAGACGCCGCACCCGCCATAATTCCTCCGACTCTTCAGCATCCCTGGCGGCCCGGAACTGGACGAGTCCAAGAGGTTTGATCAGCTCATGAATCATCGCAGCCTGTTTTTCGATCAGATCACGGTCGCCATCCACCTCTATCAGCAGCACGGCGCGTCCATCTGCCGGAATCCCCAGATTGAATCTTCGCTCCACGCACTGAAGTGTCGCATAATCCATGAACTCTAATGTAGTCGGGATGATCTTGTTGCCGATAATGGTTGAAACCGCCTTGGCCGCCCCATCAATCGAATCGAAAATCGTCAGCATCGTCTTTTTTGCATCAGGGAGCGGAAGGATTTTAAAGATGATTTTGGTGATGATACCAAGTGTCCCTTCGCTTCCGCAGAGGAGGCGGGTCATATCGTAACCGACCACCGCCTTGTATGTCTCACCGCCGGTGCGAATGATCTCCCCGGTCGGCAGAACCAACTCGAGACCCATCACGAAGTCACGTGTTACGCCGTACTTGACGCAGCGAGGACCGCCTGCGTTTTCGGCAACATTGCCTCCCAGCGTCGAGAATTTGAGTGAAGCCGGATCGGGCGGGTAGAATAATCCGAGTTTTTCCACCGCCAGTTGGAACTGCTCCGTAACTACTCCAGGTTCAACCTCGGCGATCAGGTTTTCGGAGTCTATCCTCAGGATCCGGTTCATGCGGGTTGTCACCAGCACAACGCCTCCACCTTTTGGAAGTGAGCCGCCGGTAAAACCGCTCCCTGCGCCGCGCGGAAACACCGGAAACTGATCGCGGTTGGCAAGTTTCAGAACCGCTGAAACCTCTTCCGCATTGGCCGGATGTACAACCGCATCCGGCAGAAATTCCATCTGCGTCGCATCATAGCCATAGCAGATCATGTCTTGTTTGTTCGTGGTTATGTTGTCCGAGCCTACGATTTTCGACAGTTCTTCTATGATATGAAAATTAAGCATGAAAATATCCTTCGTTAAAATACGGTGTGTCAGGATACATGATATGGTTGGGACTCTGCAAGGGAGTATAGCAGAATTTATAAATTAGTGCTTCATTCCGGAATAGTGCAGATTCCCCTTCTTCAGATCCCGTTTTTTCATCAGTACAAAAATCACCGGGGTCATGATTAACACATGAACCGCCGAAGAGATCATACCGCCTATCATCGGCGCGGCGATCGGTTTCATCACGTCGGCGCCGGTGCCTGCTGACCACATTATCGGGATCAGGCCGAGGAGGGCGACCGCCACCGTCATCAGTTTGGGCCTCAGCCTTAGTACCGCCCCCTCAAAGGTGGCATCGTAGATATCCTGCTCCGTACATGGGCCGTTGATCAGCTTTTTGTCCAACGCTTCGTGCAGATAGATGACCATCACCACCCCGGTCTCAACTGCAATTCCGTACAGAGCTATAAAACCGACCCAGACGGCTACAGAGAGGTTGTATCCAAGCGCCGAGACAAGATAGACTCCCCCCACAAGAGCGAACGGCACGGAGAGCATGACCATGCTCGCCTCCAGCGCCGAGTGGAAGGTGAAGTAGAGCAGTATGAAGATGATCACTATGCCGATCGGTACCAGGAGTTGCAAACGGGCCTTGGCGCGGATCTGGTTTTCCCACTGTCCGGACCAGGCAACGTAGTAACCGGGTGGCAATTTGAGGTTCTTTTCCAGCACCTGTTTGGCTTCGGTCACGAAGCCGCCCATGTCGCGGCCGCGCACGTTCAGGAAGACCAAGGAACGTAAGAGTCCCCCCTCGCTGTTTATCTCCGGCGCGCCGGTTGATATCTTCAATTTGGTTACCAGCGAGAGAGGCACTTGCGCACCTTCCATCCCTGCCACCAGGATGCGGCGGATAGCGGGGATATTGTCGCGATAGTCGCGCAGATACCTGATGCGGATCGGGAAGCGGTTGCGCCCCTCGACGGAGGTTGAAAGCATCTCGCCACCGAGGGCGGTCTCGATGACATCCTGAATATCACCTACATTTACGCCATAACGGGCCGCCGCCTCACGGTCGATGTCGATGTCGATGTAGTTGCCTCCGGTAACCCGTTCAGCTACTACGTCTGCAGCGCCCTTGATCGGTTTCAGGATCGCCTCGGCTTGTATGGCCAGATCCTTCAGTACGTTCAGGTCGTTGCCGAAAATCTTGACCCCCAGGTCGGTGCGCACCCCGGTTGAGAGCATGTTGATCCTGTTGATGATCGGCTGGGTCCAGCCGTTTCTGACGCCGATCTGCCGGAGTTTGGAGTCAAGCTCGGCCACGATATCGGCTTTCTTGAGCCCCGGTCGCCATTTGTCTTTGGGTTTCAAGATGATGATACTCTCAAACATGGAAACCGGCGCCGGATCGGTAGAGGTCTCGGCTCTCCCTACCTTGCCTAGCACATGCTCAACTTCGGGAACGCTCTTGATGATCCTGTCCTGAACCTGAATGATCCGTTTGGCTTCGGTTATGGAGACATTAGGTAGCGTGACCGGCATATAGAGCAGAGAGCCTTCATCCAAAGGAGGCATGAACTCGGAGCCGAGGTTCATGAACAGCGGAACGGCAATCAACAGAGCCACGACATTCAGGGCTATGGTCGTCTTTTTCCAGACCAGTACCCAGCGGATAACCGGTGAATAGAGTTTGATGAAGAAGGTAGAGACCGGGTTGGAGCTCTCCGGCGGCATCTTGCCCCTCATGAAATAGTACATCAAGACTGGAACCAGCGTGATGGCTATCATGGCCGACCCCATCATGGAGAAGGTCTTTGTAAAGGCGAGCGGATGGAACAGTTTCCCCTCCTGTCCCTCCAACATAAATACCGGTACAAAGGAGAGCACGATGATCGCCAGAGAGAAGAAAATAGCCCGGCCGACCTGCTTGGCTGAAGTAATGACCACCTCCAGCCGTTTTCCGGCACGTTCTTCGGGTGGCATTTCGGAGAGGTGGCGGTAACAGTTCTCCACCATGATAACTCCGGCGTCCACCAGCACGCCAATAGCGATCGCGATACCACCCAGAGACATTATGTTGGAGGTGACCCCCATCAGCTTCATCGTAATGAAAGCGATCAGCACGGATATCGGCAGGGTCAGGACTATTACCAGAGCGCTCTGGAAATGGAGAAGGAAGATCAGTATCACCAGTGAGACGACAACCGATTCTTCCAGCAGATTTTTTTTCAGCGTATCGATGGCTCGCTGAATCAGGTCGGAGCGGTCGTAGGAGACCATTATCTTCACGCCGGGTGGGAGGCCTTTCTCCAGATCCTTGATCTTGAGCTTGACACGGTCGATGACATCCTTGGCATTCTCTCCGTAACGCATAACGACGATGCCGCCCACGGCTTCCCCTTCGCCGTTCATCTCCAGAAGACCGCGCCGGATCGCGCCCCCCATCTGGACCGTGCCAAGGTTCTTGATATAGATCGGTGTGCCGCGCATGTCGGCGCCGATCACTATATTTTCCAAATCTTCCTTGGATTTGACATAGCCGCGCCCACGGATCAGGTACTCGGCGTCCGCCTGCTCGATCAGCCTTCCCCCCACATCCTTGTTGGCGGCCTTGACCGCGTCCATGACCTTGCTCGTTTTGATTTTGTAGGCAAAGAGCTTGTTCGGATCAAGATCGATCTGGTACTCGCGCACCAGGCCGCCGATCGAGGCAACCTCGGCCACACCCTGGACCGTATTGAGCTGGTAGCGTACAAACCAGTCCTGCAGGGTTCTCAGCTGCTCCAGATCATACCCCTTCCCCTCGATGGTGTACCAGAAGACATGGCCGACACCTGTGCCGTCCGGTCCAAGGGTCGGCACCACGCCGGGGGGGAGGAGGGAGGCGGCGTAGTTGAGCCGTTCCAGCACCCTTGTTCTGGCCCAGTAGATGTCGGCCTTGTCCTCGAAGATGACATAGATCATCGAGAAGCCGAAGGCAGAAGAGGCGCGGACGGCACGGACCTGCGGCAGGCCTTGCAGGTTGACAGCCAGCGGATAGGTCACCTGGTCCTCCACCACTTGCGGCGAGCGTCCCGGATAGTCGGTGAAGACAATTACCTGGTTGTCGGAGAGGTCGGGGATGGCGTCCACAGGAGTTTTGTAAACCGACCAAGTGCCCCAGGCGATGATCAGTCCGAATATCATCAGGACGATAACCCGGTTACGGGCGGAGTATTCGATAATTTTTTCGATCATTGTACTGAATCCTTTAATAGAACGCGGATTTACACGGATGCAGCGGATTCGCACTGATTTTTAAATCTTTTGGTAAAAACTACCCGTTTGAATTCAGGATCTTTACCAAAATTAAGGAGAAGCCCAAGTTCTTTATCAGTGGCTTTCAGATAGTTTCTGAGTTGAGCGACATGTTCTGTTCGTAACTGCTCTGCAACTTTCAATTCAAGAATGACAGTATTATTTACCAGCAGATCCGCAAAATATTCACCAACTGTTCGTGATTCGTAATACACACAGATCGGATGCTGCTGGCTTACTTCCAAACCCATAGCATGAAGCTCAATAAGGAGTGCATTTTCGTAGACCTTTTCAAGAAAACCGTACCCAAGTGTGTTGTAAACTTTGTAGAATCCCTTGAGTATCTGTTCTGAAATATTCTCGTAAAGCATTCGTGCCTCCAATCCGCGTTTATCCGCCGCATCCGCGCTGATCCGCGTTCCATTATCTTTCTTAGTTACATCTTCATATCATCCATCTTCAACGTATCCTTCTTCGCCGGAACAGGTTGCCCCTTGCTCTCCGGTTTTGCCCCGCCCGTATGCTGGCTGTGGTCAACAGCGCCGCCACCTTTCAGCTGCGATTCCGAGTCGATCAGGTAACCGCCGGATACCGCCACCTTGTCTCCCGGTTTGATGCCTGACAGTATCTGTATCTTGTCATCCATCCGCTCGCCTATCTGCACGTCGCGAGGCTCGAACATGCCGGCAGAAGTTTCCACCCAGACCACCTGCCGCTTGCCGGTATCGATTACCGCCGTCACCGGGATGACGATTCCCTTGACCATAGGTATCCTGATGATCGCGTTGACGAACATGTCCGGTTTCAGCATGTGGCCGGGGTTTGGCATTTCCACGCGTGCCTTGACGGTATGGGTTTTGGGGTCGTGAAACGGATATACGAAGCTGATCCTGCCGTTGAATGCCGCGCCATGTTCAATTGCCGAGCGTATTTCCACCTGCTGACCGACCCGCACATAGGGGACTTCATTTTCGAAGACATCGATCTCGATCCATACCTTTGAAAGATCGGCAATATTGAAAAGGACCTCTCCCGTATTGACGTACTGCCCCTGCTGAACCATTTTGTCAATGACCGTGCCGGAGAGCGGCGTGTAGATGGGAAGCCTGATATTCGGTTTTCCGGCCCTCTCCAGTTCGGCGATCTGGCTCTCCTTGACCCCGAACAGCAGCAGACGCTGTCTGGCTGACGCCACCAGACCCTCGCCATTCTGGGAGATGGAGGGGATAGGGGAGTTTTTCAACTGCTCACGGCTCTTGACGGCCAGGAGATACTCCTGTTGGGTAGCCATAAGATCGGGTGAGTAGAGTTCGGCCACCGGCTTCTCCTTGCTGACATAAGCCCCGACGGTATTTACGTTGAGTCTGTCGATTCGCCCGGCGATCCAGGCGGTGACCTTGGCCTGCCTCGACTGGTCGTACTGAACGATCCCCACGGCATTGATCTCCTTGTTCAGGGTGCCCTGTTTAGCCTCCACTGTGGCGACGTTGGCCATGACCCGCTGGGTGGGTGATAGCGAGACATGGCCGAGCATGTCGGCCTGCTGCTTCTGCTCCGGACTCTGGGCTCCCCCCTCAGCGGCGCTGTCAATCTTCTTGATCAGTTCCATGCCGCAGATCGGGCAGGTTCCGGGCTTATCCTTGATGATGAAGGGGTGCATGGAGCAGGTGTAAAGCTGCTTCCCCTGGGGCGCCTTACCCTCGGCGGCATGATCGTGACCATAATGCATCCAGCCATACCAGCCGCCACCGGCCAGAGCGATGAGAATCAGGATGATCAGCGGGATTGCGACTTTCTTGTTCA
>JAQTRC010000158.1 GCA_028712665.1 Desulfuromonadaceae bacterium
AATCTGTTTTCTGCCAGGACCGCATTGATCAGGGCGGAAAACAACAAAAGGATCGCGAGGGTTGAGCTGGCTAACGCCATGGGGATAGCATCTCTGGAGGAGCGCTCTCCGATTGAGTCTGCTCAGGTTGCTGTTACTCTGCCTGAACGCCGCCAGGCAGAGCAGGATGCGGTGAAGAATCGCTCCGAAATGCACCAGCTGTCTGCACTGAAATCGGCGGCTGATTCCAGCCTGAAAACGGCCAAGAGGAGCTATTTGCCGTTCCTGTCCGGTACGGCAAGCGTTGGCTATGCCGACCGTGACTTCCCCCCCGCCGGCAACGTCTGGTCAGTGGGATTGAACCTGACTGTGCCGCTGTTTTCAGGCTTCTCGTCAGTCGAGCAGGTAAGGGAAGCCAACGCGAATAGAAACGCCATCGAAGCTCGACAGAACAACCTCAAGCTGCAGATCGGCAAAGAGGTCGAATCAGCCTGGCTTGGTGTGAGCGAGGCAACTGCCCGGATGGCTTCGACCGAGAAGGAAGTTATAGCCGCCAATGAAAGCAAAGCATTGGCGGAAGGGCGCTATCAGGCAGGGGTCGGCAGCATCATCGAAGTCACCGATGCACAATCTCATGCACTCGAAGCACGGACAGCAAATATTCAGGCAAACTATGACTATTACACCGCACTGGCCCTCTTTGACCATGCAACCGGAAAATATTGAGGAGTCGGCAATAAGGAGTAGCGTATGGATCTCATGAAATCCCTGGCACGAAAGAAAATTTATCTGATCTGGCCTTTACTGGTTCTGGTTCTTGTCACCGCTTTGAAGATGACACTGTTTGCACCGCCGAAGGTTCAGGTCGTGACAGTTGCGAAACGGGACATAACCTCCCAGATTTATGGTAACGGCACGGTCGAGGCCAAGGTAGTGGTTGCTGTCTCCAGCAAGATCACCGGCAGAATTGTGGAGTTGTACGCCGATCAGGGCGACCAGGTGAAACGGGGCCAGCTCCTCGCCAGGTTGGAGAACGACGACGTACTCCAGCAGCAGCAGCAGTCCGAAGCTGGTCTGAATCGCTCTTACGCCAATTTGAATGTGGAACAGGCCAACCTGCATAAGGCCAGGGCAAACCAGGTTCTGGCGGAAAAAAACGCGCAACGTTTCAAGGCTCTGGCCGAAAAGAACCTGGTTTCCAAGCTGGAAGCCGAACAGTACGACACGGTTTACGAGGTGGCGAGGGAAGAGGTAGCCCGGAGCCAGGCGGCTGTTGAAGCGGTGCGAATGGAACAGAAATCCGGTCACGCCGGGGTAGGTTTCGCCAAAAGCAAGGTGGCTGATACCCGCATCTACGCCCCTCAGGATGGTATCATTATTACCCGTGATTTGGAAAAGGGGTCCACGGTCTCACCGGGTATGCCGATCTTTACCCTGGCTGATCCTCAAACCATCTGGGTCAAGGCCAACGTCGACGAATCGCAGTTGAAAGGGGTGGACGTAGGCAAAAGGGCCATCATAACCCTCCGCTCCTCCGCGGGCGATCAGTTGCCTGGCCACGTAGTCCGCCTGGGACACCAGAGTGATCGAGTGACTGAAGAGCTGGAAGTGGACGTGGCATTCAACGAGCCGCTGAAGAACTTCCATCTGGGAGAACAGTCCGATCTGTACATCATAACTGGAATGAAGAAAGGTGCCCTGGCCCTCCCTTCCGCCGCCATTGTCTCTCAAGACAAGAAAAACGGTGTATGGCTGGTGACAAACGGGAAACTCTCCTTCAAGGAGGTGGTAGTCGGCATCTCGGATCGTCAGAACGTTACTGAAATCGTCTCTGGCCTTGATGGTGGCCAGCTGGTTGCATTTGCGTCACCCACGGAAATGACGAAGTTCCAAGACGGCATGAAGGTCAGGATTGGCAAATGAATTTAGCCATTCGTGACATACAGTTTCATCGGGGAAGGTTCATTCTGACCTCCATCGGTCTGGGACTGCTTATCGGAGTTGTGATAAGCATGGGTGGCATCTATCGAGGGCTTTCTGCCGACGCCTTGTCAATTCTGGAATCCGTCAAGGCAGATATCTGGGTTGTCCAGCAGGACACCAACGGCCCGTTTGCCGAAAGCTCGCGCATACCGGAAGATATCAAATACCGGATCAAGGCGGTGCCTGGTGTGGCGGATGCATCCCCCATATCTTTCCAGACTATTCAGGTTGAACGTCAGGGAAAGCCGTTCCGCTTTTTTCTGATCGGTTATGAACTGAATGGTTTCGGCGGCCCGCCGGAGATCCTAGCCGGGCGGAACATCCGCCAGAAGCACTATGAAATGGTAGTTGCCAAGGCGATGAAGATTGAAATCGGCGAGAAGATTAATCTGGGGATTCATGACTACACTGTAGTTGGGATCACCGGCAAGGTTGTCTCCTCCGGTGGCGACCCGGCAGCCTATGTGAGCCTGGCTGATGCCCAGGATATCCAGTTCAAGAAAGATAACGACGCCATAAGGAACGACCGGGCTAGGATCAATTCCAATCTGGCCGGCATCCGGTCACTCTCTCCGGTTCAGGCAAAATACGTGAACCAGAACATCGCCGGCATCACGGAATCGACCCATACCGTTAACACTGTAGTTGCCAAGCTGACACCCGGAGCGAACCTCCATCAGGTACAGGAGCAGATCAGGCGCTGGAACCATTTCCGGCCAATATCAGTCGAGGAACAGACCAAAATCCTAACCAAGGGGATGATAGAGAAGTCTCGGATGCAAATCGGGCTTTTCAGGGTAATCCTGCTTGTAATCTCGGCGGTCATCATTTCGCTGATCATCTATACTTCGACCATCGACAAGATCAAGGTGATTGCAACCCTAAAGCTGATCGGTGCGCAGAATCGCGTGATCATCGGCATGATCCTGCAACAGTCACTCCTGATGGGAGTGATCGCATACGCTATAGGCTATGGCCTGATCCTTCTGACCTACAAGAGATTTCCCCGGCGGATCGTGCTGGAAGCTTTTGATCTGCAGGTGCTTTTTATCATCGTTATTGTTATTTGCACGCTCTCAAGTTTTGTCGGCATAAGGAAGGCATTGAAGGTAGAACCTGCGGAGGCTCTGGGTGGATAAGGCAATGTATGCAATAGAAGTGGAAAATCTGACAAAAATTTATGGTAAAGGCGAGACGGCAGTGACCGCCATCGCGGATGCCACCCTGCAGGTGAAGCCTGGGGAGTTGGTCGCCATCCTCGGCCCGTCCGGTTCAGGCAAGACCACGCTGTTGACCTCCATCGGACTCATCAATGAGCCTACTCATGGCAAGGTGGTGATTGATGGAATCACCGTTGCCGATCAAGGCTGGCTGCCGGGGCTGGACCTGAAACGGATGCGCAGGGAGAAACTCGGGTTTATATTCCAGCACCACAATCTGATTTCCTTTTTAACCGCACTGGAGAACGTCATGATCGCATTGGAAATCAACGACCTGTCGCCGTCCGAAGCCAGGAGCAGGGCAGCGGAACTGCTTACATCCCTCAATCTTGGGCACCGACTGTCAAGCTATCCCCAGGCGCTTTCCGGTGGCGAAGCTCAGCGGGTGGCCATAGCCCGGGCTTTGGCAAATAAACCAAGGGTGATCCTGGCCGACGAACCGACTGCGGCGCTGGACACTGAGAACGGAAAGAATGTCATGACTCTGATGAAATCGCTGGCAGTGGAAAATCAGTCAGCTGTCTTGGTAGTTACCCACGACCACCGCATGGTGGAAGGGTTTGACAGGATATTTCATGTCAGGGACGGACTGATAGTCAGCTAATTACACAAACACACCACACCCTGCACGCATTTTTCCCTTCACGTCTTTTGCAGTTGTGAGCCGAATTTCAATTCTGACCCTTATCGGTCTAGAAGTTGCCTCGTTTGCGATGTCCTGACAATCAACAATTACCCCATTGTAAAAAGCAAAAGCAATAATTAAAGCAATAAAGGGGTCTGCCCTTGACACGAGACATTATTATGAAATCAGTGAGTTACGAGCACCAATTGTATCATGTCAAGGGCAGACCCCTAATGTGTTCTTTCGTCAACAGGACATCATCTACGTAAATTGGAACAACTTTGAATTTTTGCCCCTATTTTATGATGAAAACATCCGGTTTGATTGGATCATCTGGTTTGGGCATCTGCAATTGGATATTCTTTCAGATTCAAGGTTTCATGAATCGTTTCCCGCACTGACGATACGGCGTTGCCGATTTCAATTTCCAGGTAGTGGCCGCCTTTTTGTTTCAAAGAGCGTCTTTGCAGGTAACTTTGAAGCATCCCTTGGGCAATTTTAAGCGCATCTCCGGCCACTCCCGCAAATCCAGCTATTTCAGTACGGATGCCGGACTCCTCACCATAGGCAATGCTCCTTTTGAAATCAGTCACCGCACTCTTAATCTCGCGGGCCATACGAGCCGCCTCCGAAGCTGCAGCCCGGTCTCCAGCCGGTGACATACTTACCAAAATCTTCAGATAAGCTTTGACGTATTTAACCCGGTCTGTCGCAGCATTTCGTGCCGCCTGTCTTGATTGGATGAGCGACTGTTCCAGCGCCTGATTGCCCTGCTGAAGCTGCTCAATTTTTTGTCGGGCAATCTCAGAAATTTGAAGGAGATCCAGGGGAACCGGCATTCCCGGAGCGGGAGCAGAGAGTGCGGCACGCGGAGTGCCGGTTCTAGGGAGGGGTATGGAATCAGTAATGTACATACATTTATATCCTCTGATAATTCTTATCGGAAGATCGAACAAATATCTGAACCGGCTTCTACTTTTAACCATCGATTCGTGCCGGATTTTGACACGGCGCGCCGGCAACATTCTGATTTTAAT
>JAQTRC010000159.1 GCA_028712665.1 Desulfuromonadaceae bacterium
ATAAGAACAGGCTGGTGGACTTGATGGGGCACAGTAACAAGAAGATGATCGCTGAAGTGTACGGCCAGTATCGGCAGGGACTGGTTGACGAACGGCAGGCAATTCTAAACTACCTTGGAGATGACTTTTTTGTCTCTGGAGGAGATGCGTACGGCATTTCCTGAACGGTATAACCAAAGGATGGAGTCGCCAGTTATACCGGCCAGAAGAACAGAAGCCCCTGCATTTTCCTCCACTTTTGGTCAAAGTTTTGGTCAAATACAAGGGCTTTACGCCGATAACTACCTTAAGTTGCTGGGGGTTTAATGGCGGAGAGAGAGGGATTCGAACCCTCGATACCGGTTTCCCAGTATACTCGCTTAGCAGGCGAGCGCCTTCGACCTACTCGGCCATCTCTCCGTATATTTCTTCAGTAAGTCAGATATTTCTTTTACTGTTTCGGCAACGGTGGGGTTGCTTACTTACCATGCGACGCCAATAAAATCAAGTTCAAAGAACCCGATTATTTCCCTTTTTTCAGATCAAGCAGAATCAACTTGGCTATTGCCTTGAGGGTTTCAAAAACCCCTTCTCCGGTGGTGGCACATGCCTCGAACTCTGGCACGTTGGTCGGATTCAAATCCCGACGTAGCTCCTCTACAGACATGACACCCGGTAAATCACGTTTGTTATACTGGACGACATACGGCAACTTGTCCAGGTCATACCCCTGCTCCTTCAGGTTGATCCGCAGGTTTTCCAGCGACTCAATATTGGCGTCAATCCGCTCTTCTTGAGAATCTGCTACAAAAACGACTCCATCTACACCTTTAAGTATCAGCTTTCGGGATGCATCATAAAAGACCTGACCTGGAACAGTATACAGGTGAAAACGGGTTTTAAAGCCCCTTATCTCTCCCAAAGAAAGTGGAAGAAAATCAAAAAAAAGGGTCCGTTCGGTCTCTGTTGCCAAACTGATCATCTTCCCCCTGGCTTCCGGGGCGGTCTTCTGATATATGAACTGGAGATTCGTTGTCTTCCCGCACAACCCTGGGCCGTAGTAGACAATCTTGCAGTTTATTTCACGAGAGGCATAGTTGATGAAAGACACTTATAGTTTACCTCGTAACCGGTTAGCTGAATAGATTATCGATATCATCATCCGTAATCTCGGCGAAGGGGAAATCGGAAGAACCTCGTTTTTCCTTCTCCTCTGATTTTTTCATCAGCTTTTCAAAGATCGTGGCAAGCTCTTCCGATGACTTTTTGACCCGCAAGCGAACAAGCCCAAGCGAAGAGCTACTGTCAAAAAGCACGACAAGTATGACTCTTCCGGCAACGATGGAGATATGCAGGTTATCTTTCTCCCCTTCGTGAAAGAGGATTGAAAACTCTTTTTCACCGATCAGCTTCGCAAGCCCGCCGGTTGCCGCAATATTGCCTGCCGTCAACGATGCCAGCGATGTAGTATCAAAACGTTCAGTTTCTCCAACACCAGCGATCAGCTGGCCATTCTTGTCGACAAGAAAAATTACTTTGGAATTGGCCTCCTTGAGCAGCCGACCGATTACATCGTTTATCTCTTGGAACTCCTCTTCATATATGACCAGATGCGGATTGGACACACTTCTCCCCCTGCCCGTCTGCAAAATAAACGTAGAAACATTATTTCAAATTGTAAATGCCAGTACACGTATATCAAAACTACCACCCTGTTTCAAGCTTAATCATCTTCATTATTAGCAGTATAATCAATGCTTGCCGGTGATAAGAGCTGTTTGCTTTACAAAGCCATCTATGATATCTTGCACTCCTGCTGTGAATAACCAACAGAAGGCGTGAACCATGGAATTAAGTTTCTCCAGCTCAAACGAGCGGATAGATCATATCCTCAATCAGTTGATTGATGAGTCGGGCGGAGTTCATCATCCAGATATTATCCGCGAAATGCTCCTTTCGACCCTGAAGATAGGCCAGGAAGTTGATTATCCGGCCGACCTGAAACTTATAAACCGCACTCTGCGTGAAATGCGTTACACCGCCAAAGTCTTCGGCCCCTACCGCAATCGTAAAAAAGTCACAATATTCGGTTCTGCACGAACCGAGCAACATGAAGAGATGTACCAAAAGTGTGTCAGCTTCAGCCGTATTCTGGCAGAAAACGGCTATATGGTCATCACCGGTGGCGGCCCCGGCATAATGCAGGCCGGTAATGAGGGGGCCGGCAGCAAAAACTCCTTTGCGGTCAATATCCGGCTTCCCTTCGAACAGAAGCCGAATAGCGTCATGTACCGGAATCCGCGTCTTGTGACATACAAGTATTTTTTCAACCGCAAGGTTGCCTTCGTCAAAGAGGCGGCCGCTTTCGTTGTCTTTCCTGGTGGATTTGGGACTCTGGACGAAGCAATGGAAGTATTCACACTGATTCAGACCGGGAAGACGTCGCCCAAACCACTAATTCTGCTTGATGACAAGGATGGCTACTGGGAACAGTTCTTTGACTTTGTGAAACAGAGCCTGTTGGTCAAGGGTTTCATATCCGGCGAGGATTTTTCTCTGTTTACAATCACGAGTAGCGTGCAGGAGGCGCTCGAAGTGATAGAAACCTTTTACCGAAACTATCATTCGCTCCGTTTTATAGAAAACAGGCTGGTAATACGCCTTAACAAAGAAATTTCCGACAATCAGATTGCGACTCTGACGGAAGAATTTCCGGAATTGATCCGTGAAGGGGACCAGATCAGAAGTTGCGGTCAGTTTCCAGAGGAAATCGACCAGCCTGACCTTGCTCATCTTCCGAGAATATCGATGCTCTTTGACCATCACCACTACGGGCTGCTGATTGCGTTCATCAACCGAATCAATACTTTTTAGTAAGCCAGAAGTTATTTTCTGTGGTTTTTCGACAGGAAATAACTTCGTAAGCTTACTTATCCCGACTTGTTGGGGTTAGTAAGCCAGAAGTTATTTTCTGTGGTTTTTCGACAGGAAATAACTTCGTAAGCGCACTTATCCCGACTTGCCGGGGTTAGTACGTTAGAATTTTTTTGCCCGCTCTCGTTGACAATATCCAGGGCTTAAAGGTATAGTTCTACCATCTCACGTATCCCGGAATGCCATGCAGGATCTTAAACACTTATCAAGAAAAAAACCGATGGCCGGTTTCAGTATTTTCGGTCCAAACAAGAGCAGCCAACGATTGAAACCCTCCAGCGGATTTTCAAGGTTTCGACAACCGATTCCCGCTGGCAAGCGCCGCCGGCAACTTAAGCTGACGCTTGTCTTCCTGGCAATTGTCCTCGTGCTAACGCCGGCCTGCGTAATCGCTCTTCGCCAGTCAAAAGCGGTGGGGCAACGAATTGCCTCTTGGGTTAGCTCGCATACCGAATCAACTCCGAAACTGGCCGAAGCCGCCAAACCGCCGGCGGCAGTCAGCCATTTCGAGATGGCCGGGAACCTGCTTGAAAATGCAGAAACTGTCGGAGGCCAGCTATCAGCTCTAACTTCGGATGGAGTACGCTTTAACTATACCCTTTTGGGGGGATTGCAGAAAAGGGTGCATGACTATCTAGCGCAACACCAGGTGCCTTACGGTCTCTTTGTTGCTATTGAACCTGCTTCAGGTCGTATCCTTGGAATGACATCCTACTCATCAATCGATCCGGAGTGGGCCAGAGATTCATTTTACAGACTTTACCCGATGGCCTCGTTGTTCAAGATTATAACCGCTTCTGCCGCTCTGGAATCCAAAAAGATCACCCCTGAGACAGTTGTCGAGTTCCGTGGCAAATCCTACTCTGAGAACCCCCGCTACTGGTACACCAGTCCGAAAGGCAAAAACAGCCGGAGAGATGTTACCTCTGCCATGGGCAAATCGATAAACCCGGTCTACGGCCGACTGGCTTGCGACATCGCCGGCAGGACATCAATCATGGAGTATGTCGATCGCTTCGGATTCAATCAACAAATTTTACCGGGAATCCCTGTCAAAATGAGTCAAGCTGCAGAACCTGCGAGTGATCATGATCTGATGCTGATGGGAGCGGGGTTGGATCACGATGTCAAGGTCTCTCCGATTCACGCCGCAGTCATCATGTCTGCCATCGCCAACAACGGCAAAATGATGACACCTGCATTGATCAGAAACGTAGTGAATTGCGAGGGGATAGCAGGAGACACTTTTACCCCGCAGGAGCTGAGGCAACTGGTAACAACCGAAACAGCGGCCTCCTTGAAGCTGATGCTTTCAAGCACCGTCCTGACCGGAACATCCCGCAAAGCTTTTCATGACAGACGGGGCAGGCCGCTTGTAGATGTTCCGATCGCGGCCAAAACCGGCTCGATCAACGGTACGGATCCGAAAGGTCATTATTCCTGGTTTGCGGCCTTTGCTCCGATCAATAACCCGCGCATCGCACTGGTGGCGCTGGTGATAAATTCTGACAAGTGGAAGGTCAAGGCGTCCCAGGTCGGGGAACAGGCTCTGGAGGAATTTTTCAGAAAATAGTGGCGAGCTTTTTGCTGCGGGTTTCAGTATGTAAAATTAATTTCTGCGGTTTTTTGGGGAGTACGTCGGGTTGGCGAAATTGATTCATTGTTTATAAGGGGGGAGAATACGTCATAAGACGCAGATCGCCATCCCGCATTTCACCGTATGTGAACTGCTCCATCCAGTCCCCAAGGGATAGAATAGTGAAAGAGTTGTCTTTGAACTGCTCGCAGAATGCCAGATGAAAGTGCCCAGTAACCAGGCCGCTGCATCCCTTCTGCTTGGCTTGCAACGCAAACGCCCGGATTATGGCGTGATAATCCCATCGTGCTGACGTGACATGATACCTTGATTGGCTGGAATGCTGCAGCCTG
>JAQTRC010000160.1 GCA_028712665.1 Desulfuromonadaceae bacterium
GGTTCCCAGCGGGAGTCGTATCTGTATCCGCCATAACCGAAACGCCTGTCCCCATCCCAGAACTCCTGGGCGTACTTTCTGGCCACCTTCATGCACTCAACCTTCGAATCGGACATTCTGCCGATAAAATCCCGGCTGGTGCGTTTGTGAAGAGGGGTAAAGAAATTCATCATCCGTCCCATTTGGATTATGCTCCGTTCCAGAGTGACTTTACTTTTTCGACGATGCTGCCGGCGTCAATGCCGAATTTCTTACGTAATCCTGCGGTATTGTTGACGGCATGTATGAATTTGGCGGGAATGCCCATCTTTATCAGACGGAATGAGCGCGCGCGCTCCACCGCCAGATTCGCCATGATGGAGCCGAGACCGCAGGATTCATAATGTTCTTCAACTACGATTACAGTGGTTATGCCATCCAGCAGCGTTTCCAACGCATCGATATCAAGCGGCTGAATTGTCGGCTGAGAGATGAGCAGCGGAGTTATTCCGGCATCATTCAGGCAATTCCAGGCGGAAAGAGTCTCCTCAACCATTGAACCGTAACTGACAACGGCTATTTTGTGACCTTGCCTTATCACCTGCGGCTTCAGAATATCAAAATCGCTGTTTGTGTGAATAGCCGGTTCGCCCCGTTTGGCAAGCCTGACATAGAGTGGCATGCTGGATTCAAGAGCATGACTGGCGGCAAGTCTCGCCTCTACCGGGTCGCAGGGGGATATGACGGTCATGTTCGGAAGTGTCCTGGCAAGACCGATATCCTCAACGGAGTAATGGGTCATCCCCATGGGGGCGTAGGTTACGCCGCTGCCGATGCCGACAAGCACAACAGGAAGCTTCTGATAGCAGATGTCGTTGCGCACCTGCTCGTAGCAGCGGTAGAGCACAAATGGTATGATGTTGTAAACCAAGACCCTGTATCCGGACATGGCAAGACCAGCCGCGAAACCTATTGTATGCTGCTCGGCTACTCCCATGTTTAGAAAGCGATCCGGGTATTCTTCCTTGAACTGGTCAAAAACTCCGAGACCTGCGTCGCCGCTGAGAATGAAGATGTCATCCCTTTTGTTGCAACTGTCAATAATCGTATTTACAAAGGAGTTTCTCATACGAGTTCCCCCTTCGCCGTTTGCAGATGTTCATCCGTGACAATGAAATAGTGCCAGACAAGCTGATCCTCCATGAACGAGACGCCCTTCCCCTTTGTCGTCCTTGCAATCACAACCTTCGGTTTCCCTTGGGACTCTTCTCCGCACGCCGCTTTGATCCGGGAAATATCATGACCGTCAATTTCAACCGCATGCCACCCAAATGCTTCCCATTTTTCACGCACCGGTTCATAACAGCATATTTCAGTCGGGCGGCCATATCCTTGCAGGTTGTTGTGATCAATAAAAACAGTCACGTTATCAAGACCGAGTCTGGAGGCGAACATTGCCCCCTCCCATATCGAACCTTCCTGAGATTCTCCGTCGCCGATGATGATGTATACCTTTCTGGCGGACTGTTGCTTTTTGAATCCGAATGCCAGCCCCAGGCCTATGTTGTAGCCATGCCCCAGCGAACCTGCAGAGACCTCCACACCTCGCGCAGCAAATTTGTCCAGATGCGCAGGGAGTGTGCCGTTGTCCTGGTAGTATCCTTCCAGCAGATCCATCGGGATAATGCCTCTGTGGGCAAGGGTGGCATACATGGCCATGGCGGCATGTCCCTTGCTCAATATGAAGATATCGCGCGAATCCCAAGGGTCAATGTTCATGACATCGAAGTAGAGCGTGGCCATTATGTCTACCGGCGAAAGGCATGATCCTACGTGCGGGCTTTTGGAACGATGGGCCATTTCCAGTATCGTGTTTCGGATCGCTGAGGCTTTTTCTGTAAGGTTCGGCATTTATTGCTCCTGAACGGAGGGGATGATTTCCAGCACCGCTTTCTCAATTTTGTCTGCGTTGATGTGCTGCATGCAGTACAGCCCGCTATGGCATTTGGGTGAACCGCACGGCATGAGAGTGCAGAAAATATCCGGAAGAATCTTTCTGCTGTTGCTGTCAAGGAACACCTCGCTCGGATCGGTCGGCCCGAACATTCCAACCACCTTTTTTCCGAAGGTGGAAGCGAGATGAAGCCCCAGGCTGTCATTTGAAATTATCAGCCTGCAAGACTGTATCCAGTCCATATATTCGTAAAGATTTTTGTTCCCCTTCTGCCATGATACGGAATATCCCCTGCTGATGAATCGCTGCTCAAGCTCTTTCCATATTTCCATCTTAAGCGCTTTGAAAGGCCATTTGGACCCGACTTCATAGTTGAAACCGATATCCAATGTTTCTTCGGTTTTTGGTTTGTATCCGATGATGCAGCGCTGTTCCTTCCAGGTGACGCCGAGCATCTCGATCAGGATCTGCTCCCAGTAACTTTTGAGTTTGTCAGTTTGCTTGTTTTCAATATAGTCAATAAAATTTATTCCCTGTTCGTAACCGTGGTAAGTTCCGTTCAGTGTTTCAAATCTGAATCCATATTTTACCCAGGCATCGATCATATCCGCAAGCGCGCAGACCCCTGCAATCTTTTCCAGATTGATGACAACGTCAAATTTTTCCCGCATGAGTTGGAAAGGGATAAATTCATCCCAGACCAGTATTCTGTCGATCAGTTTATTCCCTTCAAGCAAGGGTTCCGCATCCGCAGTAACCAACCATGTAACATGGGAGTCAGGAAATTTTTCTTTTATCGCCCAGAGGATCGGAGTTGTCCTCAGTACGTCGCCTAGACTTGCAACTTTGCCGATCTCGGGATCAAGAGTTTCAGAATAGCCTAGTTTTATGAGCAGGATCTTTGTTTGCATGTCAGCTGTCCAAGTCAGATAAAATTGATATGTTCCGGTTTTTCGTCCAAAAATTCGAGGAACTCGTTGACCCTCGCCATGCGGCAATTGACCCGGCATTCGTGCCCAACCTCCAGTGCATTCGCGCCGAAGTCAAGCGACGCGCGGCGTTTGTCTCCGAACAGGATGGATTTCATATCCTGGTCATAAACATTGCCGACCTTGAAACGTTCATCATCCAGGAAGACGCTGCATGTGTGGAAGTCCCCCCGCGATGATATGTAGCCCCAGAAAGGAAGGGCGTTACAGTGGGAAAACCCTTTTTTGCCCGCGGCATACACATCTGTGGCGGCCTTCCGGAAGATGATTCGTGTCTTGCCGCTCTTTGTCCGGAACGAGTCCACTATTTCCTGAACGCGGACAATATCGGTTTCCGAATAATTGAAGCCCGATTTGTTAAGCATCTGAGGATGTTCAGAGTATGGTTTCAAGGCAATATAATCAACACCTATTTCAATAAAAAGCCTGAGGGCGTTTTCAATGTCCGACAGGTTGTCCCGAATCATGAGATACTGAACGCCAATTGTGCAATTATGGCCGTTATTCCGAACAGTGATTGCGTCATTAATACTCTGGAGAGTTTTTTCAAATGCTGTTGTCTGGACTCTATGAACCTTTGCGTAAACATCCGGACTTCCCGCATCAACGCTGAAACGGAGCCAAGAGAGATTTGGAATCAGGCTCTCCCAAAGCTCCATTGTTCCTGGAGCGCCGTTAGTGGTTATGGAGACATCAATACCGTTTTGCTTTGCAGTTTCAACCCATTTGGGCAGTCCTTTATGAAGTAGCGGCTCTCCCTCTCCTGCAAACATGATGCTCTTGATGCCCAGTGCACCCATTTCAATGATCCGGTCGTTCAGGATGTCCGTGTTGAGTGACTTGGGCGAATCCTGCGCAAAGTCGAGACCGCAAAAAATACATTTATGGTTACAATACGAAACCGGGCTGATTTCCAAATAGACCGGCACAATCAGTTCGCCGGATTGCCATGCCTGCAGCCGGTCAAGATGCCAGTAAAGTTTATGCCCATCAAGGTTGTATTTGTCCATGAAGAACCTATGTTTCCTCAATTATCAACAATATTCCGAATCTCTACACTGGTGTGCCCAAATACCTGGAAACGGTTTGTCGTGACTTTTACATCACAGGGATTGCATTCGCCAAAAAAGTGGCATTTCCTGAAAGTTTCTATGGAATCCTCGTTGAAATCTTCATCAAGGATGTGGGCAATGGGATCGCGACCGTTATACAGGTCGGAATGGCACTTAAAAACATTCCCGGCGGGATCGGCAATGATTTCGGTCGTTCTGCATTCGCATTCCTTCAGCTCTTCTCCGTTGAAGCATCCTTCATATTTGAATGTCCCATACATGGTGCCGGCGTGCTCTCCCAAAAACTCTTTGAGTCTGAAATCAAGGCCAAGGGCCAGGCAATGCGCCTGGGTTTTCAGGATATGCTCCCGGGTTTCCTTATCCGGGTGGTCAATCCCGTAGAGGCCGATCCGGAACCCCGCTTCCTGAAGTTTGTACGTTTTTGCTATAAGGTCTTCGATATCGTTCTGACCGGGGTGATAACTTACGCGGATTGCCGCATAAGGCGCCTCCCTGGTAAATCGCTCGACAGGTACGTTGCGGATGAACTTATCCACGTTGAATGTCAGGTTGGTCAGGAGGTCCATCTTGATTTCCGGCTTTACTTCATTTACAAGTCGGAAGAACCCTTTATAAAGGGTGGGTTCCCCTCCTTGCAACGTCAAGGGGAGATCGTTTCTCAGCACCAGCCTGTTTGCCGCAGCTATCCACTCTTCCGGATTCATCTGTGCGCGTCTTCCCTGAGACGAGCGAAGCACGCCGTCATGAAGATTGATGCAGTATGGGCATGAGAGGTTGCAGGCTAGAGTCAGGAAAAATGCTATATAATTATGGTCGTCCTTTGGGGTAAT
>JAQTRC010000161.1 GCA_028712665.1 Desulfuromonadaceae bacterium
GCCCTGGTTGCAATAGCCAACTGTATTGCATGTTGCATCAGGGCGACCCACCGGGTACGCCCCTACAAAAACGGTAAATCAGCATTTACCGCATCCATTTATAAGATTTGCTCTTTACCTCCTGCATCCTCAACGGTTTCTCCGGCGGGTTTTGATTGATTTTGCGGCTCGCTCCGTTCATCCAAAGCGGCAAGCACAAGTTCCGGATTCATCGACTGCTTCAGTGCGACCGCATCGGGATCATGACGGTTTTTGACATTGGGCAGATCACGTCTTAACTCTTCCAGCAGTTCTATAAGTTTGGCGGCTTTCTGTTCTGTCAGCAGCGTGACTTTCAGATCCAGGTGCGCCCGTTGTTCCTCGAGCTTGGCGAGCCGGTTCTGCTTGGACAAAACCATGGTCGCGGTAAGCAGCGCGCCCAGACCGACAATCCCTTGAAGCCAGAAATAGGGCGCCGGATCGAACGCGGGTATCCCAAACTGCCGGAATAAGACATTGGCGAGCATCCAGAGCGCGACAAACAACAGAATGATGCCGAGAAATACCGGCTGCCCGCTGAAATGACTGATCCGTTCCAGAATACGTTGCGAGCGGCTGATCTTTTGATCTTCGCGCGTGTAGAAATCCAGAACGGCCTCAATATTCTGGCTGATCTGGTCACGTTCGGATTCGGCCGGCATGTCAGGGGAATCCGGAGGCGTCGCCGGTGGAAGGTCGGGTTTGGTTTTCATTCTGGCAAACTACTCCTCAAAGAGGTTATCACTAAAGCGCCCTCATAAATGCCACTAGGTCCTTCTTTTCCTGTACGTTCAGTCCGGCTTGAAGAATCAGGTTGAAAAACTCCACCGTGTCTTCCAGCGTAAGCAGCCGGCCATCATGCAGGTAAGGAGGGGAATCTTTGATGCCGCGCAGAGGAAAGGTCTTGATCGGACCGTCGGCGGAGGCCATCATACCGTTAATCATGCGGGGCTTGTAGAATCGCTCGGCGCGCAGGTTGTGCATCGAGTTATCGGTGTAGTAGGGAGCCGGGTGGCACGCGACGCATCTGGCCTTTCCGTTGAACAGCTTCTCCCCCTTGAGTTCGGAGGGGGTGGCGCCGGCCGGGTCAAGCTCCCCGTATATGTTGAGCTTGGTGGCGGGCGGGAAGTCGAGGATCTCCTGAAACTCCGCCATGAAGTGCACCTGGCTCCCTCTTTCCAGAATATTGACCCCCTTCTTGGTTGCAATCACCGGGTCGCCGTCAAAGTACGCGGCTCGCTGCTCGAATTCGGTAAAATCCTCGATGCTTTTCAATGCCCGCTGGGAACCGAACAGTCGTTGGATATTCACCCCTCGCAGAGTCGGCGTATCCAGTCGATGCCGGAACTCCTGGGGACGGATGTCGCCTACGAGGTGCGTTGCCGCAATCGTATGACCGTTCGCATGGCAGTCGAGGCAGGCCACGCCACGGCTCGGCTTTTCAGAGCGCCGGTCTTCGGTCTGATTGAACTGCTGCTGAGGAAACGGCGTCACCAGCAACCGGAGCCCCTCGAGCTGCTTGGGATTCAGTATCCCGTTGAACAGCTCGTAGTAGTTCATGATCGTCACGAGCTTCCCCTTCGAGACGTCGCCAAGATCAGGGCGCGTAGTCAGGTAGATCGGCGCCGGAAACTCAGGCAGAAAGTGGTCGGGCAGGTCAAACTCCAGATCGAACCGGGTAAGGTCCCTTTCCTCCTGCTTCTTTATTTCGTCAATCTGGAATTTAGGGAAGAGCATCCCCCCTTCCGGATGATTAGGGAACGGGAGAGGGAAGAAACCTGCCGGGAAAAGACCTTTTTCCCTGATCTCACCCGGGCTCATGGCTGCCAGTTTTCCCCATGTCATGTTTTTGGGGAGTTTGATCCTGACGCCTTCCTGCACCCCCTTTCCACGAGACATCGTCACGCCTATGGCAGGCCGGTCGCTCAGGTCGTATCGCTCATTCAGCAGATCCATCTGCCGCTTCATTATATCCGGCGTCGCACCCTTCATCCGAGCCATTATCGATGCGAACTCCTCTCTGATATCAACAGGAGAGTAACTGGTCGCTCCCTTTCCGGACTCCTGCGCATAAGCTGTCGCCAACGTCACCATCAACGCGGTAAAAACAATCAGCAACACTCTCCGGCGGTATTTTATCATAAATAGTTTCATGGTCGATTTCCTTAAACTTCTAAAGCTGAAGACCTAGGCCTTGATGAAAGCGAGCAGATCCTCGTTGACCTTCTCCTTGAGTGTCGAGCACATACCATGTGGTGCGCCCGGATATATCTTCAGCGTAGAGCCTTTGATTATCTTGGACGAGAGCAGGGCCGAGGCGCCGATCGGTACGATCTGGTCATCATCGCCATGAAGGATCAGTGTCGGCACATCGAATTTTTCGAGATCTTTAGTGAAGTTTGTCTCGGAAAAGGCCTTGATGCAATCGAAGACGCCATTTAAACCGGCCTGCATCCCCTGGAGCCAGAACGAATCCCGAAGACCTTGCGAGACTTTGGCGTTTTTCCTGTTTGCGCCGTAGAACGGTGCGGTAAGATCCTTGAAGAACTGCGAGCGATCGGCGAGGACATTGGCGCGTATCTCGTCAAAAACTTTTATCGGCAAACCGCCTGGATTGGCGGCCGTCTTCAGCATCAGCGGCGTCACCGAGCCTATCAGAACGACTTTGGCCACACGCTTCGTGCCGTGGCGTCCGATATAACGGGCTATTTCGCCGCCGCCAGTCGAGTGGCCGACATGGATCGCCTTCTTAATGCCAAGCTTTTTTACAAACGCCGCGAGGTCGTCGGCGTAACTGTCCATGTCGTTGCCATTCCAGGGTTGGCTCGACCTGCCATGCCCGCGACGGTCATGTGCGATGCAGCGGTATCCGTGAGAACTCAGAAACAGCATCTGATCTTCCCAGGCATCCGCGTTAAGCGGCCAGCCATGGCTGAAGATTATCGGCTGTCCACTCCCCCACTCCTTATAATACAGCTTGATGCTGTTCGAGTTTTCTTTCCCAACAGTGATGTAACTCATAGTTAATCTCCCTTTCACAAAACAACTCGATTTTAATTGGAAACAGGACACTCTTCATGTTCTGCCAGGAAGGCAGAACCGCAACTTGCATGCCAGAGGGCTCCTGCGGACACCGCGAGCGCAACCGTCTGTTTGTACGGGATAAAATTGAGAGAGAGTGTGTAGCTTGAAAGGGAGACGTGAACTGCGACCATCATATTTAACATAACCACCATAAATGACGGACAACCAAGCGAAAAACATTTGCAGGTTTTATAGCGGCGCCGGTTGCTTATTAAAGCCACTCCCGTATACTTGGCAGGCAGGCTCAGAAATAAAGTTGAAATAAGGGCCTCATCCGCCAAGGATTGAAAAGGATGGAACTTTGAAGATACTGCTACTGGCAATGCCTGACGCGGCTAATAACTTCCACCGGATAATTAAGGTGCCCAACCTTGGGCTCTGCTCCATTGCAGCCAATCTGACAAACCACCAGGTCAGGATTGCCGACCTGGTGCTGGTTCATAAGAATATCCGTCTCTGGTTGAAGGAATTTTTGACTGAATTCAACCCCGGGCTGATCGGCATCAGCAGCATGAGTTTCCAGTATAAAAGCGCCCTGGAAGTAATTTCAATCTGCCGGGAGTTTGCATCGGAGGCAAAAATCGTGTTGGGCGGCTACCATGCGAGCCTGGCATTTGCAGAGTTGACCTGCGGGAATGCCCCGCCATTCGATTTTCTTGTCCGGGGAGAGGGGGAACTGGCTTTACCCGCACTGGTGGAGGCGTTGGAGGGTGCGCGGGAATTTGCAGCCGTACCGGGATTATCATGGCTCCGGGAAGGGCTCTTCAGTCATAATCCGCCCGGCGAAATTCTGGATGTTAAGCAACTGCCTCTTCCGGACAGAAACGGACGCGTTCTGGACCGCTTTACCTATTTCAACAGGAAGATGGACTGTGTCGAAACGTCGCGCGGCTGCACAATGCCCTGCACCTTTTGCTCCATTAACGGGATGTATGGTTCGAGTTTTCGCTGCTATTCCATCGACCGGGTAATCGCCGACCTGAAGGAGTTGCATCGACGCGGGACGGAAACTGTGCTGCTGGTGGACGACAATATTACCCTGGACGCCGCACGTTTCAGAGAACTCGCGGAAGCCATCATAAAAAACGGCCTGAACGGCATGGAATATCTGGTCCAGGCGTCAGTTGCGGGTATTATCAACGATCCGGAACTGATCCCATCGCTTGCACGGGCAAACTTCACCATGGTTTTCCTCGGGATAGAGGCCGTGCAGACGAAGAACCTCCAGTTTTTTCAAAAAGGGGACATCCGGGAGAAAACGGAGCAGGCAGTCGGACTGCTCAGAAACAATGGCATTGCCGTCATGGGCGGTTTTATTATCGGCAATCCCGATGATACCTCCGAGGATATCAGGGAAGTTTTCAAGGCCGCCAGAAAACTCCGGATAGACCTTCCCTACGTGCAGTGCGTCACTCCCTATCCGGGAACCCGGATTCGCGAAGAGTTGCTTGAAGCCGGACTTGTTACCAACACCGACGACCTGAGCAGATATACCGGCTTTATCTGCAACGTCAGAACCCGCCATCTTACAAACCTGCAGCTAAACCGCCTCATGAACTGGGAAAACATAAAGATCTTTTTCAGCCCGGCAATGTTTATGGACAACTATTTTGTCAGGAAAAGAGAAAAAGGAGCATTGAAGGTTTTGTTGAATAACTTTGAATTATTCAGAGGGTGGTTTACCGGGGATCAGTTCCGGTCTCGGCATAGATTTTAGTG
>JAQTRC010000056.1 GCA_028712665.1 Desulfuromonadaceae bacterium
CTGGGGGTCTAGTGGTCGCAAGTTCAAATCTTGTCGCACCGACCATAAAAAACAGGGACTTAACCTTATCGGTTGAGTCCCTGTTTCTGTTTGTCCTGATAAATTTATCCAGAGTTGAACTATTATCCGTGTTAAACTTTTCCCGGATATTACAATTTTTTTTGTGTATACTTTTTTTGATGAATAATTAAATAAATATGATACGATTAAAAGACTGATTTTGATTTGTCTGTCGTCTATCTCAAAGAAAGGAGAACCGCATTATGGAAGAAGAAACAGTTGAAGCAGCAACAGACTCTGTCAACACAATTGAGGGGCGAACCGAGCGTTTGGAAAAACTTGCCAAGAATCATATTCTTGCATCGATGGGAGTTGGGCTGATTCCTATCCCTCTGGTTGACCTGGTTGCTCTGATGGGTATTCAGCTTGACATGATCAAGAAACTGTCTGCCGAATACGATGTGCCGTTTAAAAAGGAAATTGGGAAATCCATCCTTTCTTCACTTCTGGGCGGGTTTCTTCCTGCAGCGATGGGAGGCGCAATTGCAAGTCTCATCAAATTCGTTCCCCTTATCGGCCAGACTACCGGTGCCGTAACCATGCCTGTTATTTCCGGGGCTGCAACGTACGCCGTTTACAAGGTGTTCGTACAACACTTTGAATCAGGCGGGACCTTCCTCGATCTGGACCCAGCCAAAGTCAAATCCTATTTTTCAGAACAATTTGCAAAGGGTAAAAAAGTCGTCTCCGAACTGAAACCGGAAGAGGCGAAAAAAGCATCTACCTGAAACGTGTTTAATATTCTGAGCCTCAGGGTGGCGCCATTGATATTGTCATGTGCGCCACTCCCTTCTCTGATTCTCACATAACTTGCTGAGGTGCTCTTGCCGATCCAGACTCTACAACACCTGAGAACTTCGACACTGCTGGAATTCTTTAGACGCGAATCCGAGAGCCCGTGGCGGTCGATACTGGTCATGACCACCCTCTCAGGGATTGCCAACGGACTTCTTCTGGCAGTCATCAACGCCTCCGCAGGGACGACTTCCCTTGTTTTTCTAAATCTCCGTTATCTGTTCATTTTTTTAATGGCGTTTTTCCTGTTCTACTACACGAAAAAACAGGCCATGACGCACTCCACGATTATCGTCGAGCAGGCACTGCGAAGGGTACGGGTGCGGATTACAGACAAGATCCGTTCCTCATCCCTGCTTGCGTTTGAGGGAATTGGCCGGGAGGTGGTCTTTAACCGGATTACCCAAGAGACTACCACCATCTCCCAATCCGCCCCTGTGATAATTAATGCCTGCCAGGCCGCCTTCATGCTGGTTTTTGCCGGTATTTACATTTTCTATCTCTCTGAAGCAGCCTTGCTGGTAAGCGTTGTCTCGATCGCAGGCGGCATGATGATGTACCTTGCCCATCACCGCCAGGTGTCCCAGGAACTTCGGGATGCAGATCGCAAGGAGCGCGAATTTCTCGCTCTCTTGGATCATGTGATGGAAGGTTTTAAGGAGTTGAAGCTGAATCGTAGCAAGAGTGACGATCTCTTTGCCCATTTCAACGAAATCGCAGATGAATCGGAAAACCTCAGAATCAAAACCGGCACCTCTTACGTGACGGATTTCATGTTTTCCCAGGTAGCCTTTTATCTGCTTCTGGCCTGTCTCATCTTCTTGATGCCCCGATTCAGCCATACTTCATCGGTAACTATTATCAAGCTGACAGCTTCGATACTGTTTATCATGGGGCCGCTTGAGACTTTCATTTCTTCGATCCCTTTTTTTGCAAAGGCGAATGTTTCTGCTGCCAATCTGCAGGAGCTGGAAAGCCTCCTGGATGCCGCCCACGATATGTCCCCACCGGAAATAGCCGTAGAGGTGCCAAGTGGGTTCAGCGCCATTTCTTTTGAAGATGTCATGTTCAGTTACACCGATAGTGAAGGACGTCAGATATTTTCCATTGGGCCTATCAACGAGAGTATTCGCCAGGGAGAGGTGCTCTTTGTTGTTGGCGGCAACGGCAGCGGCAAATCAACCTTCATGAAGTTGCTAACCGGTCTCTATGCCCCTCGTTCCGGCTCTATCAAGATAGACAACATCACGCTGGACAGGGATAGCATCGGATCATACCGTGAACTCTTCTCCATCGTGTTTACCGATTTCCATCTGTTTGAAAGGCTTTACGGAATTAAGAATATTGACACGGTGCGGGTTAACAACCTTATACGGGAGATGGATCTGGACAAAAAAACTTCTTTCGACCAGGGCAGTTTTACCAATATCAATCTCTCAACCGGCCAGAGAAAGCGTCTCGCGATTGTCGCGGCGTTGATGGACAATAAACCGGTATGCGTGTTCGATGAGGTTGCTGCTGATCAGGATCCGGTTTTCAGGAAATATTTTTATGAAACTTTTCTCGCAAAATTGAAAAGCGAAGGTAAAACCGTTATTGCCGTCAGCCACGATGACCGCTATTTTCATGTTGCCGACAGGATAATCAGGATGGATTACGGAAAAGTTATCAGGGAAGGTGCATAGAAGATGGAAAAGACCATTGTCCGTATCAAAAAAATCCTGACGGCGATTCGTGAAAGAACGAGTCATTTATTAAAGCGGTCAGGAAAACATTTAAGGGAAAACAGAACCGGCTGGATAATATCGACACTTGTCTTTTTCCTCCTCCTCGCAATTCTCTGGCCGAGTATGTTTGTCACGATTCAAGCCGGCGAAGCCGGTGTTTACTATAAGCGTTTCGGTGGCGGCACCGTTGTTGACAAGGTATATGGTGAAGGATTCCATGTTGTCGCGCCCTGGGACAAGATGACGGTCTACAATGTCCGCTTTCAGACAAATACACATGAGATGGATGTGTTGACCAGCAGAGGGATGCAGGTTCATGTGAAAATGGCGATAAGGTACCAGCCTGAATATGAGACTCTGGGGGTTCTACATCAGAAAGTCGGGCCGGATTATTTCAAAAAGATTATCGTTCCGGACGTTGAGCACACTATTCGTAAAGTAGTCGGTAAATACGACGTCGAAGAGCTCTATGCATCGGAAAAGGATATTCTCCAGAAACTTTCCAACGAAGCATTCTCATCAGCCAATGACAAGTATCTGAAGATCGACTCACTTTTGATAACGAAGATAGAAATGCCTCCAAAAATAAAGGTGGCAATTGAGAAGAAGCAGGAAGAACAGCAGCTGTCCGAGGCCTATCTGTACAAACTGGAAAGGGAGAAAAAAGAGGCAGAAAGAAGGGCAATCGAGGCCAGGGGTATACAGGTGGCCAATGCGATTATCGCTTCATCCCTCTCTGAGCAGATACTCCGCTGGAAGGGGATTGAAGCTACCCTGGAGGTTTCTAAATCGCCAAACGCCAAGATTGTTCTGTTCGGCTCAGGCAAAACAGGTCTGCCGGTGCTCTTTGACACCAATACCGTTATTCCTGCCGGGAAAGGGAAATGATGTTCACTGCGGAGAGAGTGCATAGCTTTATAGCTATGATAACTCTACGGGTTGTTCTGCCTCTCTTCGTTCTCTTGATGCTTGTTTCGTGCAGCAATAAATATGATGAAATCAAGTTTCAGCGAGCAAAGGTTGTCAACAAATCCGATACCATTAATATTGCCGTGATCTGGGATAAGAAGGTCAAGGATTTTCTAATGGTGGAGGGGATTACGCAGGCCGCCGATGAAATAAATCAAAAGGGGGGAGTGTTAGGACGAAAAATCAAAATAAAGGTATTTTACTCTGAAAATGATGCCGATGAGCAGAGATTGGCTAAGAAGGTGGCCAAAAACAGCGCTTTTGCAGCAGTTATCGGTCATAGGACCTCGACAAATGCCATCCCTGCATCCATTACCTACGAGTATTACGGACTTTTGTATGTATCCCCCTCTTCTTCAAACGATAATCTTACAAATCACGGTTTTGAATATACATTTCGAACTCTTCTATCCGACCGGTATGTCAGTGACGAAATTGCCGTTTTCATGAAATCACAGGGACACAAACAGATAGCTGTTGTTGATGATCGTACTGTCTATGGTAAAGGGTTAGCTGATGGCGTTATGGAGTCTCTTTCCGACATAGGGCTAAAGACAATGGTTCGTCGCCACTATTCACCCGGGAAGAAGGATTTCAAACTATTGTGCGCCGAATTGGCAAGGCATGATTTTGATGCATTATTTATCGGTGGAATGCTGCCTAAGGCGGGGGAATTTATCCGGGAATTACGCCAGATGGGTATCAAACAACGTGTGTATGGAGGCGCTGCAATAGATTCAGGGGATCTTGCAAAAATTGCCGGCGAATCGGCAAATGGTACGGTGGTGCCCACCTCTTTCAATGCGGAACTGGATAATCCTGTAACGTTGGAGTTTGTTAAAAATTTTAAAAAACGATATGGGAAAGCACCCGATACACGCGGAGCCCTTGGCTATGATTCATTGAATATATTAGTAGAGGCTATGAAGAGAAGTAATTCGGCAGACCCCTCGGTAGTGGCTTCAAATATGAGATTTATCAAGGATTGGCAGGGAGTGACAGGTTATTTTACCTATAATCTAAAAGGAGATCTGGAAGGGAAAAGCAGTTATTTCAAATATCTGAACCATAACAGATTTGTCTTTTTCGGCGATCCGGAGATGGATGACGATTTTCAACCGGACCCGTGAGGATGGTTAGGATTTGTGATTATTACGAAGCTACGGCTTCTCTGCAGAGAATAATTATTTACGAGGAACAACCATGATAATCCTTGCATATATCGGTGTCTGCTTTTTTATTGCCGCTATCGGCGTAAACAGGAAGTTCGGATACTGGGGTTACTTTTTCTGTTCATTTTTTCTAACCCCTGTTGTCGGAGCTATAATTTTGCTTGCCTCCGACAGACGTCCAAAAAAATTCAGCAAGTGCCCAAAATGTGATTATTCGCTTGTAAGACGGATATAGTTCATGTCTGATTCTGTAACCCTCTTCTGTATCCCGTTTGCCGGAGGTAACGCGTATTCATACCGCCCGCTTGAACAGCGCATGCACAAGGCGATAAAGGTTGTGCCGCTTGAACCTCCGGGGAGGGGGCGGAGATCGAGTGAAAACCGTGTAACCGGCATTAATGAGATGGCGCTTGATTTGTTGGCAGTAATTCGCCCGTCACTAAATCGGCGGTATGCGTTCTTCGGTCACAGCATGGGCGCGCTTCTGACATATCTGATTACTTGCCAGTTGGTAAAGGAGCATCTTCCGTTGCCCTCTCATCTGTTCATATCAGGTAAAGGGCCGCCACAACGGATCAGCAGGGAGTCACAATGGCATACCCTGCCGCTTGATGAATTCATGCTGAAACTTGCCGAATTGGGGGGAAGCCCTGCAGCGGTGCTGGGCGACCGGGAACTGATGGCTTATTTTGCTCCGATCATCCGGGATGATATGCGAGCCATCGCGGAATATCAGCATTGCCGGACGCAACCTCTTGAGATACCGATAACGGTGATGATTGGAACCGCTGAAAGCACAACAAAAGACGAGGCGGCGGAATGGTCCGATATGACGACATCCGACTGCAGGGTTTTTCAGTACAAAGGGGGCCACTTCTTTCTGTTTGACCATATTGACGATATCTGTTCGCAGATAAGATCCACTCTGATTGATTCGTGATGCTGCGGGTATATCGGGCTAATTCCGGAATCAGGCTTTCGGAAGAGAGGGAACGTGAATATCTGGAGCGTCTGCCGCTTTCGATGCGCGGCGCAATTCAGCGTTATCGTCGCTGGGAGGACCGGCAGGCGTCGCTTTTTGGCAAACTTCTGTTGCTGCACGCGCTTCTGGGCCGAAACCAGGAATGGGATTTTTCGATTCTTGAACGCTTGGAGAATAGCAGCAGAGGCAAACCATTCATCAAGGAGGTAGCCGACTTCAATATCTCGCATTCCGGAGAAATTGTGACGTTGGCCCTGGTGGATGTTGGAAGAACCGGGATTGATGTCGAAAAGATAAGACCGATACAGATGGATGATTTTTCCTCTTATCTGCCCGAAATTTCAGATCCGGATGCTTTAGACGCTTCAGACCGCCTCAACATATTTTATGACTGCTGGACCAAGAAGGAAGCGGTTCTCAAGGGGGAGGGTTCCGGTCTGCTGGCTCCCCTCATGAAAGTGAATCTGCGTGGCGATAAGGCGTTTTATGATGATAATGTCTGGTTCCTGCGAAAAATCGATTGTGGTGCCGATTATTGCTGTCACGTAGCAACCAGTGAACTCCAGAGTGACTCTTGTATTGAGGTTTTATATTTTTGAAAGGAGGCGCCGTATGAGGAATAGTTCGAGCAGTTTATTGGAAGCGGCTGTTTTATTCAAACATGGCATGAGACGTGTGAAAATGGGGCTTATTGCCATGGGCTCAGTTCTGATTCTTGCAGCTGCCGGAATGTTCGGTGTTCCGATCGCCGGTGCAAGTGGCGAGGAGGCGAAACTTACACCGGAATATATCCAAAAGACATACCCCGATCTGTACCGCGAAATTCAGAATGGTCCCAGACTGCCGCCACCGGAAGTGGATCCTGCCAAACCATATGATCCATATCCGGGTTTTTTTGCCCAGCCGGTATTAAAACCGGGGCAGATCGAGGAGTGGTGGGAAACCAGTTCGTTTGAATACAGCCCGGTATATCCGTATCTGCTTAAGCATACCCATCTGAAGTTCTCGTATTCCGAATCCACAGGCAATGATAAGGGTTATCTTTACAAAGGAGCCTTTTATCTTGCGCTTCGCAAGGGCAGGATCACCAATGTTTTTGCGTATGAAGCTGACAGGAAATCGGTACATTCTTCGGATGGATCAAATATCGATAAAAATATCATGGGCGTTGAAGATACATTGTCATATGAATTTAATCGCTATCTTTTTGTTGAGGGGGGCATGCATTGGCAGAAGCTGACCCCGCAGATGATCGAGAACCGGTATATACCTTTTGTCGGTATCGGCTCATACAATCTGCTCCAGGATATTTTAAACAAGAAGAAGGATCGCCTGAAATTTAATCTTGGTTTTGGCAGGGTTATGGATGAATACAGTACATTTGTAGTCGATTTAACGAATAAGAAGTCCGATTCATTCAACGCAATATACACAAAAGCGGAATATGCTCATAAATTTAACGACATGCTAACCTATAAGCAGGATTTCGTTTTGAAACATGCACTGGATGCGACTTCTATCTACATATTGAACTCTGTGGATAAAGCCGTTTTAATCGGTTCTACCAAACGTTATGACTGGAGCTGGACAAATTCGCTGGAATTTGCACTTAATCAATATGTCGGTTGTCTGGTCTCCTACAATGTAGCGTTCGACAGTAATCCGGGGCCTAGTGTGGAGAAACGGGATACAACATTTTTAGTCGGTTTAAAATTCGCCTACTAACTGCTTCCCAAAATGATCGCAGACGGGACGACAAACGGTGTCCAGAACTTTTTGCACATACAACCTTAATAATCTTGATTCGATACGGCAGGTGCGGCGTTTGCCCGAGGATCTCCGGCTGGCCTTGAACGTGGTGGGAAGGGTTTTTCCGTTCAGAACCAACAACTATATGGTGGATGAACTTATAGATTGGGACAATGCGGAAACGGATCCGATATTCCATCTGAATTTTCCCTGCCGGGAGATGCTGTTTCCTGAACATTATGACCGGATAAGCGGAATGGTTCGTAGCGGCGCTTCAACAAACCTGCTTCGTGATGCGGTCCAGGATATTCGCCACGAGTTGAACCCCCAGTCCGTACATACCATGGATGCCACGCTTCCTGCGATCAACGGCAGAAAACAGCATGGAATCGTCCATTCCTATCCGGAAACAGTTCTTTTTTTTCCCGCCGAGGGGCAGATGTGCCATGCGCACTGCACCTTCTGTTTCCGCTGGCTTCAGTTTGTGGGAGAAGAAGAAGATATCTTTGCCAGCACCGATGTCGAATCCCTGATCAGTTATGTCTCGCAGCACCAGGAAGTACGCGATATTCTCTTTACAGGGGGGGATCCGCTGTTTATGAGAACCGATATTCTTGCCGGTTACGTTGACAGGATACTTGAAGCTGATATCCCCCACCTGAATGCGATCCGTTTTGGAACAAAGGCTATTACCTACTGGCCCTACCGTTTTCTGACCAACCCGGATGCGGATGCGCTTCTCGTGCTGTTTGAAAAGATCATTGCAAAGGGGAAACATGTCGCCGTTGTGGCCAACATCAATCACCCCCGCGAAATTTCAACGGATGCCGCGCAGAAGGCCATTAAACGTATCCGTTCTACCGGTGCAGAGATCCGAGCCCAATCCCCATTGTTGCGTCATATTAACGACAAACCCGAGATCTGGTCCGCCCTCTGGCGGGAAGAAGTCAGACAAGGCGTTGTTCCCTATTACCAGTTTGTAGTGCGGGATACCGGGGCGCGTCACTACTTTGCCCTCCCCCTTGTCGAAGCTCTGGAAATTTACCGTGAAGCTTACAGCAGTGTAAGCGGAATCTGCCGGACGGTGCGGGGACCATGCATGTCAACCCCGCAGGGAAAGGTGCAACTGATTGATGTACAGGAGTTGCAGGGAGAAAAGACGCTTTTGCTTCATTATATCCAGACTCCTTTTGCGGACCAGGTACTCCGAACTTTTTTTGCTGTCTACGATGAAAAAGCGGAATGGTTTACCGATCTGAAACCGCTCAGGCCGGAGGATGCCTCTTTTTTTAGAAATTTCTCTAAACAGTTTTAACTTGGTTCTATACAGATAAAACTTTTGACTAAAGGAGACTTTCATTATGCAACAGATCCGAACACTAACCAAGCTGTTGGCGCTGTCGGTATGTACCGCACTGCTGCTCTCCGTCTCCGGGTGCGGAGAGAGCAAATACATTTCTGGAAGTTCTCAACAAACAGCGCCGCCGGTAACTCAGAAAACAGCAACTGCTCTTAAAGCAACGGTTGATGATTACATGACAAGCGATGGGACACCCGCAGGGGTTCCTGGTACAATCGTTGCGGTGAAATTGAATGGCTACCAACCCTGGTACTATGCCTCAGGCTCTGCCGAAATAAACGTGGCTGACAATTCTCAAGTCAGAGCGATGAAAGCTGAAATGCCCTTTCGCATTGCCAGCATTACAAAGATGTTCATTGCCCAGACGGTTATAAAACTGGCTGAGGAGGGGAAGATCGACCTTAACAAGAGCGTAGAATTCTATCTGCCAGGCGCATTAACCGGAAAAAACCTTGCAAATAAAGACACTATTACCATCAATATGCTGCTGAATCATACGAGCGGTCTTTACAGCTATGTAACATCGGATGCCGGTCTTTTAAATGGTAACGATCCTACAGCCGTACTTCCGATGAACAACTTTGTCAAGAGACTGGGACAAACGACCTGGACTCATGCGTCCTGGAAGGATCCGCTCAATATAACATCAACCGACGACGTGTTAAACTTTGTCAATACGTTTTCTCCTCCGACATCAATAACGGTGACCCCTCTTCTAAACGGCATAACCTCTATCGGCGACCCGTATAAAACCAACCCCTACTTTGCACCCGGCGCCGATTTTCACTATTCCAATACCAATTACTATCTTCTCGGCCTTCTTATCGAAAAGGTAAGCAGCAGTCACGACGTAGCCGCCGAGATAAAGCGTCTGATTACCGATCCTCTGGGCCTCTCCGACACTTACTTGCCGACGGCAAAGAGTTTCAGCAATCCCGTTCATGTACATGGCTATTCGGATTATTTTAATGACACAACATATTCGTCCCCGGTCGCCGATTCTCTGCTCAAGTTCCACAAAAACCAGGCTAATACATCCTGGGTTAACGGTGATGGTAAACTGGAAGACTTTACCGAAATAGACCCATCTTTCCCCTGGACAACCGGCGGCATGATTTCCAGCGCAAAGGACCTGCTCACATTTACCGAATTCATAATGAATTCAAGGGTAAAATCAGGTCAGGAAAGGGGAAACTGGATCATAGGCTCGCCTTTGGACATTTCGGTTTCATTTCAGTATGGCCGTGGTATTGCGCGGGTCAAAGACTCCATGTTCGGTCATGGAGGACAGTTTGCAGGGTACAATATTGCCTCTTACTGGTTCGAACCCTCTGATGTCTACATAGTGGTCATGACAAACAAATATTCTTTTGTTGAAGAAGATCCCAATAACCTTCTGAGATCAATTGTGGCGGGAGCAGATACTCTCTACAAACAGGTAGCCAAGACAACGGATTCCAAGGCCGATCCGAATACGGCAATCATTAACCGCCTGCTTGCCGTTCTTGAACAGGATCCGGGTGTAGCTAAAAAGTTGAAAAAGAGTGGCGACGCTTCTTTAAGTTTCCCCGATGTTAGCTCATGGATGAGATAACCGGAGAAATAATATGGTTGGAACATCCTTCATATATTCCGGGATGGGTGCTCAATGGAATCCCATGGGGCAGCTACTTTTCAGGAACAACGAGCTCTTCCGGAGCAAGGTGGAAGAGCTCGATCCGGCCATCAGACGACATACCGGCTTTTCAATCGTCGAAGAACTACTTCGGAACAAGGAATCATCCCGTCTTAATACCACCTGGATAGCCCATCCGGTCACATTTGCGATTCAGACCGGAATAACTTCCCTCCTTGCATCGTGGGGGATCATTCCTGAAGCTGTAATCGGACACAGCGGCGGGGAGGTTGCTGCGGCTTACATTGCAGGCGTGCTTTCTTTTGAGGATGCTGCGCGTGTTTTAGGAGCCCATGGCCGGGTCATGCGCCAGGTGGAGGGAACTGGAAGAATGCTTTTTGTCGCTCTTCCATTCCGGCAAACCGAAGAGTTGATTGCCGCTCACCATCTGAATCTCTCCATCGCGGCCCTTAACAGCCCCCGTTCAACGGTGGTTTCCGGATTCAGAGGGATAGATGAACTAATCGCCATTCTGGCAGCGGAAAGGGTATTTCATCGCATCCTCAATACCGACGTATCTTTTCATAGCCATCAGATAGAGCCTGCACTGGAAGAGTTGCGCAGTTCCGTTGAGGGAATCAGACCCGGATCCGCCAAAATACCGGTATATTCTTCATATCGCGGCGCATTGGCGCAATCGGGCGATTTTGATGCGGCCTACTGGGTTCGTCATATCAGAGAACCGGTCCAATTCGCTCCCGCCATTGCAGCCATGTTGAGGGATGGGCAGAGTCACTTTCTGGAAATTTCCCCCCACCCGCTGCTTCTGGCAGCTCTTGAGGAATGTTTTGCGGAAGCGGGCAGCACGGCTTCTGCAACCGGGACGATGGAACGGGATTCCGGCACGATGGATGACCTGTTGCGTACACTGCTTTCTCTGGAGAAGAGCGGAGTTTCCGTCTCCTGGGATCGTTTAAGCGATGAAGAACTCCGTTTGGCCGATAACCTTCGTCCTCGTTCGTTTTCTTACAGATCAGAGTCAAATCCCGATATTCCCGATCGTGCCGCAATGTTGCGGCTGATCAGCCATGCGCTTGACGTCGCTAGCGGCGGTACGCTGAAATATGCCGACGAACAGAGCGGTTTTTTTGACCTTGGAGTGGATTCCCTGATGGCTGTCCGGATAGTCCGGGATCTTGAAACAAACATCGGGGTGGCGCTCCCTGTTACAACTCTCTTTGATCACACGTCTCCCGCCGCACTTGCAAATCATCTATTGACTCTTATCTCCGGAGATAACAAACCGGTAATCGCCTCCGGTAAAGGGAACTTCATATTTGATCGGAATGAGCCGATTGCGATAGTCGGGATGGGGTGCCGCTTTCCTGGCGGAGCCAATTCACCCGACCAGTTCTGGAGCCTGATTGACAACGGCGAGATGGGGATGTCCGAGGTGCCTGCCACCCGTTGGGATACGGAGGTTTATTACGATCCCGATCCTGAAACGGCGGGAACCACCTATGCCAAGCGCGGAGGATTTCTCGCACCTGACCGGATGGATCTGTTCGATGCCCCGTTCTTCCGCATTCCCCCCCGTGAGGCCAGGGGGCTCGATCCCCAGCAGCGCCTTCTGCTTGAGGTGGCCTGGGAGACACTTGAGCAGGCCAATATCCCGATTGAACAGTTGAAGGGAGAGAATGTCGGCGTCTATCTCGGCATCTGTTGCGATGACTACAAGGCTGCCCACATCCACTCCGGCAGCATGGACAGGATCGATGCCTATTCCGGCTCCGGCTCCATGGCCAGTTCCGCCGGTGGTAGAGTATCCTATGTCTTCGATTTCACCGGCCCCAATATTTCTGTGGATACGGCCTGCTCTTCGTCTCTGGTGGCCCTGCATCTGGCCTGCCAGGGGTTGCGGCGCGGTGAGTGCGATGCCGCCATGGCAGCCGGGGTCAACCTGCTTTTGACCCCGCACCATTTCGTATATTTCTCGAAGCTGGGGGCGCTCTCCCCGGATGGACTCTGCAAGTCGTTTGATGCTGCGGCTAATGGCTATGCAAGGGGAGAAGGTTGCGGAGCGGTGCTGCTTAAAAGGCTCCCGGACGCCCGGCGTGATGGGGATAACATCCTGGCGGTCATCAGGGGAAG
Source organism: Desulfuromonadaceae bacterium (assembly GCA_028712665.1). Taxonomy (GTDB): domain Bacteria; phylum Desulfobacterota; class Desulfuromonadia; order Geobacterales; family Pseudopelobacteraceae; genus JACRCG01. Next base: position 12,581 of record JAQTRC010000056.1, read on the forward strand.
CGCCATCGGTCAGGACGGGGCAAGCTCCAGTTTCACCGCTCCAAGCGGTCTGGCGCAACAGCAGGTCATACGCAGGGCGCTTGCGGATGCAGGGCTTGCGCCGGCCGACATAAGCTATGTTGAGGCGCACGGCACCGGCACTCCTCTGGGTGATCCGGTGGAAGTTTCCGGCATAAGCGGCGTCTACTGCAATGGCCGGAACCCCGGCACGCCGCTGCTGCTCGGCTCGGTCAAAGCGAACATAGGGCATCTGGAAGGTGCTGCCGGTATGGCGAGCCTGATAAAGGTAATTCTGGCCCTGCGCCACGGACGGATCCCGCCCCAGCCCGAATTCGGCGCGCCGAATCCCCATATCCCCTGGGAGAGTGTTGCGCTGCAGGTGGTCAAAGAGCCGACCCCCTGGGAGGCATCGGCATCCCCCCGCAGGGCCGGTATCAGCGGCTTCGGTTTCAGCGGCACCAACGCTCATCTGATTGTCGAGGAAGCACCGCTTCCTCCTGCTCAGGTTGATTCCCCCCCCATTCAAGGAGAGGATCGAGGCGGGGATCCGGCAGATTATCCGATCCACCTGCTTCAACTTTCTGCACGAACCCCCGAAGCCTTGCGGGATCTGGCCCAATGCTATGTTAAATACCTTGCCGCTACCGATTTCTCCCCTGCCGATATTTGCGCCACAGCGGCTTTTGGCCGTAGCCTCTTTCCCGAACGCCTGGCGATTGCGGGGCGTACCACCGGCGAACTGGCCGACCGCCTGAAAAACCGTCTGGCAAAGGGGGTAACGGCGCCAATTCCGGTCAAAGGAAAGGGGATCGTATTCCTCTTTACCGGACAGGGGTCCCAGTACCCCGGCATGGGAAAAGGGCTCTACGATGCCTGGCCGGTATTCCGCGAGGCTCTTGATCTCTGCGACCGGTTTTTCGTCCCTCACCTGGGGCGCTCAATACGTGAGATCATGCAGGGCGAAGATGCCGAACTGCTGGCTCGCACCCTCTATACCCAGCCGGCCATCTTCTCGCTGCAGTATGCGCTCTGCGCCCTCTTGGAGTCATGGGGAATCAGGCCTGCTGCAGCCGCCGGACACAGTATAGGTGAGTTTGCAGCGGCTTGCGCCGCAGGGGTAATGCCCTTGGGGGATGCCGTTCAACTGGTGGCCCGCAGGGCAGCCCTGATGGATTCGATCCCTGCCGGGGGATTGATGGCATCTCTGCCGGCCACCGAAGAGGAAATTGCGCCGCTGGTGGCTGATATGACAGACAGAGTTGCGATCGCTGCAATCAATACCCCCCGGAGTGTCGTAATTTCGGGACAAAGCGATGCGGTGCGGGAGATTGTCGCCATTATGGAACAACAGGGGAGGCAGGCCAAATATCTGCAGGTCTCCCACCCGTTCCATTCTCCACTGATGGATCCGATACTCAACCAGTTTGAGCAGGCTGCCGGGAGTGTCGCAACCGCTCCCGCTTCCATCCCGCTGATGTCGGGCCTGACCGGCAGTATCGCCGGCAGCGGCGATTTCCGCACGCCCAGTTACTGGCGCCGCCAATTGCGGGAACCGGTACGTTTCGGCGCTCTCCTGGAGAGCCTGCTGCGGGAAGGGTACAGCACATTTGTCGAAATAGGCTCAACCCCGATCCTCTGCGGTTTCGGGAAGGCGCTCTCAGCCGATCCATCCATCGACTGGCTTCCCACCCTCCGTTCCGGTCGGGAAGAGCTGCTGCAGAGCGTCGGAACTTTGTGCACTCTGGTGGAACTCGGCCTCGTTTCCCCCCGCGATTATTACCATGGCCACGGCAGCAGATCGGCCCAGCTTCCGACATACCCGTTCCAGCGGACATCCTACTGGACCGTTCCGCACCCCCCTGCGATATCCGCCGGTTCCTCCCCCGGACGGGGGGGGGACCCGTTGCTTGGCGAGAGGATAGATTCCCCTGCCCTTGGCGGAGGAGCGCTCTTTTCGACTACCTTCACCACGAAGTCACCCCGTTTCCTGGCGGAGCATGTGATATTTGACCGTGTTCTCTCGCCCGCTGCGGCCCATCTATGCATGATAGCGGCGGCAGTTCGCAAAACTGTCGCTGATGACTCTGCTCCGGTTCTGCTGCGGGATGTACATTTTGTCCGTCCGCTGCTGGTCGGGGAGGAGGGGAGAAGTGTGCAGGTTATTCTGGGAGCTCCTGCCGACGGAGGCCGTTCAGCCCGGATTGTGAGCCGGGCAAGCGGGGAACCAGGCCCGGCATGGGAGGAACATTGTAACGGCACGGCGGGCTCCACGGTTGAAATCCCGCAAGTCGAACCCCTTGAAGCCATCAAACAGCGCTGTACCTCGGCGCTTGATCCGGCCCCCTTTTACGATCTCTTTATTGCCGCAGGATATAAGGTGGGGAGATCATACCAACGGATTCGTCAAATCCTGGTCGGAACCGGCGAATCCCTCTGCCGTCTGGAAGGGTGCGCCTCTCCCGGAGACCCGGACCCCGGCCTGATGGATGCAATCCTGCATAGCATGGGCGCCGGTTCCAAGGAATTCCGGCAGGCTATTGAAGGGAGCGAACGGATCTATATCCCGATCGGGGCGCAGGAGGTTGTTTTTGCCGCTCCACTTGGGGGTGAGATCTGGTGTCATTCCCGTTCTCGCACCACCGGTGACGCAATCGAGGCGGAAGTGCGCGTTTATTCGTCTGAAGGGTCGCTTCTGATGGCAATCAGCGGCTTCAGCCTTCGCCGCACAGATCGAAGCACCATGTTTGCCGCCGAAAACAGGGCCGAGCTGCTATATCAAGTTGCCTGGCGAGATCTGGAACAACTGAAACGTGGAGTCGCAATAGTTCCCTCCCCCCCGGCGGACCCTCTGGGGCCTAAAGGGGAGGGGCAGGGTGGGGGGAAAGATGCCATGGTATCAAATGATGGCGCCTTCACCCACCCCCCAACCCCTTTAGGCCTCAGAGGGTCCTCCCGTCAAGGGAGGGAGAGTGTAATACAGGAGCCAACCCACTACAATTTTTCCTATTTGGTCGTCGGCGATTCCGCCGAGGGGTCGCAAATAGCCGCCGCTATCGGCGCAGTGGGATGTTCCTGCAGCCCGGTCTCATCTGCGTCAGCCGTGAGCGAAGCGTTATCACGTTCGCAGAAGAGTGACAGATTGACGATCCTGCTCGTCGTGCCCCCTGCCGGACCTGAATCAGCCGTCGAAAACCTTCCGGAACTGCTCTGCGGCGTCTCCTCCCTGATTGCCGGAGTGGGGGAACAGCTATCGCTACCAGGGAGAGTAAAACTCTGGCTCGTGACATGGGGGGCTGTTTCCGTCGAAGGGACGGAGCCGAATCCGTTTCAGACCGCCTGCCAGGGGGTCGGCCGGGTCGCCGCTCTCGAATATCCGCAGATTTGGGGCGGCATGGCTGATCTGGATGCTCTTCCGACCGGTCCGGCGCTCGAACAACTCCTGACCTTCATCAATTCACCGGGAGATGAGCGGGAAGTTGCAAAAAGGGGGAACAGACTCCTTGTTCCCCGTCTTGAACGGTTGGTGATTAATAGCGGAAACAGCGCCCCCTGTTTCCGGGACGATGCTTCATACCTGATTACCGGCGGAACCGGGGCTCTGGGCCTGGTTCTGGCCGAGTCTCTTCTAAGGGCGGGAGTGCGTCATATCTGCCTTGCAGGACGGAATAAGCCGGTCGGCGATACGGCGGCACGTATCGCGGCGCTGGCTTCCGACGGGGCGACTGTCACATTCATACCTGCCGATGCCGCCTCTGCCGCCGATATTGAGCGCTTGTTCGAAACCATTCGATCAACCATGCCCAGGCTGGCTGGTATATTTCACCTGGCCGGTCTGCTGGATGACGCTCCGCTCGCCTCACTGGAGAGATCACGTCTTCAGCAGTCACTCGGGGCGAAGGCTGTAGGAGCATGGCATCTGCACCGTCTCTCCGCCGGTCTGGCACTCGACCATTTTGTCCTGTTTTCTTCGGCGGCCGAAGTTCTAGGCAACCGTGGGCAGGGGGCGTACTGCGCCGCAAACGGATTTCTGGATGGTCTGGCCGGTTTGCGCCGCAGTCAGGGGTTGCCTGCTGTCAGCATCGCCTGGGGCCCGCTCTCCGGAGGGGGAATGGCCGAATCATCAGACACAATCCGGCGTATTGTCGAACGGCAGGGGTTCGGCTTCATCCCGGCAATTAACCTCTTTCCGATTCTGGAGCAGTTGTTGCGGAGCGGCGTTTCCTCTCCTGTCTCGATTCAGTGCGACTGGAACCGTTATCGGGAGGCCAACCACCTTCCCGCCGGCGGTTTTCTGTCCGGACTCGCCTTGCAGGATCAGCAGCATGCTGCAAAGGCAGATGACCGTTCTCCGATTTTGCGCGAGTTGCAGGATGCTTTACCCGAAAACCTGAAGGCGCTCCTGACCCGCCATCTGCAGCAGCGTGCCGGCGAGGTGATAGGTCTTTCGGGAGAGCGGCTTGACACCGCTACCCCGATGGTGGAACTGGGGCTGGATTCCTTGATGGCGGTTGACCTCCGCAATTTGCTGGTCAGAGATCTGGGCGTCAATCTGACGGTGGCGACACTGTTCAACTTTCCGACCCTTGACAGTTTGGCCTGTTATCTGCTTGACGAACAGCTGGCGTTATCCCCCGAACCGCCTCCGGTTGCTGCAATTCCCGACGTTGTCGGTTCTGCTCGGGATCTGCTGGCAGAACTGAATGCGATCATAGGATGATTTATGTCTGACCTCACGAAGTATCAGGAGGCCCTGAAGAGGGCCTCCAACTCCATAGAGCAGCTGATTGCCGAAAACGATCGACTCAAAAAAAAAGAGCCGATCGCCGTTATCGGTATGGGTTGCCGCCTCCCCGGGGGAGCCAACTCACCGGAGGAGTACTGGCGCTTGTTGGCGGAGGGACGGGACGCCATCTCCACCATCCCGGCAGAGCGGTGGGACGCAGACCGCTATTTTGACAAAAACGCCGAGGTTGCCGGAAAGATGTACGTCCGGGAAGCGGGCTTTCTGGACCGTTCCCCTTATGATTTCGACTCCCGTTTTTTTGGCATCTCACCTAAAGAGGCAAAAGCTCTCGACCCGCAGCAGCGTCTGCTCCTGGAGGTAGCCTGGGAGGCGATTGAGGATGCCGGGATAAATCCGGCCTCTCTGCAGGGGAGCCGCTCAGGCGTGTTCATCGGCATATCGAGCAACGACTACGACCGCGCCCACCTTAAATCTGGCGATCTCTCGCTGATCGATCCCTATTCCCTGACCGGTTTCACCTCCAGCACCGCCGTCGGGAGAATCTCCTACACTCTCGGGCTTGAAGGTCCCAGCTTCCCGGTGGATACAGCCTGTTCCTCGTCTCTGGTGGCCTTGCATCTGGCCTGCCGGTCGCTCAATGAGGAGGAGTGCGATCTGGCGCTTGTGGGAGGAGTCAACCTGATCCTGACCCCTGAACCGCTGATCGCTTTCTGCAAACTGCGGGCGCTCTCTCCGGATGGCCGCTGCAAGAGCTTCGATGCGGGAGCGGACGGTTACGGGAGGGGAGAAGGGTGCGGCATGATCGTTCTGAAACGCCTGGAGAGCGCGCGACGGGACGGTGACCGGATTCTGGCTCTGGTGAAGGGGAGCGCCTTAAACAACGACGGTCGCAGCAACGGTATGACCGCCCCAAACGGCATAGCCCAGCGGCGTGTCATAAGCGCCGCTTTGGAGAATGCCGGACTCCATCCGGGAGAGATAGACTACATCGAGGCCCACGGAACCGGCACTCCACTCGGGGACCCGATCGAGTTGGAATCCATTGCAGCTGCTCTGGGGGAGGGGCATGATTTTGCCCGGCCGCTTCTGATCGGTTCGGCCAAGACCAATATCGGCCACCTGGAGTCTGCCGCCGGCATCGCAGGAATCATCAAATTGGTCCTTGCCCTTAACCGGGAGCAGATCCCATCCCATCTCCACTTCTCCACCCCCAACACTCATATTGCCTGGGACCTTTTGCCTCTCAGGGTAGTTGCCGAAGGCGCCCCCTGGCCACGTTCCGATCGTCCCCGTCGAGCAGGCATCAGCGGTTTCGGTTTCAGCGGCACCAATGCCCACGTAATCCTGGAGGAGGCGCCGCTGCCGGACGCCGCACAGCTCCCGGATGTGCGCACAAGCCACCTGCTGACCATCAGCGCCATCGACGAAACGGCGTTGCGAGCGCTTGCGGCTTCATATGCCGGGTATCTCGGAAACCCCGGACTTCCCTCGCTTGCAGCCATATGCAACAGCGCTGCCAGAGGCAGGAACCGGTTTCCCACTGCTCTGGCAGTTGCCGGATCCGCGCCGGGCGAGCTGGCGCAGAGATTGTCAGACTTTGCCGAAAAGGGTACAGCTAAAGGCCTCTATCTCTGCTCCTCCAGGGGAACCGACAGGAGAGGACCGGTCTTTCTCTTCACCGGGCAGGGATCTCAGTACCCCGGAATGGGAAAGGAGCTGTACGAAACATCGCCGCTCTACCGCGATGCGGTGGATCGTTGCGACACCCTCTTTGCTCCGCTGCTCGGCCTCTCCATTCGCGATCTGATGCATGGCGGCAGCGAGGAGGATCTGGCACGCACCATCTACACGCAGCCGGCAATCTTTACTCTTGAATATTCTCTGGCCCGCCTCTGGCAGTCGTGGGGGGTAGCGCCCTCTGCTCTGCTGGGGCACAGCATAGGTGAATTTGTTGCCGTCTGCATCGCCGGGGTGCTTTCCCTGGAGGATGCAGTTACCCTGGTGGCCCACCGGGGGCGGTTGATGGATGCGCTCCCTGCCGGCGGCGTCATGGCGGCGGTACTCTGCCCGGAAACTGTGGCGCTGCCGCTTGTCGCACCTTTTGCGGATCAGGTTTCGGTAGCGGCTGTTAACTCTCCCGGAACCGTTGTCATTTCGGGAGAAGCGTCCGCTGTTGCGGCGGCGGTCGATGCTCTTAAAAAGCAGGGCATTCTTTCTCAGTATTTGACGGTTTCCCATGCTTTCCATTCGCCGCTGATGGACCCGGTTCTGGATGAATTCGAGCGGATCGCCGCCGGATTGACTTTCCTTGCTCCAACCATTCCGGTTATCTCCAATGTCACCGGATTGCCTGCGCAGGGGGACGACCTCCGGACACCGGCCTACTGGCGGAAACACCTTCGAGGCGTTGTCCGCTTCGGCGATTCGGCAGCGTATCTCAAACAGCATGGGCAGAACCTGTTCCTGGAGATCGGCGCTACCGCAACACTCTCATCCTTTGTCCGTAAAACCGATGGTGAAGCCCGCTCTGCCGCATCTCTTAAACGGTCCGTTCCGGTCTGGTCAACCCTTACGGCGGCCCTTGGCGATCTGTTCTCCGCCGATGCGGCAATTGACTGGAAGGGGTACGATGCACCCTACAGAGCCGGGAAGGTCTCACTCCCGACCTATCCGTTTCAGCGGGAGCGCTACTTCATGAACCCGGTGCGTGAACCGTCCGCGACAACAGGGAATTTCTCGCTCTCCGAAGCGGCGGATCGCCACCCCCTGCTGGGGAGCCGTCAGGATTCACCGTCGGAGGAACAGCGCTTTCTCAACCAGCTTGATCTTGTATCCGATCCCTGGCTTGCCGGTCACACAATTGTGGAGTCGGTCATCATGCCGGCCACAGGTTACCTTGAGATGGCTCTTGCCGCCGCTCTCCCCAACAAACCGGTAATACTCGAACAGGTGCGGGTGCTGGCGCCGCTGCTGCTGACCGAGGAGACACGTCAGCTCCAGTCGGTTTTTCATCCGGATACCTGCTCTTTCTCCGTCTACAGCAAGGGGAAAGAAACATCCTGGCAGCAGCATGCTGCCCTGACGCTGCGCCAGATCTCTTCCGCCCCGGACCTTGTCACTCTCGAACCTTCGCCGGAGGTTGAGGCGATGCATCGGGAGAAAGATGCTTTCTACGCCGACCTTGCGGAGAAGGGCGCTCACTATGGGGGTCTGTTCCGCGCTGTACGGCGTCTGAGTATGAAGGGATGCGAGGTTTTCGGCGAGGTGGAGATCACCGGGGAGGCGTCGCGGCGCTTTGTGCTTCATCCGGCGCTGCTGGATGGCTGCATGACCC
>JAQTRC010000057.1:0-9259 GCA_028712665.1 Desulfuromonadaceae bacterium
TTGACTTCAGGCCGGCCCGTGAACATGACGACTAATGTTCTCGGGGAAATTCTCTTTATATTTTGCAGCACGTCAATGCCGCTATCACCTGCCAGCATTATATCGACTAAAGCCAGGTCATAGTCTGTTGCCTGAACGGATGCAATCGCATCGACGCGGGCGGCGGCCACATCAACCTGGTATCCTTCTTTTGTCAGCAAGCAACCCAGAGTCTGCCGGATACCTTCTTCGTCGTCCACTATCAGTACGCGTGGCATGTGATGGATGTTGTCATGCAGGTTCATCGTCACTAAGAAATCTCCCTAAATATTGAAGGCGACCACTCAAAATTCAATCGATGGAACTTATACACATTAAAATATATTTTGTCACGTATGAACAAAATATTTCTTGTCGGCAAGCTTTGGAGTAAGTAAAAAGGGGCGCAAAAGAAGAAAAAATGAGGTGGGAATAACCGATTTCAGCGGTGTTAACAGAGGAAGCAGGGAGTGTAGCGATTTGTCATGACACGGAATCTTCCCCCCCTCCCCCCATCTTATTACTATGTTCCCTGACAAAGGCCAGCTCAATGTCATCGGCCTTGACATCCAGACTGCTGAGCGGCAGATAACGCAAACCGCCTTCGATGGTATTCTCAATGACGCTTAACGGTCCGTCTTTCTGGTCTATTATTTCTTCATTTGCCGTACCTATCGATAGAAGTACTCTGTCGTAAATGGCGGTTTTTGCATTTACTTTTGCATTGGCCATGGCATTGGACTTGCTACGGATGGCCATTATACTATCGGTAAGCGCTGCCCGTTCTTCCCTCAGTTCCGCAATCTCTGAAAGCGTCTGCGTCTGGGATGCCTTGGTGTGGTTTTCGGCGAGCGCCGCGAACAGGGAATCAAGCTCCTCGACATCGCGATGATCGATCCCGGCAGATAGTTTTGTGCGAACGGACGCAGGCGAGCCGATTTTTTTTGATTCGATTCCCCCAAGGGCGATGTATGACCCCCCTGAAATTGCGCCCTTGACAACAACGATCCTCCCCAGTGACTTGATCGTGCAGTTGTGTATTTCCACCTCAACAAAAACGTCGCCATCGCATTCTACGTCCGTGTCATGGATAAATTGAGCTCGGAGCGTCCCGCCGCAGATTATTTGAGCTTTGTCCTGCCCATCCATGCCGCAGAAGGCGATATCGCCGCCACTGACTATTTTGCTTACGCCGATGTTGCCGGAGACGCGCAGTCCCTTCGAAGCGGTTATATCAAAGTTATCCAGCACATCCCCGCGTACATCGACGACACCTTTGAAGTTTATCGTGCCCACCCTGAAATTGACATCCCCTTTAACCACGTACTCTTCCTCGACCGATATCTCACCAGAGGCTTGACAAAATCGACCGTCGGCCTCTGCAATCAAGGTGGCGCCATCATCATCCAGCCGGATATTTTTGCCGATCTTAAGATTCAAAGGCTTTCCGGGTTGAGGAGGTATGATATACCCCATTATGTTCCTGCCGGTTATGCCGGGTTCCGGAGGAATAATACGGCCGATCTCCTCACCGGACGATACATTGATAAAAGTCTGAACTGCATACATATCGACCTCGGTATCTGCCTCCTCCTCCTGGGCGGCAACAGCCGGTTTAATTGTCAAGGAGATGTATGAGTCAGCGCCCGTTACCGGAGGTGTGCCCGATGCCAGCAGCACATCCATCTGCTGAATGCCCGCAGCGGCTTTGACGGCAAAGTAATCGAGCATCTCCTGATCGATCCCAAGCCTTACTTTATACTGTGCCAGAAACCCTTTCAGTTCATCGCGGGTTATCATCGCACCCTGTTGATTCGGAACGTAGCTGCAGCGGCATTCCAGCTTATTGTCCGGTATCCTGAAGAAGAGGCTGTAGCCGAGCCTTTTGACTTCAGTTCCCAGAAAAGATTTAACCGGATCCGTTTGTGAACTATCACTCTGATCAGACATATTGACTCCCGGTGGCAGGCTCACACATTTTCTAACACTGTTATTATAAAAAGTATCGGTTTTTTTTGCGATAATTTAAATTTAGTTACATCTTCCTATCATTTTTATCAACAAATTATGCAACAGTTCGGGATTGTACGGTTTTTGAATCACGGCCGCTTTTGGATCACTGTCGATCTCTTCCAGAATTGCCTCAAGGCTGTAACCGCTGCAGATGACTATGGAAATTTCAGGGTACTTTTCACGAAGCTTGCGGTAAGTTTCGATACCGCCCATATCGGGCATGAGCAGATCCAGGAGAATCAGATCGATCTCGTTTTCAAAATCACGGTATATTTCAAGAGCTTCTCGCCCGTTATTTGCCGTCATGGTCGAAAACCCCATTGACTTCAAAAGGGTTGAACCGACGATACGGAGCGCTTCTTCATCATCAATCAGTAAAATTGTGCCGCTACCCATTGCCGAAGGGGGAAGAGCGGCTGCCGGCGTTGCGACAACAGTGTCCAAATCTGAAGTCAGGGGAAAGTAGACCTTGAAGGTCGTACCGCACTTTGGCGTGCTGGAAAGTTGCAGCGACCCGTCATGCAATTTGATAATGCCGAGAACGGCCGACATTCCGAGGCCGCGGCCGGTAAATTTAGTAGTGTAAAACGGTTCAAATATGCGTTTTATAGTTTCGGGGTCCATGCCGCACCCGTCGTCGGTAACCTCCAGGCAGATGTAACTTCCGGTAGGAATGGTATTTCCAAAAAAATCGGCGCCGGCTTGATCTGTCTGAACATCCATCTTTTTGAGCGCAATTTTTACGGTGCCGTTATTATCGCCTATCGCTTCGGCGGCGTTGATACAGAGGTTCATAACAACCTGCTGCAACTGGGCGCTATCGCCTATGATTTCAGGAAGATCGTGCTCCAGGTCAAGTTCTATTCCGATATTCTTATTAATTGCGGAGCGGAGCATATTTACCGTTTCATCAACTATCTGCAGAATATTTAAGCGGGTTTGCACCAGTCTGTTATTGCCGGCGTAAGAGAGCATCTGACGGCAGAGGTCGGCCGCCCGTACCGCGGCCTTTTCGATCTGTTTGACATGGTTTTTTTGATCCGCTTCCGAAACCAGATCCTCGTTGATAACGTAACAGTGTCCCATAATTATAGTAAGGATGTTGTTGAAGTCGTGGGCGATGCCGCCGGCCAATACCCCGAGGCTTTCGAGTTTCTGGGTCTGCTGGAACTGCTGTTCGATCCGTAGGCGCTCCTCTTCGGACCGTATCCGTTCGGTGACATCACGGGCAATATGTACGCAGCCGGTTAATTGACCTTCGGTGTCATAAAGCGGCGATACCGTGATGTCGAATACACGGTCCCACTGATTTTCTACAACCTGCTCCGTATGCCCGGCTCCATCCAGCAGCATTCTGTTATGAGGGCAAGAGTGATGCAAATTCGGTATGCCGTGCATCACTTCGTGGCATTTCCGCCCTACCATCTCTTCCGGTGTGAGGCCGCATCGATCGGCCATGGCTCTGTTAATGCGAGTAATATTATGGTTCATGTCAATGATTGAAATAAGGTCGGGAACAGCATCGAAGGTTCGCTCCCAATCCAGTTTTGCAATGAGAATCGCTGCATCAGCCTGTCTGCGCGCAATTATCAAAGCCCAAGACATCAAGGCGTACTTGACGGTACGAGGAAGTTCATCAAAAGTTTCCGGCGACTTTACGATATAATCCCGAGCGCCGATTTTCATAGCCCTGACAGCCGCCTGTTCGTTGCCATGGGATGTCATTATGATAACCGGGCAGGCATCGTTCGCCATGACCACCAACTCGTTTCCATCTCCGTCAGGCAATATGTAGTCGGTCAGGACCAGATCGGGGGAGTGTCGTTCGATGACTTTCCAAGCCTCCAGCAGCGTGCCGGCAAACTCCAGCCGGTACTCATCCGGATTATCCTCGAAAGAGCGTTTTATCAGCGCAGCATGATTGTCATCATCTTCAACAACCAGTATATGTGGCGCGTTTGCATTCTGTGTGATCATGGCAATTCGCTTTACCTTTTATGACGGCTTCAACGCGGCAATGTAAAACAGAAAGTGCTCCCCTTCCCTTCCCCTTCAGACTCCACCCAAACCCGGCCTCCATGCAGCTCGATGATCCTCTTGACCAGAGCGAGGCCGATGCCGGTCCCCTCGCTTCCGTTGTCCAGCTTGTTGAAAAGGGCAAAGATGGTCTCATGAAAATGCGGGTCTATGCCTCTTCCGTTGTCCCTGACAAAGAATACGAACTCTTTTCCAATTGTCCGTTCACCGATCTCGATACGGGGCGCGATCTGTTCCCCCATGTATTTGATGGCGTTTTCAATCAGGTTCTGCACAACCTCCGCTATTCGCTCCGGGTCTCCATTAACAGCGTGGAGATCAGGCTGCAGAACAATTTCAACCTGCTTCTGCATAAGCGGTCCGGCCAGATGCGCCAGGCAATCCTTTAGTAAACAGTTCATGTCAACAAGCGATTTTTCGTTCATCTTTCTGCCGACGCGGGACAACTCAAGCAGATCGTTTAGCAGGGCGGTCATTTTTAAAGAAGCACCCTCAATCCTCTTCAGGTCCTCTTCTGCACGGGCATGATTGCCCGCTTCCATGTCCTTTAGTATCATGTTGGTAAAACTCTGGATGGTGATCAGCGGACTCTTCAGGTCATGCGAAACGGTGTAGGTGAAACGCTCCAGTTCGGAGTTCTTTTCCTGCAGCTCATTTTCAAACTGTTTGTGTTCGGTGATGTCTGTGTTAATTCCGATCATACGCCCGGCTGTGCCGTCTGTTCCACGTACTACCATGGCGTTTGCCTTGATATATTTTACCGCCCCGTCCGGATGCCGTACACGGAAGACCGTGTCAAATTCCTTTTCTCCGTTCAGTGCGGCCTGGCATTCGGTGATTGCCCTTTCCCTGTCTTCCGGGTGCAACCCGTTCATCCATGCTTCCAGGTTGTCTGGGAACGCTTCCCGCGCAATCCCGTACAGTTCGAACATCTCGTCATTCCAAACCAAGTTATTTTCAAGTACGTTCCAGTCCCAAACACCCAGATGTGCAGACGAGGTCGCCAGCTGAAGCCGTTGCGAAAGGATCAGTATCTGCTCTTCAGCCCGCTTCCGCTCGGTGACATCGCGGACAAAGGCGATAAAACGCCCGTCCGGTTCCTTGACGTATTGAACGCTGATCTCAACATGAATGATCGTTCCGTCCTTGCGCCGCCATTCTGATTGAAAGAGATCGCTACCCACTTCCATTACTCTCAGAAAATGTGCAGCGATCTGATCCGGGGATTTTGTCGTCTCGATATCAGTTACGCTCAGGTGCTGGAGATCATCTTTCGTGTACCCGAGCATCGTGCAGAAGGTATTATTAACATCCAGAATGCGGCCTGAAACGTCGGTGATCCAAAATCCGTCGTGCGATGTTCCGGTGATGGTTTCGTACTCCTGTTCCTTGCTTCTGCGCAATGTCTCAATCAGTTGCAGCGTGATCTTCCGGCTTTTCAGATAGACCGCAATAAGAACCATGATGACCAACGAGGTAAAACCTGCTCCAGACATCAGCACGGTGCGGAGCAGCGATGTTTCCAGCAGCAGTTCTCCGGTCAAATCCTCGACATAAATAATGAGCGGAACTTCTCCATTATTAATATGCCGGTAGGCGATGATCCTCTCAGCGCCATTTGTGGCGGTGCGGTTTGAAAAGACCCCCTCCGTCCCTTCGAGCAGCCGAGCCATCAGTTCCGGCGGGAGCTTTGTCCCCTGCACCTTGGCAAGATCGCGTGAACGACTGACCACCGAACCGCCATGATTGACAATAGTGATTCTGGTATCGCGAGAGAGATGCAGCCTGAGTCCAAATTCGGTCAGAGATTGCTGCTTTATCGAAATGGCGATTACCCCTAGAAAGTTGCCCTGCCTATCGTAAACCGGCCTTGCCAGCGGAACGGTGTAGCGCCTGGTGACGCGGCCGAAAGCGGGCTCGTCGATATAGAGTCTGTCTCTGCCGCCGTCGGCAAAATAACGGAAATATTTTCGATCGCCAAGGTAGAGGCGGGGTTTTACATTCGGCGTGTCGGTATAGGCCAGGTAACCCTCACGATCGACCAGAACAAGCATTAGCTCCTGGTCGGATAGCGGTCCGTTGCGCAAGAGCCGGATGTTCTCGGCAATACGATCCGGCTCTGCCAGATATGAGGCGCGCAACACGAGAAGAGAGTCATCGAATTCGCGCAATCGTCCCGCAATGATGGATTCGGAAATCCGCGCCAGATCTGCGACATCTCCACGGAAAGCATCCATCCGCACCCGTCCCTGGCGGTCCGCCTCCCAGTCAGCGGCGAATAGCAAGACGCACACAAGCAAAACCCCCATTACCGGCCATAGAGCATTTTGCGAGCAGACACTCAACCATTGATTCCACTTCTGAGAATTCATTTTGAATCACCTTAAGGCCGAATAGAAGAGAATGAACTGCTCATCCCCGTCAATTCGGATTTCACCGGTACCCGTTCTTTATGCATCAGGACGATTCGCCTGGCCTGTAGCAGAGTAACGCCGGTTCAACAAAAAAAACGGCGCACGGAAAACGTGACGCCGAATAATGCCTGAAGTGGTTCAAGCCACCATTGATGCCCTCGCAAAAAGTCTTTTCCCCCTCCCTTGACGGGAGGGGGTCAGGGGGTGGGTGAAGCTGCAACTTGCTGATATGATGGCAACATCCCCCCCACCCTAACCCTCCCCCGCCAAGGGGGAGGGGATGTTTTTGAGAATTTGCGAATGCATCATCATTATTAGGAATTGTCATGCGATTAGAACGGGATTTTCTGAAAAGAAGCGCTGCCATATGCACCCGGAGCTCAAGTCAGATATTCAAAAGATATTTAAGTATTACACTATTTTAGTGGAGAATCAAAGCATTTAACAACCTTGGCAATTTCATCAACAGATAATGCCGCGTCGGTAACAACACCGTCAGCCATCCTTTTAAAGGCCGCTCTGCCCGAAGAAACCTCGTTCTGGCCTATGACCACACTGTATACCGCTTTCAGCTTGTCGGCGCGGCGCATCTGGCTCTTAAGGCTTTTCCCCTCATAATCCATTTCAACCCTTACCCCCGACTTCAGAAGGCCGTCCATTAGCCTGAACGCCAGATCGCGCTCCCCTCCCCCCATCGTTGCTATAAACAGATCGGGGGTTGTAACAAACTCCCTCTGGCTCAGCAGGAGAGCCACCCGCTCAAGCCCCATCGCAAACCCGATGCCTGGAATTTCAGGGCCTCCCAGCTGGCTGATGAGGCCGTCATAGCGTCCCCCGGCGGCAACTGCGGACTGGGAGCCCAATTGGCAGGTCACCATCTCGAAGGTTGTGCGGGTGTAGTAGTCCAGACCGCGTACCATGCGTGTATTGAGGCTGTACCTGGTGCCTGACAGGTCAAGATAGCGTCTGACGCCGTCGAAATGCTCTCCGCATGCTCTGCAGAGATGATCCAGCATGGCCGGCGCGCCTGCCGTAGCCTCAATGCAGCCTGCCACTTTACAGTCCAGTGTCCGGAGCGGATTGGTCGTGAAACGCCGCTTGCAGTCTTCACAGAGGCTGTCCAGCCGCCCGTCAAGAAAGGAGAGCAGCGTGTTGCGGTAGGCAGGCCGACATTCAGGACAGCCTAACGAATTAATCTGAAGTGCGGGCTCATCAAGGCCGATTTCGCGAAAAAAGGTCGAGAGCATGTTTAACAGCTGAGCATCCGCCAATGGGTCGTGAACACCGGTGATCTCGGCGCCGATCTGGTGAAACTGGCGGTAGCGACCCTTTTGGGGGCGCTCATACCGAAACATTGGGCCCAGATAGTAGAGCTTGGCTACCGGATCCTGTACATACAACTTGTGTTCGATAAGGGCCCGCATAACTCCGGCCGTTCCTTCCGGCCTCAGGGTAACGCAATTTTCACCTTTGTCCGTAAAAGTGTACATCTCCTTTTCTACTATGTCGGTGGCATCACCGATTGACCGGCGGAAAAGCTCGGTCTTTTCCATGATCGGAACACGGATTTCGCTGAAGCCGTTAAGTTCGAAAACCCGGCGGGCAGATTTCTCGATATGCTGCCACCGCCCGCTTTCATCAGGCAGTATGTCATTAAATCCCTTGATTGCTGTAAGCGCCACTGTTCACCTCAATAGTATTCCGACCAGCCGGAGTCGTCAGAGTAGTCGGTTTTAGTTCAACGAACTTTTTGCGATCCTCCGTACACAGTTTTTACCGGAAGCCTTGCCGGCATACATGGCTCTATCAGCCATTTCCAGCAGTTCCTCTTTGGTGACTGTATCGTCCGGACAGCAGGCGTAACCGATACTGCAGGTCAGACGAATGTCGGATCCATCCGAACCGGTGAAAATATGCGCCTCTACCCGGTTTCTGATACGTTCGGCGACCATTCCGGCAATCTGACAGGTGGTTTCGACAAGAATGACCGTATATTCATCACCACCGTAACGGATAACTACATCTACATCGCGCACAAATTGTTTCAGAAGCGCTCCGAACTCGGCCAGAATCCGGCTGCCTACCAAGTGGCCATGAATGTCATTAACAAGTTTGAAGGCGTCAACATCGATAAAAAGGACGGCCAGATGCGAAGAATAGCGTTCCACCCTCTTTATTTCCCGTTCCAGAGCGACTTCGAGGTAGCGATAGTTGAAGAGTCCGCTGACGTCATCGATAAATAGCATATCCTGAGCCTGCGAAAAAGTTTTGACATTTTCAAAGGCGTGTATCGACTGCTCGATCAGAAAAACTATATTCTTTTGCCGCTTTGAAATATCGGGGAGTTCCGCGCCCGGATCGTTGAAAAGTGCGATCAGGCCATGATATCCGGATCGGATATGAACATGGACCAGGCAGGCTTCACTGATCCCATGAACGTTTACAGTTGACGCCATCTGTATCTGCTGGATCGTGTGAGGTTCCGGAACCTCCTCCGGCAGGAGGGAGGTAATTTCATCGGCCAGTAAAGTCCCAATGGCATCCGGGATTCCTTTGACCACCTTCAGTTCCAGCTTGTCATTTAAAAGGAAAAGTCCAATGGCACGGCTGATCCCGATTTCACGTGCGACCGCATCAACCAGAAGATGATGCACTCTGGAAAGATCGAGACATCCTGCAATTGCCTGGCTGGACTGAAAAAGAGCGAGCATGTTCTTCAGCTCCTGATTTTCATCGAGCAGACTGCGCTGCTGCAGGCACTGCGCAACTGAATGTTT
>JAQTRC010000057.1:9359-20622 GCA_028712665.1 Desulfuromonadaceae bacterium
GCACTCTGGAAAGATCGAGACATCCTGCAATTGCCTGGCTGGACTGAAAAAGAGCGAGCATGTTCTTCAGCTCCTGATTTTCATCGAGCAGACTGCGCTGCTGCAGGCACTGCGCAACTGAATGTTTAAATTCATCGGGGTTAACCGGTTTGATCAGATAATCCCTGGCGCCATGTTTCAGTGCGAAAATAGCAGACTCCATGTTGGCGTTGCCTGTAACCATGATGACATCGATAGTCGGGTCGCTTTCCCTGACACGCGCCAGAATCTCCAGGCCGCTTATATCGGGCGTTACAAGGTCGGTGATAACAAGTCCATAATGTGTGGAGGCGAGCATTGCCAAGCCGTCAAGACCGGAAGAGGCAGAATCAACCTCATACCCTTCGGCATCGAGAAGCGCGATAAACATTTCCCTGAAGAAACGGTCAGCTTCAACTAACAGGATTCTATCCATGTAACAGCCATTCCAAGTAAAGTGATCAGTTACTACCGGACTCTTTTACTCTATTTTCGCAAACGGTGTCAAACTATCAGTCATTTGAGCTTGTAAGGTGTTGCGACACTCCACCCCGATCCATCGGTGACCAACTCTATTGTGCCGTCACGGTCTGTGCGATACACGGGAATTTTTCTGCTGTCAAGCAGATCCAGCGTTCGCGAAGAAGGAAGGCCGAAACGGTTGCCTGCTCCCGCCGAAATCAGAGCCAATCGGGGATTTACCTCATCAAGAAATTCCTCCGAACTTGAGTAACGGCTGCCATGATGGGCTACCTTCAAAACAGTTGATTCCACTCCATATCCGCGGGACAATATCCGCTGTTCAGCCGCAAAACCGGCATCTGCGGCAAAAAGCATGCTGAATTTCCCAAAAGTCAATCTGAATACGAGCGACTCTTCGTTGGCGTCCATCTCATCGTCATCAGAATGCCTGACAACTCTATTGTCCGGTGAAAACACTTTGAGTGAAACTCCCCCGGAAAGCCCTAGAGTCTCGCCGGCTGCCAATTTATGCACCGGCGTAAGCCGCTCTGAAAGTGCGGATATGACATCACTGGAATAGCCGGCAGTCAACCCTGTTGGAGTACTCCAGAATTCGCCTACGTTGAAATGTCTGATTACAAAAGCCAGTCCTCCGATATGGTCGGGGTGGTCGTGGGTGGAAATCATCCAGTTTATCCGGTCTACTCCCAGCGCTCCAAGGGCCGGAGCCAGAATGCGCTGGCCGAAATCGTTTCCGTTATCATGCAGATACCCGCCACCATCAACCAGCAATGTTTTGCCGTCCGGAAGTCTCAGCAGCAGCGATTCGGCCTGCCCCACACTTAACATCGTTATATGCAGCCTGCCGTCGGCGTGGAGCGGCTGCAGAACATGCATCGACAGGGCGGCGGCAGAGAGTGCCGCTCCGAGAGCAAATCGTTTTTTTATGTTCCGGATAAAGGTCATTCCAGCCATGAATAACAGAAAGAAAAACATGTCCCACTTCGTAATTCCATGGAATCTTATCACCGGAAGAGCGGCAAAACCTGTAATGATCCAGTTGGAGAGTTCTATAAGTTTGGCTGACGGCCAGAGGAATATCTGATTGTATACAGGGAGAAGAAAGAGCAGCGGCAGGACGCAAAATCCTGCCAGAACAGCCCCATACCCCAGCAGCGGCACAATCAGGAAGTTTGTCAGTATCCCGTTCAGCGACGCAACCTTGAATATAAAAAGTACCGGTATCAGAGTAACGAATGAAGCCGCAACAGATGCCGCAATAAAAAACAGAATGGCGCGACCGGAGGCGGACGCGACTGAGGATATGCGCTCCGTTAAAGGCGGAACTGTGATTATTATCCCCCATAAAGAGAGAAAAGAGAGTTGGAAAGAGATATCGAAAAGGGTCGGCGGATTTATGGCAACCAGTAAAAATGCCGCCATAAGAAGCGTGTTAATCGGATCGCTCTCCCGCTCTGCATAGAGAGCAGATGCAAACAGCGCTAACATGATGACAGACCTGGCCGTTGCCGGAGCATTACCGGTCAGAAAGAGGTAGATAAACATGGAAGGAACCGCCAGAAGCACCACAAGACGGCGAACATTGCAGCGCAAGGTCAAATATTCAAAGCGTGTGAACAGCCATAATGACGCCAGAGTGATGAAAGCGGCGATAATACCGACGTGGAAGCCCGAGATTGAAAGAATATGATTGACTCCGGCCCTGCTGTAGGCATCCGCCAGTTCTCGGGGGATCCTTTTTTGATCTCCTATAAGAAGCGCGGCAAGAATCGAAGAAACCCTCTCATCCGCAACGGCCAGACGGATGGCATCTCCCACTCGACGGGCGGCCAGGTCGATTGAGCGCAGGAGAGGTTCTTCGGCTCCCCGTCTGATCAGTACTATATCTTCTTGCGAAACGACACGGCCTATTGCTGAAACTCCCTGAAAAGCGAGATATCGCGGGAAATCGAATTCACCGGGCAACCCCAGGAGGCGGGGAACCGATATACGAGTCAAGAAGCGGATTCTGTCTCCTCGGGCAAGGGAGAGATCGCCTTCAGAGAGATAGAGCATCAGATTGCCCCTGACCGGTTCCGCCAGATTATTACGAATCAATTTCTCTGTTCTGACGATTAAATTACTGCCGTTCGGAGAGAGTTGAGGACGAGATGCGATAATCCCCTCAAGCGCCACGGCTGTATCTGAAGTGCGGTATCGGATTGATGCGGGTGAAGAATCCGGAGTTAACCAGGGGGAAAGGGCGTAGAGCCCATAGAGGAAAAATAACAGGGAGGCGCAGGCGGAAAAGATGAGTCTATTGCGATGAAACGAAGAAATCAGCAGGCAGGCAAACCCGGCGGCCAGCGTAAGAAGCGAACAGGAGCTGTCTGTTTCGGCCGAAAGAGTCAAGCCGGCGGCCATCGACACAAATGGTATCAAAAATGGCCATTGACTGAACATGGTTACAAAATGAGCCTCATGCAAAATGTTTTTTGATATGCCGTTCTATATACCACACGTGTTGTCACTTGAAAACAGGGTAAATGAATGCTACAAGGTAGGAAGAATGGCTTAATACCGGAGAATAGAGGGCGCCTGCTCAATGAATTCAGAGCTTGCCATAAGCGATGTTGTAGGAAAGTTTGCTGAAACAGAGCTGCGCAAGTTTCAGCGGGCCGCTGAAATCGGATTTGGCCAGCTGCTCATAACTGACAGTGACGGCATCATAGAGTATGTAAATCCTGCGTTTAGCAGAGTAACCGGTTATTCTTATGGAGAGGCCGTCGGAAAAAATGTGGCGATTCTAAAATCGGGGCGGATGCCGGCCGCTTTCTATGAGCGGATGTGGGGAATCATAGGCACAGGTGCTGACTGGAGCGGTGAATTTTTCAACCGCACCAAAGATGGAACCTTATATATCGACAAAGCAGTAATTTCTGCAATCAAAGGAAGAGATGGCGAGATATCACATTTCATTAAGGTTTCCGAAGACATCACCCTTCAGCGTCAAATGGAAGAGCATCAACATCGCCGGTTATTGCTGACAGAATCGATTATTGCCGCCAATCGCAAATTCATGGAGAACGGCAGCCTGTCGGAAATGGCCGGGATAATCCTCGAAACCTGCATGTCTGTCACCAGCTCATCTTTTGCCCTACTCTACGATATTCTCCCTAACGGAAACGCCGACATTCTGGCCATTTCAATGACTTCGCTCGATCCGATTTCCGAAGTCACCGGATTCCGGGATATACAGAATGAACTCATACAGCATGGTCATTATGAAATTCCTTTGAATTCATCTCTTTTCATGGCGCCGGTTATTGAAAAGAGAACCGTTGTTGTAAACGGCACCGACGACAATGTCTGGAGGGAATGTTTAGACCGGATCTCTACCCCGCTATTACACAGTTTTGCGGGTTTCCCGCTTAAAATTGGTTCCGGGATGATCGGCATGATCGGAATGGCAAACAGTGAACGTGGATATTCCGGCTATGATATTGAGGACTTTGAAATCTTTGCCAATTCATGCGCACTTGCCATAAGTGCAGCCAGGGCTGAGATGGTTCGTAAATCAACCAAGGACAAGCTCATGTACTCCCAGAAAATGGAGGCTATCGGCCAGCTGGCGGGCGGGATTGCACATGATTTCAACAATCTTCTTACTGTCATTAACGGATACTGCACCCTGGCAATACAGAAGGCGGGCAGTAATGATCTGATTAAAAGGGATATCGAACAGGTAGTAAGCGCCGGTGAGCGCGCCACATCCCTCATCCGCCAGTTACTGGCTTTCGGCAGACGCCAGGTTCTTGATCCCCAACCTCTAAAGATCAACACATTAATATCAGGCCTCCACAAAATTCTCTGTCGTTTGATTGGCGAAAATATTTCCCTCATCACACATCTCGCCACAGATATCGGACTTATCAAGTCGGATCCGAGTCAGATTGAACAGGTAATCATGAATCTTGTAATTAATGCAAGAGATGCTATGACGCGTGGCGGCACAATCACAATCGAAACCGCCAACTGTCTCATCGACTCAAAATTTGTAAGCCGGAACCAGGGGGCTTCGGAAGGCGAGTATGTGATGATATCTGTCCGGGACACCGGAATCGGTATGTCGGAAGAGGTCTTAGCCCGTATCTTCGAACCGTTCTTCACCACAAAAGAAGAGTATGGGACCGGACTTGGTCTCGCCACCGTTTACGGTATAATTAATCAGAGTAACGGTTATATCAAGGTACTCAGTGAAGTTGGAATCGGCTCTGAATTCAGATTGTATATCCCCAGAATCAGCCAGACGCCGGAAGTTTCCAAGGCCGGCTCCTCTCATGAAACGAGTATCGGGTGCCAGGGAGCGGAAAACCTGATTCTGGTGGTAGAGGATGAGCCGTCAGTCCTTAATCTGGCCTCGGTTACTCTCAGCTCTCTCGGTTACAGGGTTCTTACCGCATCGGGTCCGCTTGAAGCTCTGAGGATATTCGATCAGTATGTTGACGATATAGATATACTTCTAACTGATGTCATGATGCCTGAAATGTCCGGGACCGAGATGGCAATGATGATGCGGGAGAAAAGAGCTGGCCTGAAGGTTTTATTCATGTCCGGATATACTGAGGAAAATATAAATGAAGCCAATTATCCTGCAGAGGAGTTTGGTTTTCTTATGAAACCGTTCAGCGCTGTTGAACTCTCGAACCTTGTACATAATTGTTTGACCGGAGCTAAAAAATTTCAGCAGGGGCCATATCTATGAAAAAACAAGTCCTGATTGTAGATGACGAGGAAATGATTAGAGACTTATTGACCTCAACCATGTTGCAGGAGGACTATGTCTGCCACCAGGCCTCCAATGTCGATGACGCTTTCAATATTCTTGGTAATCAAGCTATCGACCTTGTGATTTCAGACATTATGATGCCCGGAAGAAGCGGAGTCGAGTTACTCCGCGACATAAAAAAAGTTGATCCGGACATTGCCGTGCTTATGATTACAGGCCTCTCTGACATGAACACGGCGATGGAATGCATACACCTGGGAGCTGATGACTACATCACCAAGCCATTTGGAATAAACCGTGTAGTCCTGACCGTTAAAAATCTGATAGAGAGGCGCAACCTCGCGATTGAGAAAAAACATTATCAGGTCAGCCTTGAGTTCAAGGTGATGGAACAGACCGAAAAGATCCGCAAGACAATGAATGACCTGGCGCATGCCTACGACGAAACCTTGACGGCCCTTGTCAAGGCGCTGGATGCGAGAGAAAAAGAGGTGGGGTCGCATTCGGAGCGTGTCATGAACTACACGACTTTTATAGGTAAACGCCTCGGAATTGCAGGAAAAGAACTGGAGGAACTTGCTAAGGGGGCCCTGCTTCACGATATAGGGAAAATAGGTATTTCCGATAATATCCTGCTCAAGCCGGGGCAGCTTGATGATAATGAATGGATAGAGATGCGGAAGCACCCGCAGGTAGGCTATGCTATTCTGTCCGAAGTCACATTTCTGAAGGTACCTGCAGAAATAATTCTGAGCCATCATGAACGGTTTGACGGCACAGGCTATCCAAAACAGCTCAAAGGAAATCAAATACCTATCGGAGGACGCATCTTCTCGCTGGTTGACACTCTCGACGCCATGACGTCAGACCGCCCGTATCGCCGGGCTCTTTCACTAGACGCCGTATCGGCAGAAATAGTCAGGTGCCGAGGGACACAGTTCGACCCGGAAATTACCGATCTGTTTCTATCCATTTCTCGCCAGCAATGGGAAAAGTGCGCCGGCAAACGATTCCTCTGAGCGTCTGAACTGAAGTTCTAATATAGATTCCTTTCGTCATCCATCTGATCCAGCTCATCATCGTACAGATCGTAAATGTCCTCTTCTTCCGTCTCATCATCCATGTAATCCTCTTCTTCATCGATGTATAGTTGAGGCGGAGCCAGTTCTTCCCCGGCAATCTTCTCAAAATTTGACACTAAAACTTCATTGGAACAGAAACGCCCACTCTCTATTAAGCTGCACGAGCACGAATCAAGATCGCACAGATCGAACAGCTGAATCTCGCTGCAGAGGCGTTGTGGCTGACTAGTCTGTTTTTTTTCAATATTCTCCATAGCATTTTCCTGGGTGGATCAGAAGAAAGTGAGGGAAACCATATAGGTAATCAAGCCGTCAAGTACAAACACCGCGAAGAGGCTTGTCATAACGGCGCGAGTCGCTGCCTGAGGAATTTCTGTGGCACTCTGCCCGACACCCAATCCATACCAGCAGCAGATCGAAGAAACAAACAGACCAAAAAAAACACTTTTAGAAAACAGCATGACAACTTCCTTTATTCCCAACGATGCCATGATGCCTTGAAAAAGATGGTCATAAGGGATATGCCATCCAATGGAGGCTACGATGACGCTGCCGACAAAAACTGTCAGCACAAAATAGACCGTAAGAATGACCATGGAAGCGGTAACGCCCAGAATGCGAGGCATTACGAGGTAACTGTCCGCAGATATTCCAAGCATCTCGATCGATTCAATCTCACCATTGATCTTCATCGATCCAAGTTCTGTGGATATCGCTGTCCCGCTACGGGCAATTACAATAATAGCCGTCAAGAGCGGCGCCAACTCACGTAATACTACCCAGACAAGTATCTTGCCCGTTAACGAACCGTTATCGCCGACCAGACTTTCAACTTGTGCGATAATAACCGTTCCGATTATAACCGCGATGATGACTATAACGTGTGTAGCTTCCAGTCCGGTAAAATAAAGCTGTCTCAGTAACACCATCCTAATGGCGACGGTTCCATGGGTGCAGGCGCGAATAGCATTTCTGAACGCCAGCGAGACCATGCTGATAATATCAATCAGAAGTAATAACCTGACAAGGAAAAATCGACCCAGCGTATTTATCATAGATGTTTGATCTGTTTCAGATGTCGTACACCGAACCATCATGAAGAAGTTCGATACCGTCAATCCCAAGGCATTCGATTTCTCTCCGGATGATGTCGTAGTACTGTGGTTTGGGGTGGGTAACAAATATACGCTTGGGTAATTCGGCAATTTTGGAAAGTTCGTCAATCAGCATCGAAGATGTGAGATGCCTGGTAACCTGAGCCAACGATTCCATATTATTGGGGAAAGAAACTTCAACTATAAGGGCATCCACCCCCGAACAATAGTTCCATATATCTTCGGTTGGTCCTGTGTCACCGGTATAAACCAGTGTCCTGCAAGCGGAATTTACGCGGTAACCGACAGCCGGTACGGTGTGGTTAACCGGAATAGCCTGAACGGTATAACCTTTGACAGCAAATTCCAGATAAGGCTCTATGATGGAATACAATATTACAGGATCTTTCGCTGAGGGTATTTTCGTAAAATCGGGCCAGATGACGCCATTGAACATGTGATCCCGCAATGCTGATATCACATCTGCCGTGCCATGCACAGTAACCGTATGTTTCAGGTTCTTCATGATGATATTGTCTGCCAGCGCCGGAACACTCCTGATATGATCCAAGTGTGAATGCGTGATGAAAATATCACGGATTTTCCATTGTTCCTCTTCGCTCAACACAGAACCGATGGTTCCCGCATCCAGTAGTAATTGGCCATCTATCAGAAAGGAAGGCGGATGGAAGCCAGGATATTCGGCGCCTGCACTTCCGAGTATTTGCAACCTCATAGAGCCCCCCTACAATATAATTATTGAGCAGCTTAGACAAACTCTATCGGCATCTTTGTCCGAGATTGGCATGATAACTACAAAAAATCAAGCAAAACAGCCCGCCGGGAAATCCGGACGGGCTGTTTTTTATTTAATTATTTCAGAGATTACTTGTATTCCGGCATCTGATCAAACTGCAGATATTTGTAAATTTTTTCCTTGTTCGGCTCGATCTTCTCTTTATAGATTTTGAGGAATTCGGCCGGTTTAGGGAGTATTCCCAGCAGAGCCGTTACTGCGCCCAGTTCGGCGGAACCGAGATATACCCTGGCTCCGTTGCCGATACGGTCATCGAAGTTACGGGTCGAGGTCGAGAACATATTGACACCATCCGGTACGCGGGCCTGGTTGCCCATGCAGAGCGAACAGCCGGCGATTTCGATGCGTGCGCCAAAAGCACTGTAAACCGAGAAATATGCTTCATCTTTGAGCTGGGCCTGATCCATGCGGGTCGGAGGGCAGATCCAGGTGCGAACTTCAGGGTTGAACTTCTGGCCGCGCCAGATTTCGGCGGCGGCACGGAAGTGGCCGATGTTGGTCATGCAGGAACCGAGGAAGACGTCCTGAATCTTCGTGCCGGCTACCTTGGAGAGGAGCTTGACATCGTCAGGATCGTTCGGGCAGGCCAGGATCGGCTCAGTGATCTCTTTCAGGTCGATTTCAATCACGGCTGCGTACTCGGCAGCCTTGTCGGCTTTCAGCAGCGCCGGTTTTTTGAGCCATGCCTCAACTGCCTTTATTCGGTTCTTCAGGGTGTTGGCATCCGAGTACCCATCGCTAATCATCTTCTTCATCAGCGCCACGTTGGATTTCAGATAAGTGGCAACCGATTTTTCGGACAGCTGGATACAACCGGCGGCAGCCGAACGCTCGGCCGCGGCATCGGTCAGTTCAAACGCCTGTTCGACAGTCAGATCGGGGAGGCCTTCCATCTCAAGTATGCGGCCATTGAAAACGTTCACCTTGTTTTTCTTCGGCACGGTCAGAAGCCCCTGCTTGATGGCCCAGAACGGAATTGCATTTACGGCGTCACGCAGGGTGATCCCGGTGTTCAGCTTTCCCTTGAAGCGGACCAGAACGGATTCAGGCATATCCAGCGGCATGAAGCCCATCGCGCCGGCAAAAGCCACCAGACCGGAACCGGCCGGGAAGGAGATGCCGATCGGGAATCGGGTGTGAGAATCGCCGCCGGTACCGACGGTGTCAGGGAGCAGCAGGCGGTTCAGCCAGGAGTGAATGACGCCATCGCCGGGACGCAGGGCTACACCTCCACGTTCGGAGGTAAAACCGGGAAGTGTCTTGTGCATCTTGACATCGGCAGGTTTCGGATAAGCGGCGGTGTGGCAGAACGACTGCATGTACATCGGAGCCTGGAACTTCAGGCATGCAAGCTCTTTGAGCTCGTCGGCGGTCATCGGACCTGTAGTATCCTGTGAGCCGACCGTCGTCATCTTCGGCTCGCATGCAGTGCCCGGCATGATGCCGGCTACTCCGCAGGCTACACCTACCATCTTCTGGGCCAGCGAGAAAGCCTGTTTGGCTTTAGGATTGGGATTGTCAGGCAGCGTGAATACCGTGGTCGGCTTTAGACCCAGAACTTTGCGGGCCTTGTCGGTTACCGCGCGGCCGATAATCAGCGGAATGCGACCACCTGCGCGGAATTCGTCCGGTACGGTGTTAGGTGTGATGGTAAGCTTGGAGAGAACCTTCTTCCCCTTTTCGTCGGTGATGACACCGTTCTTGGTATCGATCACGATCACGTCGCCGGTCTTCATACCGGTTACGTCGGCTTTCAGCGGCAGCGCGCCGGAGTCCTGGGCGGTGTTGAAGAAGATCGGAGCGATGACGCCGCCAATGATCACCCCGGCAGTTTTTTTGTTCGGTACGCAGGGAATCTCATCGCCGATCGCCCAGAGAACCGAGTTGCAGGCGGATTTGCGGGAAGAGCCGGTGCCGACGACGTCGCCGACAAAGGCAACCTGGAAGCCTTCCTTGCGGAACTTGGCGATGGTTGCGAGGCCGTCCTTGAAGCGGGTCTTGCCCATGGCCAGCGAATGCAGCGGAATGTCGGGACGGCTCCAGGCGTCGCCTGCAGGAGAGAAGTCGTCGGTGTTGATTTCGCCGTCAACCTTGTACACCTTGACCTTGATTGTCTCTGGCACCCCTTTGCGATGCGTGAACCAGTCGGCATCGGCCCACGATTTAAGGACCTTTGCAGCTGCGGCGTTTTTGCCGGTGGTAGCCATCTTGGCAACTTCGTCGAACGCATCATAGACCAGCACGATGCCGGACAGGGCTTTAGCCGCCTCATCGGCAAGCTTCTTATCCTTTAGTGCGGCAACCAGCGGGGCCACGTTGTAGCCGCCGATCATCGTGCCGAGCATCTTGATGGCGTCAACCGGAGTAACCAGCGGCGATTTGATCTTGCCGCTAACGACACCGGCCAGGAACTCGGCTTTCACCTTGGCGGACGGATCAACACCGGGGGAAACGCGATCCCTGATCAGACCAAGCAGGAACTTCTCTTTTCCCTTGGGCGGTTTGACCAGCAACTTACAAAGATCGGCGGTCTGTTCAGGAGTGATTGGGAGTGCGGGTATGCCTTGAGCCCCCCTCTCCTTCTCATGGGCAAGATAAGCTTCAATCATCGGTGTTCCTCCTTCGTGGGATATTGTGGAGTGTCGAGCTGATGTTATGAATGAGTAAACTGCATACTGTATACATTTTTAGCAGAGGGGTGTCAATTGAAGATTTGCAACATTATCAGGGGACTCAATCATTATCAAGCATGCGATGCTTGGGCTTTTGCAGATTCCAAAATCCATATAAATTGCTTTGACGGTCGCTTTTCCAAGGAGTAGCATCTATGATAGAAAAAACTTAATTATGCGGAGAAATCTATGAGGTCAGTTAATTTTATAATAGTTGGTGCGTCATTACGGTATTTGTCCGCGCTTGTTATATTTGCCATGGCTGTTCTTGCGGGCTGTACAACCACGTACCATTTCAACACCGCAGATTATGTCCCTGTTTTTCCCAA
>JAQTRC010000058.1:0-5583 GCA_028712665.1 Desulfuromonadaceae bacterium
TTGCCCCGCAGTAGAGGGCACAGTTGGCGGAAGCCACAAATGTGTTGGGGGAGGTCCAGAGGATATCGCCGTGACCGAGCCCGGCGGCAAGACAGGCGATGTGCAGTGCGGAAGTGGCGCTGTTGATCGCCACGGCGTGTTCGACTTTACAGTAGTTTGCAACAGAGCGTTCGAAGCGCTCTACCGAAGGCCCCTGGGTAAGCCAGTCGGAGCGGAGCACATCGACGACAGCCTGAATATCCGCTTCAGATATGGATTGACGACCATAGGGGATGAAGTTGTCGGCCATTTAAGTGGGCTCTTTCTTCTTTTGTTCATTACGGTTATTAAGCACAATCTTTATTTGACAGGATTAACAGGATAAATTCGGATGAAAAACCAGGCCCGGCGTTTTAAATTCTATCCTGTAAATCCTGTTAATCCTGTCTGGTAAAGGTTTTATTTACGGTTTACAGATATGCTGATCAATTTATTCCACTATAAACCCAGGATCAACATGGAGCCTTACCATTTCGCGGATCTGGTCCACCGACAACCAGTCGCTGTTTTCGCCGCTATTGTAGCGAAAACCTTGCGGACAGGGCTTCCCGTTATAGGTTTTTACATACTTTTCCAGATCCCACGTGGGGTAAGAGGGCATTATGACAAAATATTTGTCGAACTCTACAGTATTCAGCGCGTCTGTCTCGGTGATCATCTCTTCGTGAATCTTTTCTCCGGGGCGAACGCCAACATGCTCTATCCGGCAGTTGGGAGCTATGGCCTCGGCAAGTTCGGTGATGCGATAACTAGGGATCTTCGGCACGAATATTTCTCCCCCCCACATATGCTGAATGGCGAAGTAAACAAGGTTGACACCATCTTCCAGGCTGATGTTGAAACGGGTCATTTTTTCGTCTGTTATCGGAATAATACCCTTGCGACGCTCGTTAAGAAAGAAGGGAATCACACTTCCGCGGCTTCCCATCACATTACCGTAACGTACCACGGAAAAGTTCAGATCGCGCTTGCCTCGAAACAGGTTGGCAGCGGTGAACAACTTGTCCGAGCAGAGCTTGGTCGCCCCATAGAGATTGATCGGAGCAGCCGCCTTGTCGGTGCTGAGCGCCACGACCTGTTTGACCCCCGAGGCGATGGCAGCCTCAATTACATTCTGGGCGCCCATGATATTGGTCTTCACCGCTTCAAAGGGGTTGTACTCGCAGGCCGGCACCTGCTTCAGCGCTGCCGCATGAATAACGGTGTCAATCCCCTCAAAAGCACGGATCAAGCGGTCCCGGTCGCGTACATCGCCTATAAAGTAGCGTATCTGGGGGTACTCCCGTGACGAGAAAATCTGGTTCATCTCATACTGCTTCAATTCATCTCGGGAATAGATTACCAGCCGCTCAACTCCAGGGTGCTGCTTCAATGTCATCTCGACGAATTTTTTTCCGAACGAACCGGTTCCTCCGGTTATAAGTATCGATTTACCTTTTAGCATTCTGTTGCCTCCCGGTCTGTTTCCGAGGCCGCCTCATCTGAATAATTTGCGATGGCCTCCCTGATCTGTGCATAAATCGGTTTCGAATATTTGTTGATGTCATGTTTCATTTCTTCAAAAAAACGACTGAACTCATAGACTGTTTTCTCGGCTCGCACGGAAAACTGGCGTTCCGTTCTCATTTTCTGCGTTCTGTTATTTATGATAGACAACTCCACCATCAACATTGACGCGACGTGGCATTTGTAAAACGAATTATTCAGTATTTTATTAAAAATATTATCAAAACGGATCAACTCATCGTTGATGGTTCTTGACGATCCGTATTTGCTTATCTTTTTTACATGGGCCAACTGTTGTTCAGCCGCATCTATTATCTCCCAAAGTCTTTCGAGCTCGTTGTTCATCTTTTCGTCGAGCATTTCAAGATTTTTTTTGAGCGGCTTATTTTTTACCGCGGGAATATACCAGTTCTGTTGCACGACCGGTTTCTGCAAATCCGTCTCAAAAAGCTCCTCGAATGTTTTGTAAGGGGCTCCATCGATTTTGGCGCCGAATCTGGTTGTGTTTATGAATGCTCTTTCGCCTTTACTCGCTGTTTTACACGATGAAATATGTGCCTCCATGATTTTACGAGAAAACACGAAGGACTGAAATGTTTGAATTTTGTTGCCGAATACGTCTTCCGTCTCCACCGTATTGTTCAGTTCTGCGGTGGTTGCCTTATGATTCTCCGCCCTGTAGCTGTATTTTACCCCTTCCGCATACCTGCTGTTATCATAAAGGGCAAGATTCTGGCCCGCAAAGATAATTGGATCAAACCCGAGCTTGATCATAAGCTGCAGGGTCGTTATTGCAATAGTTGGCGCATCGCCGACAATGTCGAGAATATCGGATTTATCTGAATTGAAGTAATAAGGGGTCGTGAGATCACGATCCATGGTCATATAAAGCTTTGGTCCTGTGTAACGCGCCAATGTTTCGTACCCTACCGATGTGCCATAAATAAGCGGTATGTCATCGATTCCCTGATTGATGACATCCTCGAAGACAAGCAGGTTTGCCATGCCCGGGTCCATTGTGACCGCTGCATGAGGGTGAATTTCTTTAGAAAGAAGCGCCTTGATGGCAGAGCCTACCGAAAAGATATAGGCCAGATTTTCATCCCGGATCTTCCGGAGACTCTCCATCTCAAAGGAGAGCGACGGACCGGCCGCAGCCAGTATAGCCGGCTTCCCCCTGAAATAATCGGGGTTGCAATCGAATATGCTGTCATTGACCAGATTTTCCTTGAAATTGAGCATGCTGTTCACGGTCCATCGTTTTTGGAAATAGGCTTGAGTGACCTTGTTGCTGCTCGCGTCCTTCATCTTTTCTACAAAGATCTTGGAAAAAGGGTCGAAAATATCCTTGAACACCCGCTCATAACTCGGCAGGGTAACAAATATCAATTTTTCGAGGCCAAGTTTGTTCCAGAAGAACAGGTTGAGATTCCGTTCCCGGTCCCCCTCGGAAAATTCGATGAAAAGAGTGTGCAATTTTTTTGTGGGAAACTTGGCAAGCTGTCTTGTCGAAAGAAAATGACAGAATGCCTGCGGGCTCGGTTCATATATCGTGAAATACTTGTCGGGATATTTTCTGTTAAACGCCTCTATATGATATCCTAGGCCCATTCCATAAAAGAACACATGTTCGGTGTCTTTGACTTGCGCTTCATCCATCCGTTCTATGAAGCTCTCCGCCTCCTTACAGGGATCGTAACTGCTGTGCAGATAGTTCAGATTGCCGGTTTCATCCTGCAGCGCAAGCGTCGGCATGCCGTTTTTTGCCGGCAGAACCGTGAAGTTGGAAGATCCCAATTCCGAATCGATCTTCTTTAATCCCTGGACCATCACATCAGGAAAAATCTTTTTCATAACGAGGAGATTTTCAACTAACAACATTCTTGCTCTCCAGTGAAAGTTTGTTCAATGTTTTGTGCATATCTTCCATAAACGGGACAATCTCATAATGCAGCAGATCGGCAATCAGGGTGTTATCTCCCGACTGCAAGGCCCCAGCCATGCTTTCCAAACTTTTCTGTAAATTATTGCCCAGGCTTGCGATCCCATCCACCCTTCTGGAGAACAGGGGATCTCTTATAAGCTGGTTGATAAGTTCCACAATGTTTCTTATACCTTCCATCGCGACGTTGAAGCCTTTCCAGGTTTCGTCATCCGGTTTCTGGTAAAATTGGTTTGCAATAGTCTTAATTGTTGGAACCGCGTTGTCCAAAAACGTTTGTGTGATGGAGAGTACCTGCTCCATATACTGCTCTGCCGTAAGAAAAACAACTTCAACCTCATGGATGTCTTGACGGTTATTCACCAAATAATCAAACGGCGCATCGGTTACATCGTTGCCGTTCACACGCAGATGACTGAAGTACACCTGAAAATCATTCATGTACTCATTTATCTGGCCGAACATTTTTTTCAGACCAGGGAGACTGTTTTTCGCTTCAAATACTATGTTGGATATTGTTACCTTTATTGTACCTGGTTTTGTACGTGACGCAGTTTTTACGGCCTTGTTCTTCAGTAGTTTCTGATCCTCCGTAACGAATATCACCTCGACCAGTCTGATATCCTTCCGGTTTTGCTTTACATAGTCGAGCGAGGCATCGCTCACCGCCACACCATCCACTATCAGATGGCTGAACTCGGCTTTAAGTTCCTGCATGGTCTCGTCAATCCGGGTTACCATATTTTTGACGCCAGGCAGCGTATTCTTGACTTCAAACTCGATTGTCGAAATCTTTACCAGCATTAAAGCAACCCCCCTCTCAAAAAAACCGACTTAAAAGCATTTGGACATAGATTAACAGAGATAGATGCGGATAAAACCAAAATCAAAAGATTCAAGAGGGTAAAACAAGAATCAAGCTCTTCAATTTTATCCTGTAAATCCTGTTCATCCTTTAGGCCCGCAACTGGGTCTGTCAAAAAAAGATTTTGGACTAGTACCCTGTAACATCTAAATCTAACCCCCCTCAATCCCCCCTTATCTAAGGGGGGAAGTCTTGAAGTCTCCCCTTTTAGGTAAGGGGAGATTTAGAGGGGTTAGTCGCGAATAAATAACTGTTCCAAGATACTATACCGATACTCTCATTTTGCCGGGTTCAGGCGTACCGGCTAAGGCGGAGTCACTGTTTGGTTTGACCATCAATCCGGCGGCAATGTTCTGGTTGATATTAATTATTGCCGTAAGCGGTTCAGGTGTCGGGTTTATTAACACCTCCAGCAGCCTGCGGTCAATGAAGATGCTCAGGCTAAGAATATTCTCCCTGATCTCTTTCGGTAGCGGATTCTCTGGATCGGTCAGTTCGGCCTGAAAAAAGGTCCATACCTTCTGGTTGAAACGAACCGCCGTGTCGAACCGGTCGTCATGACCATCTTCGCCCCAATGATTCTTGCACTCTTTCAGCATGTTGGCTGCGCGGGTCAGTACCTGTGCCTCCAGCGCCCTGCCGGTAAGTCCATCTTTTTGCATCGTTGCATATAAGTTAGACGCGTTGTATTGCATGGTCCAGGAGCTCCTTTTCGTAGGCTATCATCTTTTTTGCAACCTTGAGCGCTTTGTAGTATTCAACCGTCAGAATGTGCTCGTTCATCTCCGTTACCAGGGGCCACATCGTCTTTACGGCATCGGTCAACTCCGCTATCTGTCTCCAGTAAACAGAGTGATAATGCGCCAGGTTCTTTTCATCCAGGTACATCAACTGCACCGTGAAATAAATCCGCTTGCAGGGCGTATCCGCCTGCTCCTCGGTCAAAATATCCCGCTCTCGCAGGACAAGTACGTTGTTCTCTATGAAAAAAACAGAAGGGTGCGGACCGTTCTTGATCACCGCTCCGGCAAGAATTATTTTCTCGTTCGCTTTTAAGGATATTTTAAGCGCCACGGTTATCTCCGTAAAAGTTAGGATTTAACAAACTAACCATTTTGACAGGATTGACAGGATAAATTCGGATTAAAACCATGATAAAAGCTTCAGGATCGTTAAAACCAAGTATCCTGCTTTTTGACCTTATCCAGTAAATCCTGTTAATCCTGTCCAA
>JAQTRC010000058.1:5683-20539 GCA_028712665.1 Desulfuromonadaceae bacterium
AAGAATTGACAGGATAAATCCGGATTTTGAAAACCAACCAAAATAACTTCCAAATGGTTAAAACCAGATATAATGTTTTCGATTCTGTCCTGTAAATCCAGTTAATCCTGTCTGAGCAGAGGCATTAATCTGAAATGCCTGCAAAGAAGTGTGCACGAAATGTGCCTACTTGAAAGCTTGCGGGGTAGGGGGGTAATCGGTTGTATTTCATTGATTTGGATGTTGATAAATTGTCAAAAATTTGGCAGGAAAAGTGGCGGGTCAAAACTATGACAGGATGAAGGCGGCATATGTATCATGCCGCCTTCATCCTGTCGGTATAAAAGTATTTGTCATGTTTAGAGACTCCTCAATACTCCTTTTAGGTTGGCCGTCAAGGAAAGATCTGTCGCCGCCAACCCATGCTCGGCAACCTGGCTCATCTGCTGCGCTATCGGCGTTGAAATCTGGGGCGATGAAACCAGTTGCCGTTCCAGTGTGGCACGCCGTCCGGAAAGATCCGACTTCATAGCGCCAACTGCAGAGGAAGCCGCCCGAATCTGGGCATCGCTCGCCTCGTTGGCCCCGTTTGCTTCGAGTGCAGGAATATCGATTTTATCAAAAAGTTGCGCCCACATCTGCTTCGCACCGTTGCCTGAAGCTGAATCAAGCGACGGTTTATCGACCTTGATGGGGGGAATGGTCATAGCCTCGATCTGATCACGGATACTGCTGATACTCATCAGGTACTGCTGGCGCTTTTCGCTGCCGCGGAGGAAGGGAGGATAGCTGTTGACAATCTCGTTCAACTTTTCCCGCACCGACTCCATCCGTTCCTCAACCGCCTTGCTGGTGCGCACCGCCAGGACCTGCAGATCGCTGGTTTCTTTCGAGCCCTGAAGCGCCGCAAGACGGCTTGTCGCTTCCTTGGCAGGCGCGGTTACAGAACCGGAAAGGAGATCTTTGGACGCTGCAAACCTGTCGGACTTTTCAGACCCGTTGATGGCCGGTGAAAATTTTGAGGCCAAGTGTGAGGTTTGAGGCGGTGTTGTCTGTCTGCTCACTATTTGCGCTACAGCCTGATCATTCTTGATAGGTTGTGTTGTCATTGCCATGGTATTGCCCTCCGGCCTGAAGGGAGGGGGCCTTCTGCCCCCTCCCCGCATTATGCCGCCGGTTTCCCGGTCGTTTCACTGGTTACTAGAAGAGTCTCAGTACCGACTGTGCTGCGTCGGAAGCCATCTTGAGGGAGGTTGTACCCAACTGCTGCCGTGTCTGCAGCATCAGCATGTTGGCGCCTTCCTCGTTCATATCCGCCAGGGTCAGGTTGTCGGCGCCCTTGAGCAGAGTGTTGATCATGCCGTCGGTAAAGTCCTGACGGATGGTGACAACGCTCAGGTTGGATGCAAGGTTGGCTGACTTGGTACGGAGGGTATCGACGGCAGTATTGAGCTGCGTAACCGAATTGTCGATACCTGCGTCGCCGGACCAACCGCCGCCTATCGCGGCGACTGCATTGGTTGTAACGGTATAAGTTACTGTCGAGCCGGAATGCGCCACACCCGCCGAAAGCGCGCCACTCTTGATGGTTATCACGCCGCCTGCAATGGTGTAATACCCGGAATCAAGAGCTGCACCGCTGACTGTTACCGAGCCGGTCGTGATATACTGATCTGCGGTCAGGGTGCCTGAAACTGTGAATCCAAGTTTTTTCGCGGTAGTAGTAATGCCGACAACGTCTCCGGAGTGGAGCAGGCCGGTCAATACCGCGCCGGCATTGAATGTCACAACATTACTGGCGATGGTGTAGTAGCCGGAATCTATAACCGTGCCGCTGATCCTGACCTCTGAAATATACTCGCCGCTCGCCAGGGCGGTGCCGGTGTACGCCAGTTCGTTCATGGTGCGGGCGCCGGTGGTCGACGTGGCCACGAATCCGGTGTTGTAGGTGTAGGAGACGCCGGATTCCGGCGGTACGGCAAGGCCGGTGAAAACTATCTGGTTGTTGCCGGAGGTGCCGCCAGCCCCGTTGTTTCCTGAGAGCCACGCGCTGCCGGTTGCGACAGCCGAACCGGAAACAAAAATCATCATGCCGGTGCCGCTCGCAGCGGTGTTCGTGTCAAGCAGGGAAAGGCCCGTTCCGACATCGCCTGTCGCCAGGTTAAACACCGTAATGTTCGTTGCAGACTGCAGGCCGGTACCCGATGCGCCATGTTTGGCCACACCGAATTCAAAGGAGATTGAGGTGCCGGTATTGAGGCCAAGGGCAGCAGTATCGGCCCCTGACATAATATGTACGGTGAAGACACCAGATGACATGCCGGCACCGCCGCCCGAAGTTCCAAGTTCAAAAACGCCAGTATAGTTGGTATATGCTACGCCGCTGATATAGACAGCATTCAGTGTAAGAACGCCGGTTTCCAATGCGCTCATACCGGTAAAATCAAAGCCGGTAGCTGTAAGCGTTACTGCACCGCCGGAAACGCCACCAGAGACCTGGTTCGATGTGATCAGGGCGTTGGCGCTGCCGAAATATACGCCGGAGGCTAAAACATATCCAGGTACATTTGTGTCCAGTGTTCCTGCGTGGACCGCGATGTTGATGCTTGTGCCGGAAAGCGTCAGGGTGCCGGAGTTGACGGTCGCTGCGCCTGCGATGACCGCC
Source organism: Desulfuromonadaceae bacterium (assembly GCA_028712665.1). Taxonomy (GTDB): domain Bacteria; phylum Desulfobacterota; class Desulfuromonadia; order Geobacterales; family Pseudopelobacteraceae; genus JACRCG01. The sequence goes on from JAQTRC010000058.1 coordinate 8,328, forward strand.
ATGTCGCCGGATGTGCCTGCGACAGAGCCGGAAGCGACGCCGGATACGGCTGCCTGAACTCCGCTTATCCCCAGGCCGGTCGTTGCCGTTGCGTTAAAACCGCTGATGGTCAGAGCAGAAAGGCCGTTTTCATTGAAGAGAACCTGCAGGGAGTCGGTATTAAGAAAGTTCTTCCCTTTGTAGCCCGAGTCGGAGGCAAGTGCGGATATCTGGTCCAGAACCGTATTGAACTGTTGGGCCAGGCTGTCCCGGTTGGAGGAGTCTGCCGCACGGGCTGCCTGGGTAAGGCCTTTGGCCGCTTCGATCAGAGCGGTGATGCCGGTGATGCCCTTGTTGGCCGCCTGGACGCCCTGCACGGCCTCGGTCATGCCATCCTTGCGGACGGACAGGTCGGCGGCGCGCTGGGTGTGGCTCTGGGCTGCGAAGAAGTTGGTCGGGTTGTCGAGTGCGCTGTTGACCTTTTTACCGGTGGAGAGACGATCCTGGGTTCTGCTGAGCAGGGTTGATGTGGTTTGCAGGGAAATCAGATTGGACCTCATGCTGGAGGTCAGGGAGATGTCGTTGAGTGCCATGGTTATTTACTTCCTTTCTGGATTTTTTCGGTACGGCATTCTGCCGTCCGGTTGTTGTTGCCTGCTGAATAATGGGTACCTTTTAAATCCCTCTGCCTGGCCGTTTTTCATCCCCCTTTCCTGGCCGGTATCGCAGTGAATTTTGTCGGTTGTTTCAACTTATCGGAGGGTGTGAAAAAAACTTTAAAAAAATCTTTCTTTTGAAACTCAAACAATTTTGGACAGACCCAGGTTGCGGGCCTAAAGGATTAACAGGATAAATGCGGATGGTAAATCAAAATCCAAAGCTTCAGGAGGGTCAAACCAAAATCAAGGCCTTTGATTTTATTCTGTAAATCCTGTCAGAAAGAGTTCTTTGGAGAGCATCAATAATTCTTGGAACGTTTCTCCGGCCGTTCGATTCCGAACTTTTCCAGCCGATACTGAAGGGTCTTGTAGCTCATCCCCAACAGCGGCGCTGCTCTGCCGATCACCCAGTCGGCCCGTTCCATCGCCTTTATGATCAACCCTTTCTCGAGAGATTCAAAGTCTATCCCCTCCGGCGGCAGGTCGATTGGAATGCCGCCGGCCAGAGAAGCATGGGCGGTAATTTCGGCCGGCAGGTCGTCCGGTTCGATATAGTTGCTCTCGGCCATCAGAACCGAGCGCTCGATGACCGACTCCAGCTGCCGCACGTTACCCGGCCAGGTGTAATTCATAAGCAATTTCAGCGCCGGCTTGGAAATGCCGTCCACCGCTATCCCGGAGTCCCTGCTGAATTTATTTGTGAAAAAATCGGCTAAAGTTTTGACATCACTGCCACGCTCGCGCAGAGGAGGGAGGTCGATGCGAATGACATTGAGGCGGTAGAAGAGATCCTCACGGAAATGCCCCTTCTTGATCTCCTGCTCCAGCTCCCGGTTGGTAGCGGCCAGGATGCGGACATTCAGCGGGATATTAACCTTGCCCCCCACCCGGCGCACCTCTTTTTCCTGGATGGCTCTGAGCAACTTGGCCTGCATGGCAAAGTTCATATCGCCGATCTCGTCCAGGAAAACCGTGCCGCCGTCAGCCGCTTCAAAAATTCCTATCTCGCGGCTGTTTGCCCCGGTGAAGCTCCCCTTCTCGTGGCCGAACAGTTCACTCTCGATAAGCGTGTCCGGAATTGCGGCGCAGTTGATCGCCATGAACGGATTTTCGCGGCGCGGACTCCCTTCGTGAATGGCCCGGGCGATCAGCTCCTTGCCTGTACCTGATTCACCCACTATCAGGACCGTGGAGGTTGAGTGGGCAATCTTGGCGACTATCCTGAAGACCTCCTTCATTTTGGGGTGTTCGCCCTGCATGTTGGGTATCGTCTTGATCGATTCGATCCGCTTCTGCAGCACCCGGTTTTCGCGCAGCAGCCCGATGCGCTCGAAGGCGCGCCGCAGAGTCAGCACCAGATCGTCTCGTTCCAGCGGTTTTTCGAGGTAATCAAAGGCGCCTTTTCGCATGGCCTCCACCGCCGAATCGACCGAACCGTGGGCGGTCATCATTATGATACACTGCTCCGGATCGTCGGCCAGAACCTTTTCGAGCAGATCAAGTCCGCTCTGCCCCTGCATCTTCAAGTCGGTCATGATCAGGTCGAACTCATTTTTTTCGAGTTGGGCCAGCGCATCGCCGACTCCTGAAACATCCACCACGCTGTAACCCTCTTTATTCAGGATCAGACTCAGTATGTCACGCTGTCCCTTTTCATCGTCTACAATCAGTATGCTGCCCTGTATGCCCGTCACGTTTGGATCTCCTTAAACTGCATAGGTCACACCTGTTTGGATATTTTGTCCTCTGATGCCGGCCCAAGCGGCAGCAGCACTGTAAATAGGGTCCCCATATCCTGCGAGCTGTCGACACGGATCTCACCGCCATGCTCCTTGATGATCCGTTCGGTAATGGCCAGCCCCAGACCGATGCCGAGATCTTTGGTGGTAAAATAGGGTTGAAATATCTTGCTGATATCTTCAGGGGAGATGCCGACTCCCTGATCTGCGAAAGTCAATTCCACCATTCCCTGTTTAAGCTCGGCCCCAAGAGTTATCGTGCCGCCGTCAGGCATGGCTTGGGCGGCATTGCTGACGAAGTTCAGGATGCAGTTTCGGAGCAGTTCCTGGTCGATCCACAAGGGGGGGAGATCAGCCGGAATCTGCAGATCCACAGTAATATGCTGTTCCTGCAGGCGGTTCTCTAACACAGGCAGCACCCTGCTCAGGAGTTCGGTGTAGGAGGTCGGCACGCGTCTCAGTTTGAGCGGTCGGCCATAGTTCATGAAGTTGATCACCATGTAGTTGGCGCGGCGCACCTCTTCCTTGATTTTATTGGTCAACTCTTCCAGTTCTGTGCGCTTCTCGCCGCAGCAGGGGAGCATCTCAGCCTTTAGGTGGTCGATGGCCAGGCTGATATAGTTGAGCGGGTTGCGGATCTCGTGGGCAATGCCTGACGCCAGCTGGCCGACGCGTGAGAGGTGTTCGGCTTCGTAGAGTCTTTTTTCCAGAGCTTCCCGCTCACGCAACTTTTCTACCATGTTATTGAAGCCCTGGGCCATCTCTCCAATCTCGTCATTGCTCTCAACAGGTATTGTCACAGACAGATCTCCGGCCGAAATCCTTTTGAAGTCGACAACCAGGTTCTGAATCGGCGTAGTGTAGCGCTTTGCCAGAAAAATAGTCAGCGCGATACCGACAGCGAAGATCATGCAGGTGGCAAACAGGCGCCGGATGAAATTGGCGTGCTGGATGTCCCGGATATTGTCGAGCAGCATATTGACCTCCACGTAGCCCAGTTGCTCATCGCCAACAATAACCGGAACAACCACCCTGTAGGGCTTCTGGGAAAGAACTGTGGCGGTCATTTGTTGGCGAGGAACCGCATGCACGCCCTTTTCAAGCTTTTTCAGGTCTTTTTTCTTTCCAATTTTGTCCGGATCCGAAGAGTCGATAATCTCCCCTTCAGTATTCATGATATTGATTTCGTTGATCCCCTTTTCTCTCGCCGTGGTAAGATAATCCATCAGACGTGATGTTTCGGCAGCGGAGGTCAGGTCTTCTATGCTCATCTGGACAGCCTTTGAGATCTCCTGAGAGCTTTCCTGGATCTCGTTGACAAGGTCGGTCTGGGCATACTGATTAAGAGTAAAGAGGGTCAGCATTGCTACAACTAGCAGTGAGAGCATTATGATGACAAGTTTGGCGTTTAGCTTCATGGCGACCTTTAATTCCAATTCCAAATCAAAGCGCTATCATCCTTGGCTCATCTTCGGCACCGGGGCGTACTTATCAGTACGCCTCGGCGCCTCAATCCTCGCCGCCTTGATTTCATCTTTGATTTGAAATTGGTATAAGTCCTCTTTCCGAGACTGTAATTAGTTCGGGATTATATAGCACTGTTCATACCGAAACAAGAGCTAACAGCCGCAAATAAAGAAGCCCGGTACAAGGCCGGGCTTCTTCGCAGGTTATATTGATGATAATTTATTACAGCTATGGCAGTTCGGTACTACCCATCAGGTAGCGATCACACTCCCGCGCTGCACCGCGCCCTTCGTTAAAGGCCCATACCACGAGGCTCTGGCCGCGACGGCAGTCTCCGGCCGCAAATACACCCGGCACGCTGGTGCGGTACTTATCGAATTCGGCTTTGATGTTGCTGCGCGGATCGCACTCCAGTCCGAAAGAAGCTATCAGGGGTTGCTCCGGACCGAGGAAGCCCATTGCAAGCAGCACCAGTTGAGCTGGACGGATCTGCTCCGAGCCGGGGACCGGCTTCGGTATGAACTGGCCATTCTCGTTCTTTTCCCAGGCTACCTGGACCGTATGCACAGCCTTGACGGTGCCATCCTCTTCACCTTCAAACTTCGTAGCGGTCGTAAGATAGACCCGCGGATCGGAGCCGAATTTCGCCGCAGCCTCCTCCTGTCCATAATCCACCTTGTGGATTTTGGGCCATTCCGGCCAGGGATTGTCGGCGGCGCGCTCTTCAGGAGAACGGGGCAGTATTTCAAGCTGGCAGACAGTCCTGCAGGCATGACGGAGCGAGGTGCCGACACAGTCTGTCCCGGTGTCGCCACCACCGATGATAATGACGTCTTTCTCCCTGGCGGAAATATAATCATCGCTCCCATTCAGCAGGGCCTTTGTATTGGCCGTCAGAAACTCCATGGCAAAATGAATTCCCTGAAGATTGCTCCCTTCGATCGGCAAGTCGCGCGGCAGGGTTGCGCCGGTCGTAATTACAACGGCATCAAACTCATTGCGGAGCTTCGCCGCCGGCAGTTCACTCCCACCGACTTCGGTGTTGCAGAGAAAGTTGATCCCTTCGGCTTCCATCAGTTTGATGCGCCGCAGAAGTACCTGACGCTTATCGAGCTTCATATTCGGAATTCCGTACATCAGAAGGCCGCCCGGAAGATCGGCGCGTTCGAAGACTGTAACGGTGTGTCCGGCCCTGTTGAGTTGAGCTGCGGCAGAGAGACCGGCGGGTCCGGAGCCTACAACTGCAACTTTTTTCCCTGTACGTGCTGCGGGGGGAACAGGAAGGATCCACCCCTCCTCAAAGCCGCGTTCAACAATGCTGACCTCGATATTCTTGATCGTGACGGCTGGATCGATGCTGGCCAATGTGCATGAACCCTCGCAGGGGGCCGGGCAGACGCGTCCGGTGAACTCCGGGAAGTTGTTGGTTTTTAACAGCCTGTCCAGTGCCTGGCGCCAGAGGTTGCGATAGATCAGGTCATTCCACTCGGGAATTAAGTTGTTGATTGGGCAGCCGCTGGCCATTCCGCTGATAAGCACGCCACTGTGGCAAAACGGTACACCGCAATCCATGCAGCGCGCACCCTGGGTGCGTAACTCCTGCTCAGGCATATGGAGGTGAAATTCGTTCCAATCTTTAATGCGTTCCAGAGGCGCCCGGTCAGCAGGGACTTCGCGGCTATATTCCATGAATCCGGTAGGTTTTCCCATAATAGTTTTCCCTATGTTTTAATTACTAGCGAACCCAACCACCCCCAACCCCTCCTTTGTAAGGAGGGGAGCTTAAAGTCCCCCTCCTGTTTCGCTTAGAAGCGCCTACTTCTGGCAGGAGGGGCTAGGGGTGGTAAGGTTTAATGCCCTTCAATATGCGAGTTCTCCTCAAAGGCTGCGGCCAGCGCATCGTCACCGCTCAAGCCTGCCGCCTTCGCCCGCTCCAGCGCCTGGAGGACACGCTTATAATCCATCGGCATGATTTTTACAAAATGTGCCAGAATATTCTGCCAGGCGATAAGCATCATGGTTGCCCGGGAACTTCCGGTGCAGTCGGCATGTTTTTCGATCATTGACTTGAGCGTGGCGGCATCTGATTCGTCGAGCTGTTCCAACTCGACCATCTCGCTATTGCAGCGGCTGGCAAAATCACCATGTTCGTCATATACGTAGGCTATGCCACCGCTCATTCCGGCCGCAAAGTTGCGCCCGGTTCGTCCGAGGATAACCACGGTGCCGCCGGTCATGTATTCGCAGCCGTGATCGCCGACACCTTCTACTACGGCGTTGGCGCCAGAGTTGCGCACGCAGAAACGCTCGCCGGCAATTCCGCGAATATAGGCCGAGCCGCTGGTGGCGCCGTAAAAAGCCACGTTGCCGGCTATAATGTTCTCTTCTGCCTTGAATGGCGACCCTTTGGGTGGGTAGACAATAATGCTCCCCCCGCTCAGTCCTTTACCCAGGTAGTCATTTGCATCGCCTGACAGTTTCAACGTGATGCCGCGCGGAATGAATGCACCGAAACTCTGCCCGGCCGAACCGTTGAAAGTGAGAGTAACCGTATCGTCCTGCAGCCCCGCCGCGCCGTGATGGCGGGTAATTTCATTGCCGAGGATAGTCCCCACCACGCGATCGACATTGGTAATCGGAAGCTCTGCGCTGACCCGCTCGCCCCGTTCGATTGCCGGCTGACAGATCTCCAGCAGTCTGGTCATGTCAATCGACTTCTCCAGACCGTGATCCTGTTTTTCGGTGCAGTAGCGCCCAACATTAAGCCCGACTTTCGGCTGATGGAGTATCCTGGAGAAGTCAAGTCCCTCTGTTTTCCAGTGGTTGATAGCCTTGTTGGCCTCCAGCACATCGCAGCGGCCGACCATCTCGTTCAGGGTACGGAAACCGAGCTGTGCCATGATCTCGCGTAGTTCCTGCGCAACAAATCTCATGAAGTTGACGACATACTCGGGTTTGCCGCTGAAATTCTTGCGCAGCACGGGATCCTGGGTCGCCACGCCGGTCGGACAGGTATTGCTGTGGCAGACTCTCATCATGACACAGCCAAGAGTCACCAGCGGAGCGGTGGCAAAGCCGAATTCCTCGGCTCCAAGCAGAGCGGCGATAGCAACGTCTCGGCCGGTTTTAAGCTGGCCATCGGCTTCAATAATGATCCGGCTGCGCAGATTGTTCAGCAGCAGGGTCTGGTGCGTTTCGGCCAGGCCGAGTTCCCACGGCAGGCCGGCATGTTTGATGCTGGAAATCGGTGATGCTCCGGTGCCTCCATCATAGCCGCTGATCAGCACGACATCGGCATGTGCCTTGGCGACACCGGCGGCGATCGTTCCGACACCGACTTCAGATACCAGCTTGACGCTGATTCGGGCGCGGCGGTTGGCATTTTTCAGGTCGTGGATCAGCTCGGCCAGATCCTCGATGGAATAGATGTCATGGTGCGGAGGAGGCGATACCAATCCTACACCCGGTGTTGTGTGGCGCGTTTTTGCTATCCAGGGGTATACCTTCTGGCCGGGCAGCTCGCCACCTTCTCCCGGCTTGGCGCCCTGTGCCATCTTGATCTGCAATTCTCCTGCATTTGTCAGATATTCACTGGTTACACCGAAGCGTCCCGAAGCCACCTGTTTGATAGAGCTGTTCTTTGAGTCCCCCTGCTCATTGGTCCAGGTAAAACGTTCCGGATCCTCACCCCCCTCACCGGTGTTGGATCTCCCCCCGATACGGTTCATGGCTATCGCCAGCGCTTCATGGGCCTCCTTGCTGATGGAACCATATGACATGGCGCCGGTCTTGAAACGTTTCATGATGGTCTCAACCGGTTCGACCTCGTCTATAGGCACCGAAGGCATGTTGTTCTTGAATTCAAGCAGGCCGCGCAGCGTATAGTGGCGCGTACTCTGTTCATCGATCAGCGAGGAGAAGAGCTTGAACTCGCTGTAATCGTCACTGCGAACCGCTTTCTGCAGCGAGGTTATCGTCAGCGGATTGTATTGATGCTCCTCACCATCCTTGCGCCACTGATAAACACCGCCAGCAGCAAGCGCCACCTGGGGTGGAACCCGTTCGGGATAGGCATCTGCATGCCGCTCCATCAGTTCTCTGGCTATCCCGTCAATATCGGTCCCTCCGATGCGCGACGGCGTCCAGCAGAAATACCTGTCTATAACCGACTGATGCAGGCCGACCGCCTCGAAGATCTGAGCGCCGCGATAACTCTGCACTGTGGAAATGCCCATCTTGGCCATGGTTTTCACAACCCCCTTGACGGAGGCCTTGATGAAGTTTTTAAGCGCTTTTTTGTGGTCGAGATCCGGCAGCATACCTTGGAGAATCATGTCATCCAGAGTCTCGAAGGCCAGATAGGGATTGATGGCATTAATCCCATAGCCGAGCAGCACGGCAAAGTGGTGTACCTCTCGTGGTTCGCCTGATTCCAGTACCAGCGAAACCCTGGTCCGGGTTCCGCTGTTTACTAGATGGTGGTGCAGGCCGGAAACCGCCAGCAGCGCCGGGATTGCCGCATGGTTCCGGTCTACTCCGCGGTCGGAAAGAATCAGAATGTTGCAGCCGGCCTCGACGGCCACGTCGGTTGCCGCAAAAAGCGCCTCCAGCCCTCGCTCCATTCCCGCAGCACCTCGCGTTACCGGAAAGAGCAGAGACAATGTGGCGGATTTAAAGCCAAAACGGTCGATCTGCCGCAGCTTTTCCAGCTCCTGATTACAGAGCAGCGGATGCTCAAGCTTTATCATCCTGGCGTTTGTAGCATTTGGCTCCAGCAGGTTCCCCTCCGAGCCGATCAATGTGGTGGTAGAGGTGACTATCTCTTCGCGGATCGGGTCAATCGGCGGGTTCGTAACCTGTGCGAAAAGTTGCTTGAAATAATTGTACAGCAGCTGATTCTGACTGGACAGCACTGCGAGCGGTGTGTCCGTACCCATGGAACCTAGCGGCTGGATGCCATCCTTTGCCATCGGCTCCAGTACAGTGCGGAGATCCTCAAAGGTATAGCCGAATGCTTGCTGGCGCTGGGTCAGGCTGCTGCGATCAGGAAGATGCATGTCGGAAGTGTACGGCAGTTCTTCCAGGCGGATGATATTCTCTTTCAACCAGCGTCCGTAAGGGTTGGCTAACGCCAATTCCCGTTTGATCTCCTCATCGGGAACTATGCGTCCCTGCTCCGTATCCACAAGAAACATCTGCCCAGGCTGAAGTCGCCCCTTCTGCATGATACGATCCGGTTCAATTTGCAGAACACCGGCCTCTGAGGCCATTATGACCAGATCGTCGCTGGTTATGTAATAACGGGAAGGTCGCAATCCGTTCCGGTCAAGCATAGCCCCGATACTGCGGCCGTCGGTAAAGGCGATAGCGGCCGGACCGTCCCACGGTTCCATCAGGCTGGAGTGATACTCGTAAAAAGCCCTTTTCTCTTCGCTCATGTCAGTGCGGTTTTCCCATGGTTCAGGGACCATCATCATAACAGCGTGCGGCAGTGAGCGGCCGCTCATTACGAGCAGTTCCAGACAGTTGTCGAACATGGCCGAGTCCGAGCCTCTGGTATTTATGATAGGTAGAACCTTCTTGATGTTCTCGCCGAATAACCCGCTTGCAAAAAGATGCTGGCGTGCATTCATCCAGTTCAGATTACCGCGCAGGGTATTAATCTCGCCGTTATGGGCCAGAAAATGATAAGGGTGAGCGCGATCCCAACTCGGAAATGTGTTTGTCGAGAAGCGGGAATGCACAAGGGCAATAGCGCTCTGAATGGCAGAATCACGCAGTTCAGGATAATACTGGTCTAGCTGCACAGGCATGAGCATACCTTTGTAAACAATTGTCCTTGTAGAGAGACTGCAGATATACCACTGCTCGTCAACTTTGGCACGCCGGATCTCGTTGGTTGCACGCTGATTTATGATGTAAAGCTTACGATTGAAGGAGTGCTCGTCAATGCAGTCGAGAGGGCGCTTGAGGAACATCTGCCGCACCATTGGCTCGCCTTCCCAGGCGGTGTTCCCCAAAGAAGAATTGTCGGTCGGCACGTTGCGCCAGCCAAGAAGTTCGACCCCCTCTTCAACCAGAATCTTTTCCAGAATGTGACGGGCGGCATTTCGCTCGGTCGCTTTCTGCGAGGTAAAGACCATGCCTACACCATATTTGAAGGGTGCTGGAAGTTCAATGCCGAGTGGAGCAGAGACTGAGCGGAGAAAGCTGTCAGGCATCTGCATTAGAATGCCGGCTCCGTCACCGGTATTTGGTTCACAGCCACAGGCGCCGCGATGATCAAGATTTTTGAGTATTTCAAGTGCCTGGCTTACTATTTCGTGGGACTTCTTTCCCTTTATATTGACAATAAAACCAACGCCGCACGCGTCGTGCTCGAATTGAGGATCATAGAGGCCCTGTTTTGCAGGAGGTCGGTTGCTTTTCATGATGGGTAACCTTTGTGAGTTTCTCTTTAATCAAATGGCTCGCAAGCAGTGCGGGCGGTTACTTGTTAGCAGGGAGTGTGCCACACTGAAATTTATTAAGAATCGCAACACGCTTTCAATCAGTATATTGGCTAGTTATGTTTAACTTACAAAAAAGTATCTAAGGAGCTTGCTTAAAACCGCCTCTAAATAATGAGTATATTAGAGACACTGATGAGTACGCATGAGTGAATGCCTCGATATATGTTGTCGTTCGCCAACAATCGGCGCCTCGCGATCTGTTACTCAATGAAATCGTAACATACCCTTTTGTGTACAATAACAACTCATAATATTGCTGTTCAGGCGGTTATTTGCTGCTAAATTATACAGAGGCAGATTATAACTGTTCGATATTTGGGCTGTTGCCTATTTCTTGTCCTAGGCAGGCCTACTCTGGCACGCAACATGCTTACTAATTACGCAATCTAAACTGCAGTATGCATTTATTTTATGCGCATCTGCACACATTTTACTCAGTCGGAGGAATCAATGGCACAGGTAGACGCAAGGATTGAAACAATGTATCAGGAAGTTTTGAAACGTAACCCCGGCGAAACCGAATTTCATCAGGCGGTTCTGGAAGTATTGGAATGCCTTGGGCCGGTCGTAGCCAAACACCCGGAATACCTTGAGCGCAAGATCATCGAGCGTATTTGTGAGCCGGAACGTCAGATAATCTTCAGGGTACCCTGGCAGGACGACAAAGGTAAAGTCAATATCAACCGGGGCTTCCGTGTTGAATTCAGCAGCGCACTCGGCCCTTACAAGGGCGGCCTCCGTTTCCACCCTTCAGTATATCTTGGTATCATCAAGTTCCTCGGTTTCGAACAGATCTTCAAAAACTCTCTGACCGGCCTGCCGATCGGCGGCGGAAAGGGCGGTTCCGATTTTGATCCCAAGGGCAAGTCCGATGATGAAGTCATGCGTTTCTGCCAAAGTTTCATGACTGAACTGTATCGTCATCTGGGCGAGCACACAGACGTTCCGGCCGGCGACATCGGCGTGGGGGGCCGCGAGATCGGCTACATGTTCGGCCAGTACAAACGCATCACCAACCGTTATGAGCCGGGCGTTCTGACCGGCAAAGGCCTCACATGGGGTGGATCACTTGTTCGTACAGAAGCAACAGGGTATGGCGCAACCTTCTTCGTCAACGAGATGCTGAAAGCGCGCAAAAACTCATTTGACGGTAAAATCTGCACCGTTTCAGGTTCAGGCAATGTTGCCATTTACACCATCGAAAAGATCAACCAACTTGGAGGCAAATGCGTGGCTTGCTCCGACTCCAATGGTGTGATATACGACGAAAAAGGACTTGATCTTGATCTGATCAAGCAGCTGAAAGAAGTCGAGCGTCGCCGTATCGAAGATTACGCTATTACCCACAAGCACGCCAAATATATAGCCAAAGGCAACATCTGGGAGATTCCCTGCCAAGTTGCAATGCCATCGGCAACCCAGAACGAAATCAACGGCAAGGATGCCGCGACTCTGGTTAAAAACGGTTGCATTGCTGTCGGCGAAGGGGCCAACATGCCGACAACACCTGAAGGTGTCAAGGTGTTTCTGGAAGCCAAGATTGCCTATGGTCCGGGCAAAGCCGCCAACGCCGGCGGTGTGGCAACTTCAGCGCTTGAAATGCAGCAGAATGCCGGTCGCGATTCCTGGACTTTCGAGTACACCGAGAAAAAGCTGGAAGACATCATGATCAACATCCACAACAACTGCTTCGAAACCGCCGAGGAGTACGGCGCATCAGGGAATTATGTTCTCGGCGCAAACATATGCGGCTTTATCAAGGTGGCCAATGCAATGGTTGCTCACGGACTGATCTGATTTTATGTAATAAAAGTATACCACACAAAAAAAGCCCGGCAAATCGCCGGGCTTTTTTT
>JAQTRC010000059.1 GCA_028712665.1 Desulfuromonadaceae bacterium
GATCTTCAGCAGGGTTTGCTCGATCTCGCCGGTCTCGATCCTGTAGCCGCGCACCTTGACCTGATTGTCCATCCGGCCGCCGCACTGTACGGTTCCGTCCGGCAGAAACCGCCCCAAATCGCCTGTGCGGTAGATCCTCTCGCCGCTCCGTACCGGATGCGGAATAAAGCGGTCGGCGGTCAGTTCGGGGCGATTCCAGTAGCCGCGCGCCACCCCCTGTCCACCTATGCAGATCTCCCCCCAGACCCCTATCGGAACGATATCGCCGACAGGAGAGAGCATCAGCAGATCCTCGTCAACCAGTGGGACGCCGATGGTCAACCGGGCGTTGTTCAGCCGGGCTGTGGTTGACCAGATTGTCGTCTCGGTCGGTCCGTAGACATTGAACAGGGCCGTATTCTGCAGACCCTTCAATCTTTCGAACAGGTACTCCGGAAGCGGCTCGCCGCCGACCAGCAGTGATTTCAGCCCGAAGAGCGCCGACAACTCCGTCTCCTCCAGCATCAGCTTCAGGCGGGACGGGGTAATCTGCAGCACGTTGACGTTGTTATCCCGCAGCAGGGCAGCCGCCTTGCCGGGGTTGTTTGCGACGGCGTCTGAGGCTAGCAAGACCGTCATGCCGGACATCAGCGAACAGATCAACTCCAGCACCGAGATGTCGAAAGTGATTGTGGTGAGCGCCAGAATCGTATCGCCGGGGGACAACCCGTAAATTTGCGCCATGTTCCGGTTGAAGCTGATAACGTTCCGATGCTCCAGCATCACCCCCTTCGGGAGCCCCGTGGAGCCGGAAGTGTAGATCAGGTAGAGCAGATTGTCAGGTCTTGTGCTGCGGGACGGATTGTTTGCAGGGGCGTCGGGGAGCCGGTCAAGCTCGATGATGACGGCATCCGGACTTATGCCGGAGAGATAACCCCTCTGTTTCTTCTCCGTCAGCAGTACCCGGCAACGGCTATCCTCAAGCATATAGGCGATACGGGCGGCGGGAAAGGCCGGGTCCAGCGGCAGGTAGGCCGCGCCGGACTTGATGATCCCCAAAAACCCTGCCATCATCCTCTCGGAACGATCCATCAGGATACCTATTACCTCATCGGGCTGAACACCGCACTCCGTTTGCAGGTGATTGGCCACACGGTTCGCGGAGTCGTTCAACTCCCGGCAGGAGAATGTCATCGATTCGAAGAGGAGGGCAATATTGTCAGGATGTTCCGCCGCCCTCCGTTCAAGCGCATCGGCTACCGTTTCGGCGGCTTCACACCCCTGGGGGCGGTTAAAAACCGTCAGGATCAGCTCTTCTTCGCGGGGAGATAGTATGGAGAGCCCGGGAAGGGGAGAATTTCGCTGTGCAAGGAGGGTATCGATCAGCTGTTCCACTCCCCAGGCGATCCGCTGAATCTGGTCATGGCCGTATATAGCCGGATCGTACCCCATTTTGAACACGATCTCGCTCCCCGGTATGATCGAAAGCTCGAAGGGGTAATTGGTGTTCTCCCGGATATCGGCCCTGACAATCGCAAACTCCCTGCCGGAAGGGTGGTCTGCGCCGGAAATCCGTTCATCCAGCGGGTAGTTCTCAAAGATCAGGATATGGTCCAGAAGCGCCTGTTTCAGTGTGGTTTCGGACTGGATGTCGGCCAGGGAGCACCAGTGATGCCTGGAAGCGGAGAGTGTTTCGGCTTGGATAGCTTTAAGCAGATCATTGAACGTGGCGTTTCCGGCAAGCCGTACACGCACCGGCACTGCGTTGATAAAGATCCCCACCATCCCTTCGATACCCTTCAACTCATCAGAGCGCCCTGAGACAGTGGCGGCAAAGACGGCCTCCTCAACGCCATTCAAGCGGCAGAGCAGAACGCCCCACAGGGTCTGCAGCAGTACGTTCAGAGTCACTCCGTTTTCAGCTGCCAGAGTTGTCAAGGCTTCACTCCGTCCCCTATCCAGAGCGAACGGCAGGGTTTCCCGCCCCCCCGGCGCAACGTCGCTCAGCGGAAAACGGGGTATGCCGGTAGCCTGGGGAAAACCCTCCAGATACTCCCGCCAGAAGTTGCGTGAAGCTTCCTGATCCTGCTTCCCGATCCAGGTGAGATAACCGGAAAAAGGGACCGGTTCCTGCAGGGTGTGCCTTGTTCCCCGCCGCAGAGCGGAGTAAATCTCAAGCAGTTCTCCCTGCAGAATTCCGAGTGACCAGCCATCCAGAATAATGTGGTGGTGACTCCAGATTACCTCCGCCTCGTCAACGGCAAGGGAGATGACCGTCACCCTTGTCAAGGGATCTTTGGCGAGATTGAACGGCGTTGCCCGATCCTTCTCCTTCAACGAAACGATCCGCGCCTCCGCGTCGTCAAGTGAGATACCCCGCAGATCAACGGCGCAAAAATCGATCCGCCACTGTTTCAGTACGATTTGCAGCGGTCTGGGAACATCGTGGTGGACAAATACCGTGCGCAGCACATCATGCCTGATAACCAGCTCTTCCCATGCTTTCTGGAAGAGCGGGATATCAATTTCCCCTTTTACACGGTAGCATAGCTGTTCGAAATAGGAAGAGCCGGCATCGTAGAGGGCATGGAACAGCATCCCCTCCTGTAGCGGGGTCAGCGGATAGATATTTTTGACATTCGCTTTCGAAATCATGATCGCTGCTTTCGATTCCAGATTAAATCTTCCGCTTCTGCACCGCACCCTCTTTTATACTGGTTTGCACCTTAGGTTTTCGTTTCCCCCGATAACCGTCCTGTTGATTTCTTTTTTGCATGAATTGTGACTCTTCTTCGTTCATGACAACAGTTGACGTTGCACTCTCCCCCTCTTCAAAAGCTATTTTCTTTGCCATACCTGATCTCTTGGCTGTTTTTGCATGCCTCTTTGAAACTTTCGGCGGAGACATCGGATTATAGCCCGAACAGACCCCCTCAAATTTATCTGGAGTTTCTATCAGTATACAATCGGCAAACAGACTGCCCGGAAGAACAATAAGCATCAGAATGATTGAGAGAGTTATCATCTGTAATTTCCACCTTTTCTAAGATTCGAATGGAGGGGGAAGAGCTGTATGTTGAACCTCCCACTTCCCCTCTCCTCTCACGGCTCCATCAGCCTCCGCAACATATGTTCATAATCGGCCAGTTTACTTTTAAGCAGCCGGAGTTCGTCAGCAGTGTAGAGATCCTCCCCCCGAGCGATCTCACCCTGCAGGTCGGCAATGTTCTCCAGAATGGTCGGCTGCCGGTTGGGCGATTCCTCCCGGCCGAGCAGTCTCAAGTTCTTTCCTCCCACGACGTCCCCTTCCGCAGCGTCCGGCATGGGCGCTGTAATTCTGATATTTCCCCCCTCCCCTTATCTAAGGTGAGTCTTCAAGGCTTCCCCCCTTAGGTAAGGGGGGATTGAGGGGGGTTAGATTTAGATGTTACAAGGTTCTAGCTCTGCTTTCTCTGCCGGCACTGCTCCTCAAAATAGTCCCTTACTTTGGCGGGATCGAAATTCAGGAAGGTTCCTCCGGAGGCGAAGTGTTGTATGAAAACACGTCCAACCGCGTAAGAGATTGCTCCGTTGACCGCAGGCATCGCAGCTATGGAAATAATTCCAAAAACCGGGATCATCTTGGAAGCGCTTCCCGTCAGGTATGCCGTATTAATGCCGCCAATAAGTACCGCAACGGCTGCTTTGGACCGCTGTGAGTCAAACGGTATATTGTACGTTTCGGACAGTTTTTTCAACATTTGCAGCTGCAGCGCCATAAACCCCGCCACATCAAGCAGAGGAATCGGAATCAATCCTACGGCGGCAGACATGGCCGACCACTTGCGCACTATCGTCATGGCGGATCTGAACGTCTCCTCATTGCCACGCACCTCCGGCTCTGCATTTTCCGGCTCGACCGGCGAAGCCGCCGCAACAACGTCAAGAGCGGCCGCCTCCTTAGTTGCAACCGCCACGAGCTTCGCACCTCCGGGAGCCTTAACCCTGGATTTTTTCATGACAGGCTGATCTTCCGGGGATGTCTCGTAAATCCGCTTCCTGGTACGGTGCACTTTAACCTTTTCTGATTTCTCGCTCATATAACCCCCTTTCGTTTTAGTACGTCCCTGTTATTTGGCTTCAAGGCAAATCCCCATCAACTCAGAGACATACCGGTCATAATCATCCCTGGCGCCGCTCTTCGCATGGCGCGAAAAAATTGTTTCTCCGGCGGCAAGCACCTTTGAAAATTCGCTGCTGGTGCGGATGACCGTCAGCGGCAGAGCGGGATACCGTTCCCTGATGCTTACCAGGGCATTGCGGGAGACCTTTTCCCGCTGGTCATAGCGGGTATATAGGATTCTCGCCGCCGGATGCGGCAACCCGAAGGTATCGCAGATCGAATGGATCTCACCCAGAGTAAGATCCAGCCCTTTCAATGAAAAAGCGTCGCTCCCGACCGGAACCACTACGGTATCGGCAGCGCAGATTGCTGATATGACGGCGATACCCAGCGACGGAGGACAATCGAGAATAACCGTGTCGAATCCCTGGATGCGCAGCTGCTGACAGACCCCCTTGACCGCCTTTTTCTGCGATCCGGGGTTTAGCAGGCTGGCGTCAAGCAGAGCGTTTTCGAGCGCAGAGGGGAGGATCGAGAGAAAAGGACCCAATTCGACCAGCGCATCGGCCAGAAGCTCCTCAGGTTGCTTCCAGATATCGTAAAAGATCGGGTCGTCTTCGGCGGGAACCGCCCCCAGCGCCATGCTGGAAGAGCCCTGGGGATCGAGGTCGAGGACACAGGTTTTGAACCCGTACTGGGCGGCGCGGACAGCCGTGGAGATGGTGCTTGTGGTCTTGCCGATGCCTCCCCGCATTGTCGTGTGGGCTATGACTCGGAAGCGATACGATACCCCCTCCCCTTCCAGAAACCTTCTGACACCCTGGGGAGTGATGCCGTTGGTCGCCCCGTTCAGCCGGAGCAGTTCATCCGGCTTGAAGCGTCTCTCAAGCTCAGTTGTAGCAGTACCGCATTTCGCCGCCAGTTCGCGTGTCGTCAGAAGCGGATATTGCCTCCTGCCTGGATCAGTTGTCATAACCAAGTCCCTCCAATAGTGAATCCAGCTGATCGATATCAAGTCCGTCATAGCTTATATCGCTTGGGCTGATAACCGTATCTTTAACCTGACAACAGTGGGAGATCAACTCCCGCAGTTGCTCCATCAGAGTACCGGCAAGCAGCTTGGCGGTTCCGGCCCCGACCAGGCGCCGGTCATACCGGAGATTGGCGGAGAATTCACCCCCCATGACGGAACAGGTAAACTCAAGATCAAAGGCGCTCTGAATCTCCGGAGCTGTAGCGCCGCCATGCGGTTCGTCGACCGGTGCGAAGGGGCCGGAGCCGAAGTCGGCGTCAAAGATCCCGAGGTAATTGAAACTGATCCGAGGGAGGGGCGGCAGATCAAATCCCTGTTTCAGAGAAGCGGGGGTGAGCCAGCGCAACACACCATATCCAAGGCCATGGTTCGGCACGGCACGGATCGCCTCCTTGATAACCCGTAAACGGTAGCCCGTATCGTCACGTTCCGAAAGCTCCAACATGTGAGGAAACAGCGTGGTGAACCATCCCACCGTTCTTGATATATCGATATCGGCGCCGATATTCTCCCGCCCATGTCCCTCAAGAGTTATTAAATGACGGCTGTAACCGGTCCACTCCGCTAATGCCAGAGCCAGAGCGGTCAGCAGCAGGTCGGCTGTGTCGGAGTTGTAGGCATGGTTCGCCTGGGTCAACAGCTTCGTCGTCTCTTCTATCGAGAGGCCTGTCTGAATATCGTCGAAGTCGGCGGCGGCGCCACTCCTCTGTTCAGAAACCGTAAGCAGCGGCAACGGCCCGGCATCAGCTCCGGCAATGGCCTGCCAGTATCCCTTTTCCCTAAGCAGCGTATCTGATGAGGCATACCCGCGGAGACGCTCGCTCCAGAGCTTGAACGAATCGCTTTTCAGTGGGAAGGGCAACTGCTCACCGGCTGCAAGAGCGGCATACCCGGCAAGCAGATCTTCGGCCAGTATCCGCCAGGAAACGCCGTCAACCACCAGATGGTGGATCACGATCAGGAGGCGGTCACAATCCGGAAGCCTGTAAAGCACGGCGGCCAGAAGAGGTGGAGCGGCAAGGTCAAACCGGGACTGACGCGAAGCTGCATGGCGCTCCAGCGCTGCACGCGGTTCCGGGTTGCCGGTCAAATCGACAACTTCAAGGAGTGGCGGCGGGAGTTCGGCCGGATTCTCCTGCTCCCATCCGTTCTCCCCTTTAGAAAAGCTGATCCGCAGCGCGTCGTGATGGGAAATGAGCGCCCCGAACAGGGTAGAGAGACACTGTTCATCCAGCCGTTCAGGGGAACCGAGCAGTATGGACTGATTGTAGTGGTGGAGCCCCTCCCAGTGCTGTTCGAAGAACCAGCGCTGCACCGGAGTCAGCGGGATCGATCCGGCAACTACGCGCTGGTCGGCGATCCGTTCAAGCTTCGTTGCCCTGCCGGCCACGCCGGCCACGGTAGGAAACTGAAATATGTCCAGCATCTCCACCTTCAACCCCTGCTGCTGCAGGCGCGAAACCACCTGAATGGCCCGGATGGAATCCCCCCCCAGGGCAAAGTAGTTGTCATGTATCCCTACCTGTCCACGCCCAAGCACCCCTTCCCAGACCTGCGCCACAATCTGTTCAAGTTCGTTACGGGGCGGAGAATAATCGGTGCCGAGATCAAGAGAGGAGGAGTCCCCGGAGCGGGGATCGGGCAAGGCTTTTCGATCAAGTTTCCCGTTTGAGGTGAGGGGGAGCTTGTCAAGGGGGGTAAACCATGCAGGTATCATATACTCCGCCAGCTTTTCCGACAGATGTTCCCGCAGCGCGGTGACGGTAGCCTCTCCGGCAAAGACGACCCAGGCCGCCAGCGTCAGGGTTTCCTGATCCCCCTCCAGCGGGAGAACCACGCATTCCTTGACCGCCGGATGTTCCAGCAGACGGTTTTCGATCTCTCCCAGTTCCACCCGGAAACCGCGAATCTGTACCTGATGATCGTTTCTCCCGAGATACTCAAGTCCGCCGGACCAGTTCCAGCGTCCCAGATCGCCGGTTTTATAGAGCCGTCCACCCGGCTGAAACGGATTGGCAATGAAACGTTCGGCTGTCAGCTCCGGCCGGTTAAGATATCCGCGCCCGACGCCGCTTCCCCCGACAAACAGCTCGCCCGGCACTCCAACCGGCATCAGGTTCATGGAGGGGTCGCAGACGTACACCGTTGTTTCCGGGATCGGCGCGCCGATCGGGCTTTTGCCTCCGATTGCCGGATCATCCGGCGTCAGGCGATGGTAAGTAACATGCACCGTTGTTTCGGTGATCCCGTACATGTTGACCAAAACCACGGCGGGGAAGCGCTCTGCCCAGCGCCGAAGATAGGCGGGCTCCAGACGGTCGCCGCCGAAAACCACGTAACGAATATGCCCACCCCAGTCATGGTCAAGCTTCAATGCCTCTTCCATAAAGCCGTAGAAGGCGGCCGGGGTCTGGTTTAGCACAGTTATTCCCTGATCCCGGACAATATTCAGATAGCGGCCGATATCCCGCACATCATCCCTGCGGGGGATTACAAGCCTCCCACCCCGCAGAAGAGCCCCGTACATTTCCCAGACCGAGAAATCGAAACAGAATGAGTGTGACTGAATCCAGACGTCATCCTCATTGAAATCGAACTGCAGCCGGTCGTTGAAGAGGAGCCTCACCACGTTGCGATGTTCCACCACCACCCCTTTCGGCTTGCCGGTCGAGCCGGAGGTGTAGATAATATAGGCGGCATCGGTGGGTTTATAATCCCCCCTCCCTTGACGGGAGGACCCTCTGGGGCCTAAAGGGGTCAGGGGGTGGGTGACGTCGGCAGAGTCTGCATCAGTGCAGCTTCCCCCCCACCCTGACCTTCCCCCGCAAGGGGGGAGGGAATATTTTTGTGGGATAATCATCTCCTCCAACAACGCCAACTCTCTGGTCCCTGCATAGGCATCGACCCGCTTTGCTTCCGGAACAAAAGCGATGCCGTTTATCTGCCGCAAAACCGCTTCATCAGGGAGGCGATGCTCATGCTCCAGCATGACGGCTACAATTTCGGCAAGGGTCTCTTCCCCCTCTCCTACAACAACAAGGTCGATATTGCGATCTTTCAAAACCTGGCCGGCACTGCTGGTGGCATAGGGGCCGCCGGTGATGATCGTGGATCTGATTCCCCACTGTCGGAGCAGGGCTGCCGTCTCGTGAAAAAACTCCTGGTAGAGCGACAGCGTGCGAATGCCGATCAGATCCGGTTTAAACTCTTTCACCAGCTTACGGAGTTCATCGTTGCTGTCGAAATCGATGCGCGATTTGACGACCCTGCCGTTTATCCTCGATCCGAATATACTGTTCAGGGTGGTCATCAGCGACATCAAACCGAGCGGAGGCTCCACCACATCGTAAAACATCGCGGCGTTGCTGCTGTAAAGCTGGGAGAGGTCAAGCAGCAAAACTCTCAAGGCATCCGGCTCTGGAGGGGGGAGAGGTGAGAATTCACGAAACCGGCCCGACAATCCGGGGGTCGCTACTTGATTCTCCTCCAGGAAGGAGGCATCTCCAAGTTCGTTTCGGGCAATTCCGAAGAATTCAAGCAGTTGAGCGAAACTATTGATCTCCAGCGGCAGATAACTGTCGTACTTCTGCAGCAGTTCATCCTCGGTCAAGAGGCGCATCTGCATCGGGAGCACCGCCAGCAGCCTCTCCCGGTTCAGGAAATAACCGTTAAAGAAATCGGCCTGGTACTGCTTGGTAAAGGGCGCGTCGAATGGGAGCGTTTCCGGCAGTTCGTGGAAGGCCAGGGAGTGGGAGCGCCTGATTGCATCCGCGCTGATGCCGTTTTCAAGCGCCAGTTTTTCCATATCCGAGCCGGGGAAGATCTTCAGGATATGGACATATGGAAAATGGAGCCATTTTATCGACTTGATGAACTCCAGGGTCTGCAACGCCTCATCAGTTGTCTCGGTTGGGAAGCCGTGCATCGTGAAGAGTTCCAGGATGATCTGGGGATGGTTCGTGGAGATATAGTCGAGCGCTTCACGAAGTTTGTCGAGGTTGAGATTCTTGCCGATCAGCTTCTGCAGGCGGGGCGAGGCCGTTTCAAGGGCCAGAGCGAAACTGACCGTACCGGCCTGAACCATCAGATCTATGTAATCAGGGGTGAGGATGTCCCCCCTCAGGCCGTTTGGAAAATGAATCTGGATTTTGAGGCCATGCTGAATGACCAGTTGGAAGAAGCGGCTGCTGTTCTCCCGGTTGAAATTGAAGATATCGTCGATAAAGACGAAACGACGGACTCCAAGGGCGTATAACGACTGCACCTCGGCAAAGATGTTTTCCGCAGACCTGTAGACATGGTTTCTCGGCCAGAGCTGGTGGCAGTAGGCGCAGTGGTAGGGGCAGCCGCGGGTTGCCTGGATCGCCACGGCATGCTTCACCATCGATTGCCCTATGAAGCGGTGATAGCGATCATGATCCACCAGCGAGCGGTCCACGAACGGCAGATCGTCAAGATTGCAAATCTGGGATCGGAGCGGGGTGCGAACGACTGCGGTCGTCGCGGCATCGATGCCCAGCAGACCGATAACTGACAACCCTCTTATCGCGTTTCCCTGAGCCAGCAGCAGCCTGGCTCCGGAGTCGTCCAGCATGAAGCGGATTCTCTCCTCGGGATAGCCCGGGTCTATCGGCAGATACGCGCCGCCGGACTTTAATATGCCTAACAGCTGCGCAGGCATCAGAAGGGATGGTTCGGAGATCAGCCCGACGATGCTCCCCTGCTCTATGCCGCGGCTTCTGATGAAACTAGCGATACGATCGGCCTCCAGGTTCAGGCCGGCATAGCTGATGCTCTCCCCCTGAAAGGTGACAGCCGTACGCTCAGGCGCTCGAGCCGTCTGTTGCTCGAACAGGGAAACCAGCGTTGCGTCCATCGGCCAGGAAGCCGCGGTGGCGTTGAAGTCATTTAGTACCCAATCAAATTCCTTTGGGGTAAGCAGAGGCAGATCCCGAATCAGACTCTCCGGATTGGCCGCCGCCCCCTCGGCCAGAGTTACCAGATGCCTGGCCATGCATTGGATTCTCCGTTCAAGAAAGAGATCCAGGTTATATTCCACCACCACCTCGATCTCTTCGCCAACCTCCTGAAATACGAAGTCCAGATCGAACTTGCTGACATCTTCAAGATGGCGGAATTCCATGACCGTTAATCCATTCAGGTCAAATGCGACCTGCCCGGCATTTTGCAACACCACCATCAGGTCAAAAACCGGCGAACGGCTCACGTCCCTGGGGAGTTCCAGTTCATCCACCAACCGGTCGAAGGGATACCCCTGGTGGTCAAACCCTGCGGTATTCGTAGCCATGACCCGGTCAAGCAGTTCCGAAAAACGGTCGTCGGCTCGAACCCGATCCCGCAGGGCAAGCGTATTCAGATAGAACCCGATCTGGGGCTCAAGGTCGGGATGACTCCGGCCGGCAACCGGCGAGCCGATAATCAGATCCTCCTGGCCGGTGTAACGGAAGATCAGAACCCGCACCAGGGCCAGCAGCAGGGCGAACAGGCTCGCTCCCCGCTCCGTCGCCAGTAATCGCAACTGGCCTGACAGATTCTTTTCCAGATAGAATCGAACCGTGGCTCCCGCGTATGCTTTGACAAGCGGCCTTGGAAAATCTGCGGGGAGATCCAGCAGCGGCAACGGCCCCGCAAGTTTATCCAGCCAGTAGGCGCGATCTGACTGTATCTCGTCCGCTGCCAGGATGCCGTTCTGCCAGGCGGCGAAATCGCGGTACTGTATGGACAAAAACGGCAGTTCCGGGCTCTCCCCATTGACAAAACCGTTGTAGAGTTGCGACAGCTCGCCGGTCATCACCCCCAGCGACCAGACATCGCTGATGATATGGTGGATCACAAAGATGAAAACCGTGCGCCCCCCACCCAGATCAAGCAGCGTAATCCGGTAGAGCGGGGCTGCAGTCAGATCGAAGGGTCTGGATGCCTCGCTCCGGAACAGCTCAAGCGCCTCCTGCTCCGGATCGGGGGATTGCGACAGGTCATGAATGGCGACAAGAGGAGCGGTTTCATCGGCGATCCTCTGCCGCGGCGCGCCATCGATCAGGGCAAATGTTGTGCGCAGCGTCTCGTGGCGCCGATGCATCACCTGTACCGCCCGGACAAATGCGTCGCTTGAAAATGCTCCTTCGATCAGGAAAGAGGATGCGATATTGTAGGCGGCAGAATCCTTTTCAAGCTGGTCCAGTAGCCAGAGTCTTCGTTGCGCATGGGAGAGCTCGTAACTTTCGGCCACAGGAATAGCCGGTATCTCCAGATAGGCCCCCCTCTGTCCGGCATCGACAAAACGGGCCAGCTCCCGGATGGTGGGGGATGCGAAGAAATCGCGCACCGATACCTCGACCCCGAACAATTTGTAAATCCTGGCGATAACGCGTATCGCTTTTAGCGAATCGCCGCCGATCTCGATGAACGGATTGCAGGCTCCTACGCGCCCAAGCCCCAACACCTCGCTCCATATCCCGGCCAGCCCCTTCTCGGTTGGTGTCGCCGGTTCTTCATAGCTGGTAATCACCAGATCCTCCGGCTTCGGAAGCGCCTTGCGGTCAACCTTGCCGTTCAGGCTTAGCGGAAAATGATCCATCCTGATAAAATAGGCAGGCACCATGTAATCCGGAAGTATGGAGAGGATCAGCTCCCTCAGTTCCGCCTGGCTTACCGGTTCCTGCTCTGTGTAGTAGCAGGCGAGGACATTCTCCATTTCGTCTGTGCGGTGCGGAACGACCACCACCTGGCCGATCCTCGGAAAGGAGAGCAGTACGTTTTCTATCTCCGCCAGTTCGATCCTGTTCCCATGCACCTTCACCTGGCTGTCCATCCGGCCGATGAATTCTATCGCCATGTCGGGGCGGTAACGCCCCAGGTCTCCGGTGCGGTAGATGATGTCCCCGGTTTCCGGATTGAGCGGATTCTGGACGAATTTTTCGGCGGTCAGTTCCGGGGAGCGGTAGTACCCCTTGACTATAAAGGGTGACTTGACGCAGATCTCGCCGATCTTCCCCGGCGAACAGAGAGTGTCGCCGTTCATGATCAGGATGGCAGTGTTACTGATCGGCTTCCCTATCAGCACTATCTCGTTCGGTTTAAGCTCACCTGCCGGTATCCGGTGAAAGCTCTTAAGCAGGGTCACTTCGGCCGGGCCGTAGAGATTCACCATTTCCACATGATCGCCAACCGCTTGCCGCCACTGGTTGACATCCTTGCCGTATAGCGTGTCGCCCGACTGGAACAGCAGTTTCAGTCGAGGGAAGCGGCCATTCCCCCCTTGAGCCGCAACCTCGCGGATCACCAGTCGCAGGTATGACGGAACGGTTTGAAAAAGGGTCAGCTCCGACGATTCTATCCAGTCGATCAGCCGGGCGGGGTTCTCCTTCACCTCTGTCGAGGGGATACAGAGGGTCGCGCCGGAGCAGAGGGAGACGAAAAAATCCTTCAGGCTCGCCTCGAAGGTGACCGGCGCCATCTGGCTGATTTTGGACGCATCGTCCAGCCCGAATTCGGTCGCCTGCCAGTGACAGTAATGCGCCAGCCCCTTGTGCCACCCCTCGATGAATTTGGGCAGACCGGTGGAGCCGGAGGTGTAGATTACGTAGCAGCTGTCGTCAGGCTCGGAGATCAGCGGCAGGTTTGAACCGTCGGAGTTTATTGCGGCGGAATTGCGATGCCATTGGCCGTCGCTGAAATTCAGGTCGGCAAATATGTCAGGCCGAGCCCCCCTCCCAACCTCCCCCCGCTGGGGGGAGGAGTCAGCTCCCTCACCCAGCGGGGGAGGGTTGAGGAGGGGGCGAGGTTCACCCTCCATAACCAGCACCCGCGTATTCTCTGCCAACTCGAACTCGACCAGCATCTCAAGAAGTTTCGCAACGGATGATTCATCGGTCACAATGACAGCCGGGGTGGTGTGTGCGAGGATATGCCTTAGCCGTGGACGGGGAAGCCCCATTTCAAGCGGCATGAACAGACCGCCCGCCTTCATGACCCCAAGTATGGCAGACGTATAATCGATGCCTGTCGGGAGAAGAACTCCGGCAAGTTTCTCTCTGCCGATTCCCCGCTCCGCCAGAAGAGAACCGATGATGTTGGCCTGCCGGTTCAGCTCACTGTAGCTGATGGCAGCGCCGCCGCTCTCCTCAACGGCATTCCTGTCGGGATAAGTTGCGGCGATATGTTCAAAGACGCTATGAACGATTTTTTTATTCATGACGATTCAATCCGTATTCCTTCTCGTTGCCGGGTTCCAGTTGGTGACAAGAGAAGTTTTTGAGGAATCAGATCTACATCTTCACTTTATTGCAAAATGCAGGGGTGACCCGTTAGAGCGGGCTATCTCAGTGCAAGGCTGTCTTCTTGATAATGCCGCCGGCAGCATCGGCCAACGGGTGAATCACGATAAATGCAGCTTCATCAATCTCTTTAACAACGCTCTTGACTCTGCCGATCTCCAGTCTTGTAACCACGCAGTAGAGAATATGCATCGGTTTGCCGGTCATTCCGCCTCGGCCATTGTATATCGTAACGCCGCGACTCAGGACACGTACTATGGCTTCCCTGATCTCATCGCTCTTTTCTGACATGATGATTATGGCGTTGTATTCTTCGATACCGTGGATCAGAAAATCGATTGTTTTTGACGCTGCAATGTATGTCAGCACCGAGTAAAGCGCTGAATCAATGCCGAGAAAATAGGCCGCTGCTGCAAAGATAAAAATATTCAGGATCAGGATGACATCGCCGACCTTCAGCAAATGGCTGTTTTTGCTGATCAGCAACGCCGCTATTTCTGTGCCGTCAAGAACGGCTCCGCCACGAATTGCAAGGCCGATCCCGGCACCTATGAAAAAACCTCCGAAAACTGCCGTCAAAAGCTTATCAGGCGTTACATCCGGATAATTGACAAAGGCAAGGCATAATGATAGCCCGGCAATGGCCAGTGTGCTTTTAAGCGCGAATATCCAGCCGATCTGGCGAAAACCGAGCGCGATGAACGGGAGATTGATCAGCGGAATAAGTATCGCCAGCGGATGCCCAAGCACAGTGGCCAGCAGCATGGAAATGCCTGTTACCCCGCCGTCAATGAAGTGGCTTGACAGCAAAAACCCTTTTATACCCATCCCCGCTGAAAGTATTCCTGATGCAATCAGAAGGATATTTATTAATTCTCTAACAAATATTTTCATTGCGGTTCAACGTGAGGTCTCTTTGATTTCCTGAGCTGGACTTACAAAAGAAATGCCCTGTCCCGATTTCATGCCAATCATCACACATTCTATGATCGGAGCATTCACTGCTTTTTGAGAATTCCATTTGACGATAAAATTCGCGCCGGTGCCACCCGCTGTATTCTCCTCGGGAATAAATATATCGGTTGACTCCAAAGGAGCCAGGGTTATTGGCTGCTGATAATATTTTTTCACCAATTTACCCTTTGTATCATAATAATCCACAGCGACAACGTAAATAGGATTCGACATGTCAGTATTCCGGATACTCAAGATTGTCGCCAAATTATAGGGGATTTTTTTCGGGGCGCTGAAGATATTGGAATATACAGGCACATAAAGGGTTTGACCTTTTGAAAGCCTGTATTCTGCTGATGCAACAGCGATATCGTAATTTGCTGTAAGCAGGATAAGCGAAAGCAATAGTACGGCAATTGGGCTTTTTTTCAGGGAACGGTGCATCATGATAACCTCCTCGCATTGATTTTATTCGAACTTGCCGGCGGCCTGACGGGCAGCAAAGGGTCAGCGACAAAACCATATTCAGTTCATTCCACTACAGGAGTCTGTCGGACTTATGAAATCGTAGCGAAAATTCGGGTGGGCGAGGACAGATTTCGTCGATTTTGAAGGTCAATGGCTGTCCTATTGACCAATAAAGCGGCGAAATACGGGCCGTCCAGACGGATTTGCAGTAGATTTCTCCTAAGTCTGACAGGCTCCTAGAGCAAAGTTGCAGTGTCATACCCGGAGTCAGGATTTTTGTCTCTTGTCTAGGGCTGACTACTCCGAGGGCTATAGTTAAACGGAAAACAATAATCCCTTTTCCGGATAATGTTTCACGTTTCTGGTAGCTACCTTATATCCCTTAACAAGTGCCGTTGCTGTGATCAGGCAGTCAAGTGAAGTAAGCGTAACTCCTTTAGCGCGATACTTTCGATACAACTCCCCACCCTTAAATGCAATCTCTGGAGTAATTGGTTCAACAGCGCAGGCCTCTATGAAATTATGCGTCACAACCTTCTCCGCATCACGCATACCAGCTGTTAATTCATACACAGTCAACACACTTATCATCGCCTGGCCATCGCTCCACAAACCACCCATCAGGGGTTGTGTGTAGGCAACTCCCCGCAGAAAGTCAATGACAATATCAGTATCAATGAGAACGCCCGGCATAGTCGCGATTCTCCTCTTTTCTCAGGTCGTTCACAATGTCTACGCTTGTGTCTTCTCTACCTTTCCAACTGCCAAAGGATTCCATCGCCTTCTGCACTTTTCGCTGGCGGATGTGCTCTCGCAGGGCCTCAGTGATGAAGCTGCTTATGTTTTTTGACATCGTTTTTGCTTCCTGAAGGAGATCGTCGGGTAGGGTAATTGAAGTTTTTACGAGGTGCATATATCCTCCTTATTAGTAGTACATATATATACTACCAGGGAGTGTGTATAATGTAAAGGATAGTTTGTTTAACGTCTACGCTTTTGATCCCGTCAACCTGTGACGTCAATCATCAAAGAGCCCTTTAGCGTACAGCTCGGCTGAATAGAACACGAGTGAGCCGGGAAACTGCGAGATCCAGGGTAATTCGGGTGTGTTTTTGGTCTGGCTCTCCATTATTTGTTCAACTCGTATTTGACCGGAATCCGGTCATCATCCATTTTTATTTCACACTTCAAGAAAATAACAATACAAGCCTGAGACAACTATTTATTAAATATACATTTAATCGCCTGCCTGATATCCCCGGGATTCCTCAAGTTTATGCTGATTCACATGCGGTGACGGGTAAAAATAGTTTGGGTACTCTTTATTCGGCAGGGGTGGACGTCCATCGTCATACAGCCCTTTAGCGTACTGCTCCGCTGAATAGAACACGAGTGAGCCGGCAAACTGCAGGACCCAGGGTAATTCGGGTGTGTTTTTTGGTCTGGGCAGAGACTGGTTCTTCAAGTCAAAGTCGGTGTTGGAGTACGGCTCTACGGACGGAAGCAGAGATGGAGCAAGACCGGATTTAAAACTTGAAGGGCCGGCAGGTTCAGCGCGTCCTGATGACGGTGAAACGAGGTTCATCCCCATGCATAAAACCGCCATAACCAGTAGATGTCTGTATTTCACATGCGCCTCCAGAGTGAAATTTGTAACTCGTGATTTTTCGACAGAACCGCCCTTCTTGTTCCGTCCCGCTATGCTGCCGGATAGCCGGCGAAAATCTCGATCGCTTCAGCTTTCCCCTTCAGTGTGACGGAGCCAAGCGCCTTGAAGGTGAAATCGGGCGTATCCTTTACCTTTTCATAGGTGGCGGCGTTGATGAGAATCGGGTTGTCCGGGTATTCCTTCGTCAGCGTCTCCAGGCGGGATGCGATGTTCACGCTATCTCCGATAACCGTGTAAAGAAAACGCTCCGACGATCCTACCTGCCCCGCCACAACCTTGCCGGTGCTGATCCCGATGCCGCTTTCGATGATATTTTCTCCCTGGGCGGCCCGGCGGACATTCAGAATTTTCAGCCGCGCACGCATCTCCACAGCCGCCCTCAGCGCCCGCTCTTCGTTGTCCTCCCAACCGAGCGGCGCGCCGAAGATAACAACGATGGCGTCTCCGATGAAATTGTTGATATAGCCGCCATGGTGCTTCACCGCCTCGCTCATCTCACCCAGGTATTCGTTCAGCATCGCCACAACATCGTGCGGATGCATCTGCTCCGAGAGGGTTGTAAAACCTCGAATGTCGGAGAACAGTATCGAAACCCTCCTGTTCTCGCCAACCAGATTGATGTCGCCTGAGAGCAGTTTATCGCGCACCTCCGGAGAAACGACCCGCCCCAGAATATCCCGTTCCCGCTCACGCGCCTGAACGCCTTCAGCCATCGTATTGAATATATTAGACAGCTCTCCGATTTCATCCAGCCTCTTCACCGTTACGCGCGCGTTTTTGTAGTCACCCCTCTCCACAGCTCTGGCTGCAACCATCAGGACGCGGAGCGGTTTTACAAAAGTCCCGGCAAAGAGCGCCGATACAAGCGCGAGGAACAGACCGAAAACGCCCACACCGGCCATGAAGTTGAGATATATCCTGTCGAGCGGCACACTAAGAGCGGATTCCGGCATCTCAACCGCAACGGTCCACCCCATCCGTTTCAAAGGAGAGAACCCAACCAGTTCGTTTTGGCGCGCCGGGGTGGAATAATACCTGGCGTTTCCCTGTTCCCCCACTTTTTTTATCAACTGTTGCAGGGATTCCAGGCCGAGGCTGCCGATCCGGTCTGTCATGAATCTCTTTTCGGAGATGATCTGCTCTTTGACTTCCGGCGCCAAAGGAGCAAGGCTCTGATACATCAGCCGGGCATCCGGGTGATAAACCACTATTCCGTCGGCATCTATCAAAAAAGCTCTTTTTGAGCCCCCCTTGCCCATGTCGCCCAGCAGCGAAGTGATGGCCGATGCATTCAGTTTCAGCACCGTCACCCCCATAACGACACCACTGGAATCATAAATCGGAGCGGAAAAGAAAATTCCGGCTTTTTTTGTCAGAGAGCCTACGAGAATGCTCGAAACGAATTCGTTGCCTTTAAGCGCCGCCTTAAAGTAATCGCGAAAACCGAAGTCCATCTCCGGAGGCATCGGAATCGTGCTCGCTATGACCTTGCCTCCGGTATCCAGCAGCATGACAAGTTCGATGGCGGAATTGGCCGTCTGGAGGCGAAGCATCTTGTCCAGCACCAAGGATCTGGTATGCTCATCCCTTTTCCGGAGCAGCTCGGCGACCTCCCGGTCCCAGGAGAGATAGGATGCGATATAGCCGGTATTGGTAATAATCAGCTCAATCCTCTCCGACAATCCGGCAGAGAATCGTTGCAGATTTTCCATCTCCGAATCCACTATGTTGTCAAACGCCCTCCCCAGTCCGTACTGTGCGGTCGCCAGCATCGGCAAAATCGAGAAGAGCAGCATGACTACGGCAAGTTTGATGGCAATAGGCCAGGAGCCCGGCTTGAATATAATCAGCTTGTTCATGGAATCCTCATTTCAGCGATACGAACGAAGCTCCCCCTGCCTCCGTACATCCAGCGTGGCGCAATGAAAGCCTCCGATGAATGGGTAATAATCCTCGAATGCGCAGGTAACAGGTTTGAATCCCCACCCCTTCAGAGCCCTGATAAGCGGCTCCTGCCTCTCTTCAACCACAATACGTTTTTCGTCTAGCATCAGGGTGTTGATGCTTATCCAGTTGCTCATCAACCTGGGACGGGTGTTGAACGGGACCGGTTCTGGCGCGATCAGAACCTCCCAGTTTTTGAAAAATTCCGGAAGCTTCGCAACATCGGTAAACGTCGGATTGACCAGAAGCTTCCCCGGCGCCAGAGGCATCAGTGTGGTGTCGATATGCGACGGTTTCGGATCCAGGCTCTGTATCAGATGGATGGTGTAATCATCCCCAAGATGGCGCCTAAGCCAATCGATGCCTCTCTCGTTTGTGACATGGCTCAACTGTCCGATCAGGTCTCGTCCGCAGCGAACGAAATCGGCTGCATCAAATACAGGTTCAAGATCATGGAGCACATATGGTGTTGGAGAGTCGCTGTTTTCAAAATGCGGGTTGTAAAGTTCATCCTTTAATAGCGGCTTCGGCGCGGAGACCCAGCGCGCCCCCAGCCGTGAATATTCGTTGAACAACCTCCGGTAGGCCCTGGCCTCAAAAAAGCGGGAGCGGGAACACATCGGGGCCTCGATGATCTGATCTCCGATGACGATGAACGGGTCGCGGGGGTTGGCTGCGCAAAATCCCTTCACCGCTTCCCAGTCGGGAGTTGCAGATTCTTTTGAATACTCCACATCATCGACTCTGCGGACAATAACCCCTTCCGCTTCAAGGATATGGATGAAGCGCTCCAGCGCTCCTCTGGCGGCTTTGATGATTTCCGGGGGATATGGTTGATACAGTTTAAGATGCTTCTCTATCTCGGCTACTTCCTCTTCCGAATAGACGTATCTGTCGGAGGGGACACCGAAGGAGGCAACAGCATTTTCCGGGCTTCCGATTATCACTTCCTCAAGCAGGTCCCACTCGGTATGGGAGCTTACGGGACAGGAGACGGTTTTGTCATCTTCATGCATGTAGATTTTCCTTCTCTGTTTTTTCAGTATGGCAGGCTGTTATTAACGTTTTTTATTCCTTCGACTTACCTTTTCTTTCGACATACTCCGGATAATGCTCTTTCAAACAATCCGGACAGATTCCATGGCTGAAATCTGCGCTTGAGTGGTCTCGAATGTAAATCTCAAGCTGACTCCAATACCCCGAATCATCGCGTATTTTTTTGCAGTGCATACATATCGGCAATATTCCTTTTAATTCCTTAATCTCTTCCATTGCCTTCTGTAATGATTTGATAACGGCTTCTCTTTCGAATTCTATTTTTTTCCTCAAATTTGCTTCCTCCTGAAGAGACTCATTCTTCAGGCTTAGTTCTTTAAAAATCAATTGAAACGGATCATCAATGCCGGTCGAAATAATGGCATGGTAAATCATCAGAAATGCAAACAGCTTGAAATAGTGACCAATCAGATTTGATATGCCGTAGTTATCGATATAAAAGGTAAATGCCAGTTCTGAAATAATCGTATAGATGATGGAGAGCAAAATAAACTTATAGACGGTGTTGGTAAATTTTTTCCTGTTCCTGATGAGCAATACAATGCTCACAATCAGAATGGCGCATATGGTATATTCGCTGTAAACTTTGAAATCGGTAAGCCCCTTCCCTGCAACGAAACATATGGGAAATATTTTCCAGTAAAATACAGTCGCAACCAATAAGCTTGTAATAATTGAATAGCATACAAATATATACTCGGCCTTGACTCTCCTCTCCTGATATAACAGGATAAATGCAGACAAAATAGTGATGCTTTCCAGGTATCTGGCTGCTATCCAAAGCTGATTTGCATAATAGTCATAATCTGTAAATATCGGCATACCCTTGTATGAGAGCGTATGAAGCAAATCCAGCACACCTATAAATAAATGGTTCGTCACAGTAATTAATGCATGATTTGTTCTTTAACAATTGAAAAGCATGAGTTCCATCAGGTAGTTATGGAAGCGCCAACCACCATATCTATCCGCAGGAGGAACCCATGCTTATCAAACA
>JAQTRC010000060.1 GCA_028712665.1 Desulfuromonadaceae bacterium
ATCCCGGAAAGATACAGTCTGAAACTGGCTGCGCGGGTCACGCCCCGGTTTTTTCAACTCTTCAATAATATCGGTAAGGGTAGGGAGTCCTACGCTTACCGTAACATACCGTTTCAGCTCAATTCTGCCGACTAAATCAGAATCGGCAATCATTTGTAGCAGTGGTACACCCAGATCAGCCGCCATTGTTTCAACAAGCTGGTACCGCTCGGGATGAACGGCTGTATTGTCCAGAAACTGTTTTCCATCTCTGATACGGAGGAACCCGGCCGCCTGTTCAAAAGCTTTGGCGCCAAAACGAGGTACTTTGAGAAGCGCCTTGCGGGTTTTAAATGATCCATTCTCATCACGGTAGCTGGTGATGGATTTGGCCAGGGCAGGTCCCACACCGGAAACATAGGTCAGCAGAGCCGATGACGCAATGTTCAGATCCACACCTACATAGTTGACACATGACTCAACTATGGCATCAAGCGATTTCTTGAGCATGCCTTGATTCACATCGTGCTGGTACTGACCGACACCGATACTCTTGGGATCGACCTTGACCAACTCTCCGAGCGGATCCTGCAGTCTGCGAGCGATAGAAATTGCGCCACGCACCGTCAGGTCCAAATCGGGGAATTCTTCCCGGGCAATCTCTGAAGCCGAGTAGATACTGGCGCCTGCCTCACTGACCGATACAACCGGTAGCTTCCGCCCGGCTCCCGCGAGAGTTTCCTTTACAAAGATCTCCATTTCGCGGCCGGCTGTACCATTGCCGACGGCGACCATCTCGATTGCATGGTTTTCGGTCATCCGGAGCA
This sequence comes from Desulfuromonadaceae bacterium, assembly GCA_028712665.1. Classification (GTDB taxonomy): domain Bacteria; phylum Desulfobacterota; class Desulfuromonadia; order Geobacterales; family Pseudopelobacteraceae; genus JACRCG01. The sequence continues at coordinate 807 of JAQTRC010000060.1, forward strand.
GATCTTGTTTTGCCTTGGGAATACGCCCCTCACCGATGTGTGGATAGACCGTTACATGCTCCAGGAATCGTCCGGTTGCATCAACCGCAGCCAATTTGGAACCGGTACGGAAACCGGGATCAATCCCGAGAACGCGTTTTCCTCCGGCCGGAGGCGCCAGCAGGAGTTCGCGCAGATTCCGGGCAAAAACCTGGATTGCAGCCTCGTCAGCGTGCTCTTTACTCTCCAGGCGGAGTTCCACCTCAATGGATGGGGCGATCAGCCGCTTGTAGGCATCCTCTGCTACCGCCTCAAGCAGCGGGGCAAAGATACTCTCCCGCAGAATCAGGCGCGATTTCAATCCAACCAGAATCTGCTCGACCGGGGCGCCGATCGACAAATTGAGGACCTCCTCCTTCTCGCCACGCCGCATTGCCAGCATACGATGCGATGGGACAGCCTTGAGCGGTTCCTGGTAGTCATAGTACATCTCGAACTTGGTAAGCAGTTCCCTGCAGTTGGCAGATACCCGAGAGGTCATGACCCCCTGTTCCTTCGTCAGCCGCCGTACCATGGCGCGGGCATCGGCGTTATCGGAGAGACGCTCGGCAAGGATATGACAGGCACCTTCCAGAGCTGCAGACGCATCGGGCACCTCCTTATCAGAATTTATGAAGGTTGCCGCCGCTTCATCGGCAGTTCCTGACGTCAATTCCTGCGCCGCGATTATATCGGCAAGCGGCTCCAGCCCCCGTTCGCGTGCAATGGCCGCCTTCGTGCGCCGTTTCGGTTTGTACGGCAGATAGAGGTCTTCAAGTTCGGTTTTCTGTCGGGAAGTCTCGATCAGCCCCCGCAATTCCAAAGTAAGCTTTCCCTGCTCCTCAATGGTTTTGAGCACCGTGATCTTGCGTTCCTCCAGCTCGCAGAAGTAGATGAACTGTTCTTCAACTCTGCGGATCTGGACTTCGTCAAGTTCTCCGGTATGCTCTTTGCGGTAGCGGGCGATAAATGGAACTGTTGCTCCATCCTGCAGCAGCTCGACGGTATGCTCCACCTGAAACGGCTTGAGACCGACCGCTTCGATAATATAAGGGATTAATTTTCGGATCTGTTCGTCATTCAGCTTCATTATGTTTCCACTCCAGTTGGCTTATATCTGACCGATTATGATAGTTCCTTCCGCTCGATGATTTCATCTTTTTCCCACCCGTAGTTGAAGAACCGTATCGAATGTTTCATTCCCAACATCAATGTAGAGGCTGCCGTCTGAAATGGTGACCTCCCAGCTTATGGATCGATCCAGCTTGGATACCAGACTTCTGATGAAGCTCTGGTTGAAACATAATACAGTAAGATTTTGAATGCCCTGGAGTTTTGGCATATGCTGCTGTTCCCAGTTAGAAGATGTCTTACCACCTGCTACAAGGGCTACCCGTACTGAGTGGCGGCTTGCTTTGATGATCCTATCCGGCTCAGGAAGTCCGACCTCCACCCAGAGCAAGACTCGGCCATCAGCTCCTTTCACCCAGAGATCAGGCTCGTCCAGAGCGGAGATACCCTTGGTGAAATTAAGATCAGGTTCGTAGAAGAGCGCATAAGCCAGCAACCTGGTTACAAGACGCTCTTCGGTTTCCGACGGATGTCGGGCGACAGTTGCCTGTAATGACTGATAAACTCCCTGATCGACATCCGAGAGTTGTATGTTGACCCTGTATATGGTGGATGGTAATGCCATTAAATATACCTGTTGGTTTCGGTTATTTTAGTCCGTTGACTTTAATCCTTATCTTTATTCTTATGTTCATGTCAACATGCATTATCCCTGAATTAATCAAGATTGCAGTGAACTTTTCAATTGGTTCCGAGTAGCGATATATTGTATAAATAGATGGAAACAATCGAAATTAACGATGTTTGTGCTGTTGCTTCAAGCTTGCGACAGCGGTCAGATGAGATATGCCGGGATAGGATGAGGGGGGTAAGCCGCACAAATTATCATGCTAAATAAGAAGAGAAGGCGCCAGAAGGATGAGGCGACCGGTCGAAGTCACAGGCAAAACCGAATATTGACGCCTCTACGGCGGAAGATAACACATTATAAGGATGGAAATCTGGTAGCGCCGGCAACATATCGAAACAGATCAAGCCGGGTGTAACTTCCCGGCTTGATCTGCCGAATATTCTACATCGGAACGAACTGACTTTATACCTCTCCTACCCCAGTAAGCGCTCCGCCGTAGCGATCTCCATCAGGTACAGGCGGATGTCAACCGAGCATTTCTCGTCAGACTTGTCAATCAATGGGATGACCTTTTCAAGTATCGACTCTGCCCGGTCATTTGCCGTTGCTGTCCGCGGATCGTTGCTCCGGGCAAATAGAATAATCCTTATGTCCGAGCCGACATCACGGGGGCTTGCCAGGGTAAATTCCAGCGAAACCTGTTTTGGCAGGAGCATTGCCAAATGTCCGCCTGGCACCTGCATTACTTCAGCGATGATCGTGGGTAATTGTTTGGCCAGTTCATCCAGCACACTGCTCTTGACGCTCTGTTTGTGAATGATAGTTGCGTTCATTGTTTATCCCTTCATTTAAGATTTGTTTTCTTGAATATTGTACAGTCAACAATTAGGAATGCAAGCGCACCTGACTGTTTTTGATGTTATCGGCTATGAAACTTCATGCAGAGCCCAACAAGAGTAAGGGGCTACGCAAGGGAAAGAAAATCATCAATAAATAAGGCCTTTCAGTAGGAATATCTGAATTTGCCTATTCAAAGCACTTTCATCGCCAATGTCAACCTGCAAATTAATTGAAATCTTTTATCTTGTCATGTATACAGTTCATTAAATTTCTCGCCAACATATTCAGTCGAAGTGGTTGATCCGTACCAATTTTTGCAGGCCCACTTTTTCGATGGCGGGTTTGTGTTGTTTTGATTAGATGTGACAACAACGTCGAAGTAGTCTGACTTTACAAATTTATCAGTCCTCCTATTGAGCATTAGTATATTTTTGCAACCGGAGAGATGTCTTATGGCAATAAACAGAAGTGTCCGATACCGATTCATCTTCAAAGATGGTCAAGCGGTAGATATCAGTCTGAAATTTGATGCTGAAACTCTTCAACTGGATTCTGATGAAAATTGCAGCCCGCATTTGTGGGCTGAGCTATCACGGAATACGTGCAAATATTGTAAACTCGACCCCTCAACCCATAGATACTGCCCGCCAGCCGCCCAATTAGGCTGGATACTTGATAAATTCTGTGGAGTAAATTCATACGAAGAAGTCATGGTTGAAGTTACTGATGATACAAGGAGTTATAGTAAGTATACAACTGTTCAAGAAGGTTTGGGAGCTTTGCTCGGGATCATTATGCCCACCAGTGGGTGCCCGGCATTAAAGCCGCTGCGGCCAATGGTGCGTTTTCATCTGCCATTTGCTTCTTTTGAGGAAACGGAATATCGCATGGTGACAATGTATCTTTTTGCCCAATACCTCAGGCAGCGGCAGGGAAAGACGTCAGACTGGTCACTTGAAATGCTTCGGGATATTTACAAGTCAATCAGTGATATCAATCTGTCCTTTGCGGGCCGTCTGCCCACCGAGCTGAGTGGTAATGCAGGAATCAATGCGCTGGTGATTCTTGATTGCTTCGCTCAATCCATACCAAAGGCAATTGATAAAATGATGTGTAATTTCAATGATATATTTTCTCCTCTGATAGAGTTGTAGCTGTCTATTCACCGCTGCTACGCTCTGTTGGAAAATGACTTATCTCGCTTATCAAGGGACTAAACTCACTCATGATTCACAAGTTTATTCACAAGAATGTTGTCACAACTTCCCATAATACACAAACGGCGCCCAGTAATATGGTGATTTATACACTTCCCCGAACTTTCCGTTTATAAAGCCCCGCTTGATTTCGGTGATGGCATCGCCATAGCCGATTTTCTTCTGTTCCACCATATCGTATAGCGCCACCATGAACTTTGATGTTGAAACATCATTGACGCTCCACAAAGAAGCCGATAGCCCATTTGCCCCGGCCAGCAGGAATGACTGGGTCAGCCCCACAACACCTTCGCCGCCGAATATCTTGCCCAGCCCGGTTTCACAGGCCGACAGGTTGACGAAATCCGCCTTCAATTTGAGTTGTTCGATCTTGTCCATCCGCAGGTATCCGTCTTCTCCGTCAGGTTGATTCTTTACCTGTGAAAGTACGATAGCTGACAGTTCTGGGAGTTCCGGGACTACAATGCCGTGGGTGGCAAAATGGATAACCTTGTATTTGGCCAATTCGCCGCTTTCTGACAACTGTTTCACACTGCTCTCGGTAACGTCCCTGCCGGTTATCACCCTTGCCCCTTTGACATTCTTGGATATATCGCCAACTTCTTCCAAGGTGCCAGGTAGGTTGCCCCACTTAGCAAGGCCGAGCGAGGCGTAAGCATTTCCCAGGGAGCCTTTGCTACGGGTGGTGTCGTTCACATTCTTAGCCAATGCCAGCAGTTGTTTCTCGCTGGTGATCATATCCGCAGTGTATGACACCTCGTCATAGATTGCGCCGCCGAAAGCCAGCATCGGTTTCCGGTCAACAGGGTAGTTTCTTTTTTTGAGCATATCCATGATGCTCATGGACTGCGCATAGCTGATGTTGAATTTATTAACCAGATAGGAATTGCTTTCATCCGCCAGGGTTTCAAACGGAAGATAGGAGAGAACTCCGTCAGGTATTATTATCAAGCGCTTTTTGTCTTTGATATGCTGCGCTACCGGCTTTATCAGAAAATCATACAGCATCCTGTCAAGGCTCTCCCCGGCTGCGATAGCGCCAGGCTTGGCCGCGACCGTCAGACCTCGTCCGTTTCTGTTAATGCCGGATGATGGATTCGTCAGTAGGCTGCGGTAATAGTTGATGACGTCGTCAAATGATGTCGCTGCCTTGTCTTGCGGTTTTTTATCCAGTTCGTCACTCTTTATTACAACCTTCAATCCTCTTTGGTTTGCGAGCAGTTGGGTTATGGATTGTTTATAATCCTCTTGCAGAGATTCCATGAACTTCTTTATGTCAAGCTCGGCGCTGGTGATGTTCTCTTTTGTGATGAGCAGGGCGATTGGCTTCATATTGCTACCATCAACGTTACTATTTGCAAAGGCGATAATCGCTGCGTCTGCCGCCATCTCCTGCTGAATTGATTTGACAGAGGGGATGGACGGCAAAGTGCCGCCACCAGCCAGTCGTTCCGCCAGCAGTTTTGCGCGGCTTATTTCCATTGTTTTAAAGACATTGGCAAGATCGTTGTCAAGCTGATAGGAACTTATCAAAAATTGATAAGTCCCGATCTGACTAGCCAGATAATCCCTGCGGGCAGTTCCGGTGGCGGTTTTTCTCAGTTTTTCAAGAATATCAACAGATGCGCTGAAGTTTTCTATGGCGTTTTCAAGTTTTTTTAGTTTGTAATACACCATACCGATGTTGTGGAGTTTTGTGGCAATTCGACCTTCTCTCCCCAGCTTCCTCTCTATCGTCAGCGACCCATCAAGATACTTGAGCGCCTTGTCGTGTCGACCCCAGGAGTAGTAAATCATTCCGATGTTGTTGAGTCCTGAGGCAATTTGATCTTCTGTCCCCAGTTTCCTGGCTATTGCCAGCGCCTCTTCAAAGTACTTGAGCGCCTTGTCGTATTGACCCCTGGAGTGGTAAACTGTTCCGATGCTGTTGAGTCTTCCGGCAATTTGATCTTCTAACCCCAGTTTCCTGGCTATCACCAGCGCCTCTTCATAGTACTTGAACGCATTGTCGTATTGACCCCTGGAGTAGTAAACCCCTCCGATGTTGTTGAGTTTTGAGGCAATTTGATTTTCTAGCCCCAGCTTCCTGGCTATCGCCAGCGCCTCTTCATAGTACTTGAGCGCCTTGTCGTATTGACCCCAGTAGTCGTAAACCTCTCCGATGTTGTGGAGTTTTATGGTAATTTGATCTTCTAACCCCAGTTTCCTGTCTATCGCCAGCGACTCTTCAAAATATTTAAGCGCCTTGTCGTATTGACTCCAGGAGTTGTAAACCAATCCGATGTTGTTGAGGTTAATAGCAATTTGATCTTCTAGCCCCAGTTTCCTGATTATCGCCAGCGACTCTTCAAAATATTTAAGCGCCTTGTCGTATTGACCCCTGGAGTTGTAAACCCCTCCGATGTTGTTGAGTCTTCGGGCAATTTCATTTTCTTTCCCCAGTTTCCTGGCTTTCGCCAGCGACTCTTCAAGGAACTTGAGCGCTTTGTCGTATTGACCCCAGGTGTTGTAAATCATTCCGATGTTGTTGAGTTGTGTGACAATTTGATTTTCTAGCCCCAGTTTCCTGTATATCGCCAGCGATTCTTCAAAGTACTTGAGCGCTTTGTCGTATTGATCCAAGGAGTTGTAAATCCCTCCGATGTTGTTGAGTCCTATGGCAATGTCACCCTCTTTCCCCAGTTTCCTGGCTATAGCCAGCGACTCTTCATAGTACTTGAGCGCCTTGTCGTATTGACCCCAGTAGTGGTAAACTAACCCGATGCTGTTGAGTCCTCCGGGAATTTGATCTTCTAGCCCCAGTTTCCTGGCTATCGCCAGCGACTCTTCAAAACATTTGAGCGCCTTGTCGTATTGACCCCAGGATTTGTAAACCCTTCCGATGTTGCTGAGTGAGCTGGCAATTTTACCTTCTAGCCCTAGTTTCCTTTCTATCGCGAGCGACTCTTCAAAATATATAAGCGCCTTGCCGTATTGACCCCTGGAGTCGTAAACCGATCCGATGTTACTGAGTGTTCGGGAAATGTGATCTTCTAGCCCCAGTTTCCTCTCTATCGCCAGCGACTCTTCAAGATACTTGAGCGCCTTGTCGTATTGTCCGATTGTAAGATAGCAGAAACCAGCATAACCCAGTTCATAAGATAACGCTTTGAGCCTCGGGTTAGGGCCATTCTTCTCTGCTTCGGCGGATTTTTCAAATAACCGTGCAGCTTCAACATATTGGCCGCTTTTGTATGACTTTAGACCCTCACTGTAGTATTGATTTGCAAGTTGCGGGGATTGGGCGTGGCTGATTGCCACCATGGCGAACAGCAGCATGCATAGTGCAAAAAAGGCGGGAAATATGGGGGACAAATGCCGATTATCCTTCCAGTCCATGACTGCTCTGGTCGTGTGGGTATTGTGGCAAGTCATTATATTTCCTCCCCTTGGGTAATTCCGCTCAATGGGAATAAATAGGGACACTTCCAAATTATGCGGTAAGACGTGAAGTGTCCCTTCGGCTAATTTACGAAAGAATTTTTTACCAATGCCGTTTTGAGCCGATCCCGGTTTTGGAAGCCACCGGCTTTGCCGTCGTGATTCACTCAGCTTATCTTACTTGCTGACCATTAAGCCATTCGCCTTCATATTCCACCTTTCCGCTGGCGTTCCTAAATACTGCATAGCCGTTAGGTTGGTTGTTTTTGAATGTTCCTTCGATGGTTTGGCCGTCTGGCATGCGGTAGACCCCTTGACCGTCCATTGAGTTGTTCATCCAATCTCCCTCGTAAGCACGTCCGGTCTTGGTATTCTTTATTTTGCCTTTCCCAGTACGCTTCCCGTTTTTCCAATCACCCTCGTATACATCGCCGTCCGAATTTCTGTGAATCCCCACGCCGTCCTTCAATCCAGCCTTCCAATCACCCTCGTAAACATCGCCGTCCGGATCTCTATGAATCCCCACGCCGTGCTTCAATCCAGCCTTCCAATCACCGTCATAGGCGGTTCCATCTGTGTACTTTACGCTGACCTTACCGTCCAGCAGGCCTCCACTCATCCCGCCATCACCCAGTAACACTTCTTCCTCCTTGCCGTCCTTGCTGCGAAGCGTCATTTTAACCGTGCCCTTACCCTCAGCCTTTCCGTTCACAACTGGCCCTGTCCATCTTGCTGCCGTCAGAATATAATAGTCTGATGCAAATCCTACCTGGCAGCCTTTTTGTGGGTCAGTTGCCCATGTTACGGTTGCCGCGGTGACCACAAGCACACCTCCAAAGACCAAGATCAGTGCTGAAATTACAGTTATCACCAGAATTTTTAACATTTTTGTCCCCCTTCTTAATTTTGCTACAGTCACATAAATAGGGTTTCCATACAGCCAATTCCTGAGATGTCTTCCTTGGGAATTTAGTTTACTGCGAATCATAACTCTGTCAAGGCCGATGATCCGCCAACCTTATACCTAGCTTGACCACTTTCGGATTCCGAGAGACAAACACAATTTTTGGGATCAGTTTAGAGGGAAAACGTCAATTGCAACTCCTTTCGGTTTGTTTGTTTCCATTGTGATAGTTGCGGGTACGTTGCATACAAGGAAGGATTTTTTTTTGCATTTCTTTACATTTCTTTTAAATGGATAGTCGCGGGCCGCTGCATATAGGGAAGGGCAATAAAATATAAAACCCGCAAGAGGTGGATGCGGGTTTAGTCTGCAATCGCAAAAAAAGGTTCCATGAAAGGTTCCATGAAAAAGAAGAAGGGTTAGGCTATATAGCCTAACCCATTGATTTCTTTGGAGCGGGAAACGGGATTCGAACCCGCGACCTTCAGCTTGGGAAGCTGACACTCTACCACTGAGTTATTCCCGCGTTGACTACATAAATGCCAAGAGAATGACTATTTGTCAACTTTAAAAACGGCCATAAATACTTTGACAAAGATCATTTCAATCCTTTACTATGACGCGAATTTACTAGGCCAAGGATGCAAATACGATGCAGGCAGCACTCGACATCATCGGCGAGGAGTTAAAACTCGTCGAACAGCAGTTCCGCAAAGACCTTCAGTCAGATGTTCCCCTGATCCGAAAGGTCGGGGAGTATGTGCTCTCAAGTGGCGGAAAGCGTGTGCGGCCCGCACTGCTGCTGCTGGCGGCCCGCCTGAGCGGATATGCAGGTGACAAGGCCGTTCCTCTGGCGAGTGTGATCGAGTTTATCCATACCGCCACCCTGCTGCATGACGATGTTGTCGATAGCGCCACCCTCCGCCGTGGAATCGCTTCTGCCAATACCCTTTGGGGGAATGAGGCATCGGTGCTGATCGGAGATTTTCTCTTTTCCAAATCGTTTTCGCTTATGGTTCAGGTTGGCAGCCTTGATATTCTGAGAGTGCTTTCTGATGCTACCACCATTATTGCTGAGGGCGAGGTACTACAGCTGCTCTGTACAGGCGAGATTGACCTGACTGAAGAATGCTATATCGGAGTGGTTCGCTCCAAAACCGCCATCTTGATGTCAGCAGCCTGTGAAGCAGGAGCGATCCTCGGAGGTGCATCCAGCCAACAGCAGCAGGCTTTGGCTGATTTTGGCATGGATCTGGGCATAGCCTTCCAGTTGATGGACGATACCCTTGATTATATTGCCACCGAAGAAGAATTCGGTAAATGCATCGGTCACGACTTGGAAGAGGGCAAAATAACATTGCCTTTGATCTACACTCTACGCCACTGCACAGAAGTTGGTCGAAGCTTGATTGAAACGGTCATTGAAAAAGATGAGATGACGCTTGATGATTTTCAGAATGTTTCCGCCTTGGTTAAGCAGTATGGGGGTATCGAATACACGGTTGATGCTGCACGTGGCTACATAGCCGGATGCAAGAGTCGGCTTGATATGTTTGATTCCTGTTCTGTTCGAGAGGCTATGATTGACCTGGCCGACTATGTGGTGACTCGCAGCAGGTAAACTCTGCTTTATAAAATTTTGTTACCTGGAGTTTTCATGACAAAGCGAATTATCTGTTTATTTATGGTCTGGATTCTTTTATCTGTTTTGGGTTGTACCAAATCCGAATCTGGTAAAAGTTTGCCAGTAGCAAAAGAGAATAGTCAGGCCCCCGATATCTCAGTTATTTCAGTAACAGACGGTTCCACCCTGAAGCTTTCCGACTTGAAAGGGAAGGTCGTGCTGCTCAATTTCTGGGCCACCTGGTGCCCCCCCTGCCGGCAAGAAATACCCTCAATGATGAAACTTGAAAAAGCCATGATCGGCAGGCCTTTCCAGATGGTGGCTGTTTCGGTGGACGAGGGGGGAAAACCGGTCATTGAGTCATTATTCAAGGAGACCGGTTATAAACTCCCGGCTTACCTGGATTTGGAAGGTAAAGCGGTCAAATCTTACGGGATCACAGGGGTGCCGGAATCCTTCATATTGGACAAAAATGGCGTTATCGTAAAAAAAATTATTGGGGGATTTGACTGGGATTCTCCTGATGTGGCCTCATTCCTGGAAGGATTAATGAAGTAGGCCGCTGCCATGCATAGTCAGGAAGTCACCTTAATAGGAGCGTTCGTTGCTGGTCTGCTCTCGTTTCTCTCGCCCTGCGTTCTCCCTCTGATACCATCTTATATTACCTATATAACCGGTCTTTCATTTGCCGACCTGCGGGCAGAGCATCCCTCGTACATTATTCGTCAGAAATCCATACTGCACTCCCTTGCATTTATCTGCGGTTTTACTGTTGTGTTTGCTCTTTTGGGGGCATCTGCAACCTACATAGGAACCTTCCTGCATCAAAATGCAACAATCATCAGGAAAGTTGGGGGTGTTCTGCTGGTTCTGTTCGGTATCCATGTCACCGGACTCATTTCAATAAATTTTCTGCTGGGGGAAAAGCGGGTCTCTATCAAACACAAGCCGTCCGGGTATGCCGGAAGTTTTCTTGTAGGAATTGTCTTCGCAGCCGGCTGGACTCCCTGTATCGGGCCGATCCTTGCGGCAATACTTGCCGTTGCCGCCACTAAGGAGAGTGTGTATCAGGGAATTGTGCTTCTGCTGATCTATTCTCTGGGGCTTGGGGTACCTTTCTTTCTTTCCGCTCTGGCCATGAACCAGTTTATTGTCGCTTTCAACCGCTTCAAAAAATATATCCGGCTGTTCGAAATTATCACCGGCATATTACTGATGGTAGTCGGAGTTCTGATCTATTCCAACTGGCTGCCGCTTATTTCCGGGTATGCAGGCAGCTTCTTCAGCAGGTAAGAAGTTGTTTTCTTTCGTTTATTGCTGGACATAACTAGCGTTAACGCACTTATTTTTGTTTGTAAGGGTCAAGGTATCTGGATGAAACCTCATCAGTCACGCCATTCAATTCAACTGGCAGTTTCGCAGTTGGTCGTTACGGAGGCCTTTTATGCAGGGATTCTGGAGCTGCCGGTTCAGCGTTCGTTCACTTCGCAGGGAGCTCCCGATCACCTGATCGTAGATATGAACGGTATTGCGATAGTTTTTGTGGAAGAGGCGGATGTAGTCAGGGCCCACCCTGTTCTGGAGCCCCGTTTCAGTATGTTCCCGCGCGGAATAGGGGTGACGCTTCATTTTGAGGTTAAGGAAATCGAGGAAATCAGAGATGCGATTATGGAGGAAGGGCTGGAGATACTATATCCGCTTGAGATAAAACCTTATGGCGTAAAGGAGATGTGGTGCTTTGATCCCGATGGATACCTTGTAGTTCTGGATGAAATGGTGCAGGCAAAAAAACAGGTTGGACAAACCTGAAATACAATAGAATGCGGATGACGCGGATTGAACGGATTTATGCAGATTTTAAAATATTTTTTTGGCTCTCCGCCCAGATCCGCTAAAAACAGATTTGATCCGCGTCCCATTGATTTTGATTTTTTCCTATTTGGTGCATTTTAGCCGGTTCAGGTTTAATCGTCTTTTCTGATTCGTACCACCTGGCTCACTCCGGCCATGGCCTCGATCTTCTGGTCGTCCAAGGTACTGGTGTCACCGATGACGCCGATGATTGTACGGTTTGCTCCGGTCGATTGGTGAATATCGAAGTCGCGTGTGATTAGATATTCCTTGATGGCGTCCAAAGCCTCTTCCTCGGCATGACTTTTCATTATTATTAACATTACAGGCCCTCTCCTTGGAATTGAGCTCTATTCTTCTCCATGTGACATGATACGCTCAAGTCTGCGCGATTCGTCCACGACACGCTCAAACATTCTGATAATGGCCTCGCTGTCCAGCGGCCCCGGGTTATCTTCTTTCATTCTATTGAAAATACGCTTTTCACGGGCGGGGTCAAAAACCGGCAGGTTCAACTCTTTTTTGGCGTGGCCGATTTCCAGTGCCAATCGGGCACGTTCGTTAAAAATGCGCAACAGCACGTCGTCCAGCAGGTCAATTCTTTTGCGTATTTCGTTTATATCCACTGAAAGGCTCCCTTACAAAATTAAAACTGCTTCTTCACAAAACTGTCCTTCTTTTCAGTGAGATCATTCCGATCCGGGTAATCGATGGTGTAATGCAGGCCACGTGATTCCTTGCGCTTTTGCGCGCAGGATATGATCAGTTCCGCCACTGTTGCGATGTTGCGCAATTCTATCAGGTCGGAGGTCACGTTGAAGTTCCAGTAGTATTCCTCTATCTCGCCCTGAATCAAATTGATACGATTCATGGCCCTTGCAAGGCGTTTATCCGAGCGAACGATCCCGACGTAATTCCACATTGTGCGACGGATTTCATCCCAATTCTGGGAAACAACCACCATCTCGTCACTGTTTGTGGCCGTGCCGGAATCCCAGACAGGGATTGCCCTCGGGTCAATCTGCAGTGTTTTCAACACTTCAATAGAATGCCTGAAGGCGCGACTGGCATAGACCGCTGCCTCCAAGAGAGAATTGCTTGCCAGGCGATTGGCTCCATGAAGGCCGGTGAAAGCGACCTCTCCAATTGCATAGAGACCCGGGATGTCGGTTTCGGCATCGGAATTGACCGCCACACCGCCGCAGAGGTAGTGGGCGGCAGGAACTACCGGCAGCCATTCCATGGTCATATCCAGTCCAAATTCCATGCAGGTCTGGTGAATGTTGGGGAAGCGGTTGCGAACAATATCGGCCGGTTCGTGCGTGATGTCGAGAAAGACGCAATCGTCTCCGCTGGTTTTCATTTCGTTGTCAATGGCTCGTGCCACTATATCTCGCGGCGCCAGATCTTTCAGTTTGTGATATTTCTCCATGAAGGCGGTTCCGTCTCTTCGACGGAGAATGGCCCCTTCGCCGCGCACAGCTTCCGAGATCAGGAATGATTTTGCAAGTGGATGAAATAGTGTGGTGGGATGGAATTGCATGAACTCCATATTGGCTATGGTCGCCCCGGCGCGGTATGCCATCGCCACACCGTCGCCTGAAGCCACGTCCGGGTTGCAAGTATACAGGTAAACCTTCCCGGCTCCTCCGCTTGCGAGAAGAGTAATCTTCGAGCTGAAGCTGATTACCCTGTTGCCGTTGATGTCCAGAACGTAGGCCCCGAGACAGCGGTTCTGCTCCAGCTTCCGACGCTCTATCTTGGCAGAGGTAATCAGATCTATGGCGATGTGTTGCTCGTAGATTTTGATATTGGGATGTCGGCTGACCTCTTCTACAAGAGCCCGTTCAATCTCGCGACCGGTGATGTCCTCGGCATGGAGGATACGACGGGCGCTGTGGCCCCCTTCACGGGTCAGGTCATAGCTTGCGCCGTTGGAAGTGAACTTGACTCCCCAGTCGATCAGGTTGCGAATAGTTTGAGGCCCTTCCTCAACCACCATTCTGACGACGTCTTCATGGCAGATACCGGCCCCGGCCACCAGAGTGTCCTCAATATGGGCGTCGAAGGAATCTTCGGCAGAAAAGACCGAGGCGATACCGCCTTGGGCATACTTGGTAGCAGATTCCGATATATCGCGTTTGGTTACGATTGCTACTGAGCCATGGTTGGCTGCCTGAAGGGCATAAGATAGTCCGGCTATGCCACTGCCTATGACAAGAAAATCGCTTTCGATGCGCATGAATGGAGTTCCCTTCCTGGATGAACGTACGGGATACGAATTATTTACCTGCGAGGCTGTTTTGTCAAGCAGAGAGCTGGCATCATAGGGGCGATGACTGTTCGAATCTAACAGGTCCAATAAAAAAAAGTATTTTTTTTTGAAACATCAATCCTTGATGGGTATAAATTATAAATAGGAATCTAAAATAATATATAAAATGATATCAGTATGTTATCGCATGGAAACTGTTTCAACTATTGTTTTACGCGCTGGAACTTTTTTCTTGACATACAAAATAGTATAGTGGTACTTCTTTGCTTAAATAAGGCGCGTCTGTCCCATGAAATGATAAAAATAATCATAAATCGCTGGTCAATTAGTTAATAAATGTTGTATGGTGCTGAAAATTCCGCTGTAAGTCAAATTAATGAGTAGAAAAGGAGAAACGTTATGAAATTTGTACGGATTCTGTCGGCAATTATGTTCATGGTTGTTCTGTCCGTTTCGCCGGTGTTGGCCGCAAAGGATACGGTCAAGATTGGCGCACTGCTCGCGGTTACCGGCCCGGCCTCTTTTCTTGGAGCTCCTGAAGCCAGATCCCTTGAGATGCTGGTCGCAGGCATCAACAAAAAGGGCGGCCTCCAGGGGAAGCAGATTCAACTTATCATCAAGGACACCGGCGCCAGCACCGAAAAGGCGGTTTCCTTTGCGAAGCAGCTGATTGAGGAAGAGAAAGTTCTTGCTATTATCGGGCCTTCTACAAGTGGTGAAACGATGGGTATCAAAAAACTCGCCGAGGAAGGGAAAACTATACTTCTCTCCTGTGCCGCCGCCGAAGCGATTGTTAATCCGGTTGGCAAGTACGTTTTCAAAACACCCCAGAAAGACAGTGACGCTGTAATAAAGATTCTGGATCAGATCAAGAAGATGAAGCTTACAAAGATCGGCATTCTTTCAAGTAATTCCGGATTCGGCAATGCCGGTAAGGGGCAGATTGAGAAGCTTGCATCCGGACACGGTTTTACGATCGTGAGCAACGAAGTTTATGACAAGGCCGCAAACGATCTGACCGGTGAAGTGACCAAGGTTAAGGCATCTGGAGCAGAGGTGATCATAAACTGGTCAATTGAGCCCGCCCAGGCGATCGTTATCAAGAATGCCCGCCAGATCGGATTCGCCGGACCGATATTCCAGAGTCATGGTTTTGGCAATATCAAGTATGTTGAGGCTGCCGGCGCTGCAGCCGAAGGCGTCATGTTCCCTGCAGGCCGGTTGCTGGTTGCTGACGTTCTCCCAAAAAATCATATTCAGAAAGCAGTTCTCACAAGTTACAAGAATGATTATGAGTCGAAGTTCAAACCTGATGCAGCAAGTACCTTCGGCGGCCATGCCTATGATGCGATGCTTATTCTGACGGATGCCATCAAGAAGGCCAACAGCCTTGACAAGGAAAAAGTGAGAACAGCTATAGAAGGATTGAAGGGAGTCGTCGGCACCGGCGGAGTTTTCAACTTTTCTGCCACGGACCACAATGGGCTTAACGTAGATGCCTTCGAGATGCTGACAGTGAAAAATGGTAAATTCGCGTTGCTTGAGCAGAAAGTAGAGAAAAAGGCCGCGCCGAAAAAGAAGAAATAATAAATCGCTAAATAAACTGCTTTAGAGCGGTATTTCTCCCTAGACACGGGGCTTTGGCCCCGTGTTTTTTTCAGAACTCCCAGAAGGTGGCAAAATTATGGAACTGTTATTTCAATATATTGTTGCCGGCGTCACCTACGGTACCATCTACGCCATCGTGGCGATAGGCTTCAATATTATTTACAACACGACAGGGATAATCAATTTTGCACAGGGTGAATTCGTAATGCTGGGCGGTATGACGGCGTTCACGCTCAAGGAATACATGCCGCTCCCCCTTGCGATTGTATCTGCCGTCATAATTACGATGATTATCGGCGCATTGATTGAAATGCTCTTCATCCGCTGGCTTCATAAGCCATCGGTTCTTCGTATGATAATCATTACCATTGGCTTGTCGATACTTATCCGTGAGACGGCTCTTCACATCTGGGGGGAAGGGGTAACGGCGCTTCCGTATTTTACCGGCACTTCTCTCTCTTCGGTCAATCTTGGCGGTGTTTTTGTTTCACCTCAGGTGTTTTGGGCGGTCGGGATAAGTTCGGTGGTGGTGGTTCTATTGGGCGTTTTCTTTAACTTTACACTACTTGGGAAACAGATGCGCGCCTGCTCGGCTAACCGTGAGGCCGCCCGGCTCTGCGGAATCAGTACACAGAACATGGTGACGCTTTCGTTCATGCTCAGTGCTGCCATCGGCGCGCTTGGCGGCTGTATAGTTTCTCCAATCACTTATATCCAGTATGACAGTGGCTCGCAACTCGCCATAAAGGGATTCACCGTGGCAATACTTGGAGGTCTTGGCAACAGTACTGCTGCAGTTGCTGCAGCCATGATACTCGGCATTCTTGAGTCATTCAGCATCTGGGCGCTTCCCGCAGCTTATAAGGACGTTGTCTCGATCGCGATCATGCTCATCATACTTTTTTTGAAACCGAGCGGTCTCTTTGGAAATGCCGCGTCGGCTCGCCTGAAGGAGTATTAATGTCTGCCAAATTTCTTCAACTTATCGGGCTTGCGGTCTGTATTGTTGCCATCCAGATATGCACCCAAATGACGGACAGTTCTTATTATCTCACCCAGCTCACCATGACGGCCTACTATTCGCTTCTGGTTATCGGTCTCTGCATGCTTATAGGCTATGCCGGCCAGATCTCGCTTGGACATGCCGGTTTCTTTGCCATCGGCGGTTACATGTCGGCTTTTCTCACAACGCATGATTTTACGGCCATCAAAGGCGAACCTTTTGTAGCTTTTCTATCGAAGATTGGTGTCCTTGTAGTCAGGAAAGATGTCTATGGAGGCGAGCTGCTGGCCTTTCATTCCTGGCCCGCCTGCATCCTGTCCGTATGTACCGTTCTGATCGTTGCTTACGTAATCGGCGGTCCTGTTTTGAAACTGAAGGGGCATTATCTGGCCATGGCGACACTCGGCTTCGGGATCATCATATACCGGATCGTGGTCGGCACATCGGGTCTCGGTGCAGCCGACGGCATTTCCGGCGTGCCCGGTTTTACGCTTTTTCCGGGCGTAGTAATCAGCGGCAAGGGTTCTGGGAGGATTTTGAACTATTATATCGCCTGGGGGGTTGTAATAGCGGGGATGACATTCCTGTTGAATCTGATTAGTTCGCGTGTGGGACGAGCTCTGTCGGCGATCCATGGTGCTGAGGATGCGGCCGAGGCCATGGGCATACCTACAGCTAACTACAAGCTGAAGGTCTTTGTGCTTAGTGCCGGGTTTGCCGCAGTTGCGGGTATTCTTCTTACACACTTCAACGGGAGTATAGGACCATCCGAAGCATCGGTCATGAAATCGGTCAGGTATGTGGCGATTGTTGCCATCGGCGGCATGACGAGTTTATGGGGTGCGGTTTTCATGAGTTTGATACTTAACTATTTTTCTCTGCGAGGCTCATTCGGCACATACGACGACGCAGTCTTCGGCGTTATTCTGGTCTTGATCATGCTCTTTGCACCTGACGGGTTGATCAGGAGGCAGATTCTGATAGACCTGAAATATTTTTTCAGACGTTTTGCTAAAAAGGAAGCAGCGTTATGACAACACTCCTTTCGGTTGGTACGCTTTCCAAGAGGTTCGGCGGCCTGCAGGCTGTGAATGAAGTCTCTTTTTCCGTGACGGCCGGCTCGATTAAAGCGCTCATCGGCCCGAACGGGGCCGGCAAGACAACACTGTTCAACCTGATTTCGGGTGTGATTGCGCCTGACTCCGGCTTTATCAACTTTTGCGGGCACGAAGTTCAGGGGTTACGGCCTCACCAGGTTGCATCCAGAGGAATGGCCCGCACTTTTCAGCATATCCGCCTTTTTCCAAAGATGTCGGTCCTTGAAAATGTCATGATCGGCAGGCATATTCACAGCAGAGCCGGTTTCGTCGCAGGCATGCTGAATTTACCTTATGCATGGAGTGAAGAAAAAAAGATAATTGAGAAGGCTCACGAAATTTTGGCGTTTCTGGAACTTGAAAATCTAGCCGACGTTGAAGCTACTTCTCTTTCTTACGGACAGCAGAGGAATGTCGAGCTTGGTCGCGCCCTTGCCTGTGAGCCCAAACTTCTCCTGCTGGATGAACCGGCTGCAGGACTGAACATGAGTGAGACAGCCGAACTAGGGGCGTTGATCTCCAGGATCAGAGACACAGGGGTAACCGTTTTAATAGTGGAGCATGACATGACGCTTGTCATGGATATATCTGATGAAATAATCGTTCTAAGCTACGGTAAGAAAATTGCCGACGACAAACCGCTCGCTGTCCAGTCAAACAGCGAGGTTATCAATGTTTATCTCGGAGAGGACGAGGACGATGCTTAGGATAGATAACCTCGTATCGGGGTACGACACCCTCAAGGTCATTCAAAACGTTTCGATCCAGGTTAATCCGGGCGAGATCGTTTCAATAATCGGCGCCAACGGCGCAGGCAAAACCACCCTTCTGAAAACGATCACCGGTCTGTTAAGGCCTCTTTCCGGACAGATACAGTTCGACGGCCAGGATATCACCCGGACGAATACCGAGAAAATAGTTTTACTCGGTTGTTCACTTGTGCCGGAAGGGAGGCAGGTCTTTGCTCCGATGACGGTGAGGGAAAACCTGATACTCGGCGGATATGTCCAGTACAAAAGGAATCAGGGGAGTGTTGTCCTAAAAGACCTTGCACGTATCTACAAACTCTTTCCGCGCCTGATGGAGCGGGAGACCCAGTTTGCCGGGTCGCTTTCCGGAGGAGAGCAACAGATGCTCGCCATCGGCCGGGCAATGATGGCTCGCCCCAAACTGGTCATGATGGACGAGCCTTCAATGGGGTTAGCCCCTCTGGTTATCAAGGAAATATTTTCAATAATACGCATGCTCCGTGATGAAGGCGCGACCATTCTGCTGGTCGAACAGAATGCCAAGGCGGCGCTCAGGCTGGCGGACCGTGGATATGTCCTTGAAACCGGAAAGGTTATTCTGGAAGGTTCGGCAGATGAGCTGCTTGAAAATGATGACGTTAAATGCGCCTATCTGGGGAAAGTCAAAAAAGAAATGTAGAGATTATCAGATGTATCCCAAACGTTAACTCCCCATATCCCCTCCCTCCAAGAGGGGGAAGTTGAACGCAGAAAAAAACCGGACATTGCTGAAAATTCTGATATTTCAGGCTTTATACCTTCAACTACCAGTTAGTAATCCCCCCCAACAGTTTTTATTCTCGATTTTTACTTCGATTTGAGGCATGGTTCGTATTTGTCCATAATGATGGTCATTCTAACTTTCTGAATAATTCTATTTTTGATACGCTTTGTCGTGGCCATCACCACTTAGCTTCAATTGAAAGGATGTTATCAATGCGTTTTCCGTTCCGTCTGAATTATGACCTCACAAAATACATTATCGGCAACAAAATCAGAAAGGTGGAAAAATATCCGCTTGTGTTGATGCTTGAGCCTA
>JAQTRC010000162.1 GCA_028712665.1 Desulfuromonadaceae bacterium
TGTCCCTAGTTTCCTCTATGCGGTTCGCAAGGCGAAAATTCCCAAGAAAGTCACGTCACATATCTTTCGCCACTCCTTCGCTACCCACCTGCTCCAGGCCGGTTACGATATCCGCGTGATTCAGAATCTGTTAGGCCATTACAGCCTGAAGACAACGATGATCTACACCCACTGCGTACCGGTCAGGACGGTGAAGGAACCGAAGAGTCCGCTCGATTTCTGATTAGACTTTTTTTCGCACAGGGTATAAATTCGGACGGGCAATATGTTTGGTTAAAGTGGTAAACTGTTTTTCTATTGCTGGAAGGCGGCCAACTTCACATCAAGAATAAAGTTCAACCCCTTGTTCTTTAAAGGAATCCGGTGTTAATTTCTGAACAAAAACTGAAAAAAGTGCTGCATGAAATTCTGCAGCAGGCAGGCAGTGACGAGTACGAAGCTGCTCTGGTGTCAGAGCACCTTGTTCGCGCCAACCTGACCGGGCATGACAGTCATGGCGCTATCATGCTTCCAATCTACATCAGAAACATGCGCGCCGGACTATTGGTTCCGGGAATGTGCGCCAAAATGGTCAAGGATGATGATTCCATCATGATTTTTGATGGCCAGCGGGGGTACGGTCAGCGAGTTGCAGCTGAGGCGATGGATGCCGCCATCAACCGTTGCAGGGAGACCGGAGTGGTGCTGATGACGCTTCGAAATGCCCATCATATCGGAAGGGTAGGCGCCTATGGCGAGCAGAGCATCGCAGCGGGCCTTGTTTCGCTCCATTTCGTCAATGTGATAGATCATCCGCCGCTCGTTGCCCCGTTTGGCGGCCGGGATGCCCGATTTTCAACCAATCCGATATGTATCGCGATGCCTGCGACCGGGGAAACTCCGGCTGTTCTGCTTGACATGGCAACCAGCAGGATAGCACGCGGCAAGGCGATGGTCGCCATGAACAAGGGTGAAAGGATGGCAGAGGGATTGATTCTGGATTCTGAAGGGGAACCGACTACCGATCCCTCCGTCATGTTTCGAGAGCCGGGCGGCGCACTGCTCCCTTTCGGAGAACACAAGGGGTATGGCCTAGCTACTCTCTGCGAATTGCTGGCTGGCGTTCTCACCGGTGGCGGCACCATACAACCTGAAAACAAGCGGCTTGGAGGCATTGTCAACAACATGTTTACATTTGTGTTCGATCCGTGCCGGTTGGTTGAGCATGAATGGATGCAGCATGAAATGGACGCCTTTATCAGCCATGTCAAGGGTTCTCCTCCATCAGTTCCGGGAGAGTCCGTAATGGTAGCCGGAGAACCGGAAAGAAAGAAATACGCCGAACGCTCGTTGGCCGGCATTCCAATTGAAGAAGTGACATGGGAAGAGATAATGCGCGCAGCAGAAGATGTGGGAATCAACCGCTCTTCCTTGGAACTCTTGTGAATTTATCCGGTGTCAGAAATACCGGACCCCGCCGAGATTTATCCGTCAGCTTCCCCTTGTGTATTGTTTTACTTCAGATAAATTGATACAATCTCGTTTCTATCCTCGGGATTGCTAAATCATTGATTTTGCATGATCTTGCTTGCAGAGATGCCAAACCGGAACTTGTTGCTCAATGCGCAGCATAGCGTTAGCGCTGTAACCGGGCAAAATAATTTTTAAATCATTAAGGAGAACGTGCATATATGGCTCAAGCACGCGCAATAGTCATAACCGGCAACGGCACCAACTGCGAGATGGAGGCGGCCCACGCCTGCCGTTTGGGCGGTTTTGACGAGGCGGTAATAGCCCATATCGCGGAAATACTTTCCGGCGAGATTCGTCTGGATGACTTTCACTTTCTCAATCTGACCGGTGGTTTCCTGGACGGGGACGACCTGGGGAGCGCCAAGGCCCAGGCAAACCGCTTGAAGCACGCCGATGTAAATGGCACTGGCGAAAAGTTGGTGGGACAGTTCAGCCGTTTCATCGCTGACGGCAAACTGATCCTGGGAGTCTGCAACGGATTTCAGCTTATGGTCAAGATGGGCATGCTGCCCGGTTTTGATGGCGATTACCTGACCCAGTCGGTGACACTCACCCATAATGATTGTGGCCGCTTCCAGGATCGCTGGTGCTATCTGAAGACGAATCAGAATTCTCCGTCGATATTTACAAAAGGGATTGAAAAGGGGATATACCTCCCTGTGCGCCACGGCGAAGGGAAATTCCTGTGTGATTCGGACAGTACCCTGGAGCGTATCGAGTCTGCTCAGCTGGCGGTATTCAAGTACTCCGGTCCTGACTATGCCAATCCGGCCATGGAGTTCCCGGCCAACCCCAATGGGGCGATTAACGCCATAGCCGGCATCTGCGATCCGTCGGGTCGATTGATGGGATTGATGCCTCATCCGGAGGCATTTGTGCACTACACCCAGCATCCGCGCTGGACACGCGAAGAGTTGCCGGAAGAGGGCGACGGTCTGATACTGTATAATAATGCTGCCGAGTATGTGAAAAAAAATCTTATCTGAAAATTCAGGAGTCAGGAGTCAGAAGTCAGAAGTTAAAATTTACTCTCTCCTGACTTCCGACTCTGTATTCTGTTTTAATACCGTCTCTAAAATCGAATGGAGTTTTCATAAATGAATTTTCATCGTCCCCAGGAAGAATGTGGTGTTTTTGGCGTTTACAACCATCCGGAGGCGTCCAACCTGACCTACCTCGGCCTGTACGCCCTTCAGCACCGCGGACAGGAGAGTTGCGGCATTGTATCCTCTGACGGAAACGTTCTTTATGCCCACAAGCGGATGGGTCTCGTAGCCGACGTGTTCGGCAACCAGGAGGTCTTCAAGAAGCTGCCAGGCAGGTCCGCTATCGGCCATGTCCGATATTCTACCGCCGGCGCTTCAGTCGAGAAAAACGTTCAGCCGATCATGGTGGACTACTCGCGCGGTTCCATCGCCGTGGCCCACAACGGCAATCTTGTGAACGCCCAGTTGCTCAAGGCTGAACTGGAGGCTTACGGCTCCATCTTCCAGACCACCATGGATACGGAGATCATTATCCACTTGTTGGCAATCGCCCGCCCCAATTCACTGGTGGATCGGATAGTGGAATCGCTCAGCCGGATCAAGGGAGCATATTGTCTTCTCTTTCTGACTGAGAGTCGTATGATCGCGGTGCGTGACCCAAACGGTTTCCGGCCGCTCTGCCTTGGCAAACTGGGTAACGGCTGGGTGGTGGCCTCGGAAAGTTGCGCCCTTGATCTTATCGAAGCCGATTTTGTTCGTGAGATCGAGCCGGGAGAGATGATTGTCTGCAATAGCGATGGCGGGATAGAGTCATTATTCCCCTTCAAAAAGGTCGAACCGACACCCTGTATATTCGAGTTCGTCTACTTTGCGAGGCCTGATTCAAATATCTTCGGCAAGAATGTTTATATGGCCCGTAAGGAGCTTGGACGACAACTGGCTCGTGAATACAAGATAGATGCAGATGTGGTCATAGCCGTGCCGGACTCCGGCGTGCCGGCAGCAATGGGTTATGCCGAGGAGTCCGGCATCCCCTTCGAGCTGGGGCTGATCCGCAATCACTATGTCGGGCGCACCTTCATCGAGCCGGCCCAGTCCATCCGGCATTTCGGCGTCAAGATCAAGCTTAACCCTGTGAGGGAGATTCTGGAGGGGAAAAGGGTGGTGGTGATCGACGACTCGATCGTCAGGGGCACAACATCGAGAAAGATCGTCAAGATGGTGCGCCAAACCGGAGCCAAAGAGGTGCATATGCTCGTTTCTTCCCCCCCCACCAGTTACCCCTGTTATTATGGTATCGACACCCCAAACCGCAAGGAGTTGATTTCCTCTTCCCACACTATAGAGGAGATCTGCCGGTACATCACTGCCGACTCATTGGGTTATCTGTCAGAGGAAGGCCTGCTTAAATCGGTCGGGATGAATAATACCAATTTCTGCAAAGCCTGTTTTGCCGGAGATTATCCGGTTGCATTCCCCAAACCTGTGGAGGCGCCGCAGATGGGACTATTTGAGGAGGAGTACGGAAAATATGAGTGATCGCGAACGATTGAAGAAAATAATCCTGGAACTGTCATACGAAAAACGCCTTGTGACGCTGGCTTCCGGCCGTCAGAGCGATTTTTATTTCGACGGCAAGCAGACCACCCTGCACGCCGAGGGGGGCTTCCTGGTCGGCAAGCTGTTTTATGAGGCCATCAAGGACCTGGAAGGGGTTCAGGCGGTAGGCGGTATCACCCTTGGGGCCGACCCGATAGCCACTGCAACTTCGATTGCCGCCCATCTGGATGGAAAGTCCATGCACGCCTTTATAATCCGCAAGGAACCCAAAGGGCACGGCACCGGTCAATGGCTGGAGGGGCGCAAGAATCTGCCTGCCGGTACCAGGGTCATCATTGTCGAGGACGTGGTGACCACCGGCGGTTCTTCGATGAAGGCGGTACGCCGCGCCGAGGAGGAGGGGCTAAAAGTACTCGGAATAGTCACCCTGGTTGATCGCGAAGAGGGTGGACGAGAGAATATCGAGGCGGAAGGATACTGGCTGAGGACGATCTTTACCAGGTCGCAACTGGTGGGCTGATGCCCGAAAAAAAGCGCCTCGACAAGCTGATGGTCGAACGCGCTCTTGCATCATCACGGGAGCGGGCCCAGGCCTTGATCATGGCCGGTCAGGTGGTGGTCGGCGATCACACCGTCGACAA
>JAQTRC010000163.1 GCA_028712665.1 Desulfuromonadaceae bacterium
GGGTATTACGTTATTTTGGCGATTCTGAATCTTTTTATGTAACAGCGTGCTTTTTTTGGGAGTATATATGGTTTCGGTTTAAAGTCATTTCTGGTGCGAGCCATCTCCGGCGTGGTCGATAGAACTCAGTTTTTTTGTGGGGAGGTAATGTAGTATGAGTTACAAACAAGCTGAAGTTTCTGAAATAATTGATAATATCCGCCGGATCTTTCAGGTGATAACAGAAAAATCGAACAGAGTAGCGCATGAGACCGGCCTCACTGGACCACAATTATGGGTTGTGAAAATACTCGAAGAGACTTCTCCGTTGAAGGTGTCTGATTTGGCTCATCGCATGTATCTCCATCCGGCGACAATGGTTGGATTGTTGGATAGGCTCGAAGGGAAAAATTTGGTCATACGTACAAGGTCAGAAACGGACCGGCGAGTCGTGTATATTGATCTTACAGAACATGGCCGTGAATTGGTGCGGAAATCTCCAGAAGTTGTTCAGAGCCTGTTGGTAAAGGGGCTTGAGGCACTTGCTGAACAGAAATTGGGAAATATTTCCACTGGACTGGAGCAAGTCGTAAAAATATTAGGGGCTCAATCAACCTCCCCACAGTTAATCATGTCTCCTGAAATCAACATGCCGAAGCGAAGAAAAAGAAAGGTAGCAAGTTAATGTGAGTACGTGTTGCAAAACTGTAAACATCTTAGGCTTGATTTTATAAAAGTAGTTTAATCTCCTTGGACGCCACTGTTTCAGGCCAAAAAAACATCTTGGATGACTGGAAGACGCCGTAGGGTAGAAAAAAGGAAGATAAGCCTCCCCCCTCAATGGGGCGCAGAAAGCGGCGCCCTGCTTCAATTATTCCTTCGTGTACATAACCGCCAACGCCCGGGCCTTCCCTTCACCGACCGAAACCCAGCCGTGGGGCTGGCTTGAGTCGTAATAGATGCTGTCTCCGGCCCGCATTCGGAGCACCTCGCTGTTGTAATGGAAATCCAGCTCCCCTTCAGTGATGTAGATGAATTCCTCGTCCCCCTCGTGTTTGAAGAACAGGGCATCATCCCACTCCAGATTCTCAAACTCCACCAGAAACGGCTCCATATGCTTGTGCCGAAGTCCCTGGGCCAGAGAGTGGTAGGTATATGGCCGTGCCCCCTCGTTGGATGCCTGACGCAAAACCTTCTCGTCCTCCCTGACGTCCTCACGCCTGGTCAGAACATATTTCTGGCGGTTCCCCGCGTCTTCAAAGAAAAAATGGATATCGACCTTGAGCCCCCTGGCGATCTTGAGCAGAGTGGCCAGAGGCGGGATGACCTGGTCGTTCTCGATCTGTGACAGTAGCGGCTTGGAAAGAGTGGTGAGCCCGGACAACTCCTGAAGCGTCATCCGCTTCTGCTGGCGGAGCCCTCTGATTTTCTCGCCGATACGAAACTCTTTTATCTGTGCCTTTATATCGCTCATTTTCTCTCTCCCAACCAGACAAACTGTGAATGCCCATAGCTGCACTCTTGCATAAACCTTCGCACGTTTCAACAGCATTATTATGGCTAAACAAGATGCCCTCGCAAAAAGTCTTTTCCCCCTCCCTTGACGGACCCAAAGGGCCTAAAGGAGGGGGTCAGGGTCAGGGGGTAGGTGAAGCTGCAACTTGCTGATATAATGGCACCTTCCCCCCCCACCCTAACCCTCCCCCGCCAGGGGGGAGGGGACGTTTTTGAGAATTTGCGAATACATCAAACAAAGCGATGCAATTCTGAATTCCGTTGACACCCCGGACTATTTTAGCTACTGTTTCACAGGTTTAAACCTATCTAACCAACGCCGGAACCTCTTACAACTATGAAATATCTGATACGCAATTCACTGATCATTGCCGTTTCTTGCCTGTTTGCCGCCGGAGTGGCCGGATGCAGCGGCAAGAGCGATGCTCCGCTGTTTCTCGAATCCAAGCGCAAGGGGGGCGAAGCGGACGCCCCTGTCAAAGATGTGCCGGCCGATATACTTTCCAGCCAGAAGGCGTTTACCAACATATCCAAAAAAGTTACCCCAAGCGTAGTCAATATATCGACTATCAGCCGTAAAAAAATGGTTCAGCCTTTCTTCGAGATGAACCCGTTTTTCGAGGATTTCTTCGGCGCTCCCCAGGCCAGGCGGGACAAGAGCCTGGGTTCAGGATTCCTGATCAGCAAGGATGGCTACATCGTCACCAATGACCACGTGGTACGGGATGCAGAGAGCATCCAGGTCAAGCTTTCAAACGACAAGGTCTATGATGCCAAGGTAGTAGGCGGCGACACAAAAACGGATATCGCCGTCATCAAGATCAACGTCGCCGACCTACCGGCGGCGGTGTTGGGGGATTCAGACAAATTGGAGGTCGGGCAGTGGGCAATCGCGATCGGCAACCCCTTCGGCCTCGACCGCACCATGACTGTCGGTGTCATCTCGGCCACCGGCCGCTCAAACGTCGGCATTGAAACCTACGAGAACTTCATCCAGACCGATGCCTCCATCAATCCGGGCAACTCGGGCGGACCTCTCCTTAATGTATATGGCGAGGTAATCGGAATCAATACTGCCATCGTGGCCTCCGGCCAGGGGATCGGCTTTGCCATTCCGATCAACATGGCCAAGCCGGTCTTTGCGCAGCTGATCCAGAAGGGGAGTGTCAGCCGCGGTTACATGGGGGTGACGATCCAGCCCATGACCGAAGAGCTCTCGAAATCCTTCGGGCTCAAACAGGCCAGGGGGGCTCTGGTTAACGGTATCATCAAGGGGAGTCCGGCCGAAAAGGCGGGCATCCTTCAGGGGGATGTCATCACCGCCTTGAACGGTGCGGATGTTAAAGACCCTTCCCATCTTCAGCGACTGGTGGCCGAAGCCGGAGTCGGAAAAGCCGTAAAGGTGACCCTCTTTCGCGAAGGAAAAACGATCGAGCTGAACATGACTCTGACGAGCGCCGATTCGGCTCCAAGGCAACGCCGTGATTCAGGTGCCGGACGACAGCAGGGGGGCAATGCCGATCTGCTCGGCCTGGTGGTCGAGGAAGCCGAGTCGGGTGGAGGCGTGGTTGTGACTGAAGTGGTCAAGGGGGGAGTTGCAGCCGAAGCCGGCATCAGGCGAGGGGATCTGATCGTCACCATAAATCGTAAACGGGTCTCCAGTAAAGCTGAATACGTTCGCATCATCCAGCAGGCCGGCCAGAGCGGAGGACTTACACTGCTGGTTCGACGCGGCGACGCGAGCATCTACTTTGCATTACGCACCAGATAGTGCTATGCTGCCGACACTTTACTACATGAGGGACATCGCCCATGGATTTAATAGATAACCCCGATCAGGCAAAACGGCTGGCCAGGGCCATACTCTCCGACGTGGCTATGTACAACCCTGAGAAGATCGAAAACGGCATAAAAAACGACAATATTTTCGACATCCTTAAAGAGGAGCTTGAAGAGGGGCGCCAGCATTTCCTCTCAAGGGTCTCTGCCGACCTGAACCCCGACCTGATCTACGGGACTGCAGTGGTGGATGTCCTTATCAAACGGGCCGGCAAGATCGAATCATCCATCTGGTAGCCGCATACCATACCCGATATTCCTGCAAGGCGTGCCTCTTTGGGTACGCCTTTGCTTTTTTGGTTTTTACTTCCCCTCCTTCACCCCCTTTGACTCCGCAAGGGTAGGGGGGATTCCATTTCAAATGAGAACTTATGATGAATAGTCAATTTACTTTTACCTACCCCTCTGAAACCGAAACGATCAGAATCGACCTGTTTCTCTGCCGGGAAATGGAGGGGGAGTCCCGTTCCACCATCCAGCGCCTGATAGAAAACGGTCATGTGCTTGTTGACGGCAGAGAGGTGCGACCTTCTCTGAAACTGAAGGGGGGGGAGCTTGTCGAGGTTGAGATACCGGAACCGGAACCGGCGATCCCGCTGGCGGAAGCGATCCCGCTGGAGGTCCTCTACGAGGACAGCGATCTGATCGTCATCAACAAGGGGGCCGGGATGGTCGTGCACCCCGGCGCCGGAACAACCTCCGGCACATTGGTTAATGCCCTGCTGGCGCACTGCACCGATCTATCAGGCATCGGCGGCGAACTTCGCCCCGGCATCGTCCACCGTCTGGACAAGGGGACCTCGGGAGTACTAGTTGCGGCCAAAAATGACCGCGCCCACCACTCTCTCTCGGCCCAGTTCAGCGTCCATTCAGTCAAACGGATCTACCAGGCGCTGATATACGGGAGTCCGCAGCAGGAAACCGGCAAGATAGAGGGGGTCATAGGACGCCACCCGACCGACAGGCTGAGATTGTCCGGTAAGGCAAGAAACGGCAAGCATGCGGTTACCAGATGGAAGGTGAAGGAGCGCTACGGCAGGATTTCGCTGGTGGAGTTGCGGCTTGAGACCGGGCGCACGCATCAGATCAGGGTGCATCTGACAGAGGCCGGCTTCCCGCTGCTGGGAGATCCGTTGTACTCGGATGGCGGGCGGATCAACAACCTGCCGGACACGCAACTGCGCGGCATGATCAACCGTTTGGGGCGCCAGGCTCTGCACGCCGGATGTCTTGGTTTTATTCACCCATCCAGCGGTGAGTATCTGGAGTTTACTGCCGAACCGCCGGAGGATAT
>JAQTRC010000061.1 GCA_028712665.1 Desulfuromonadaceae bacterium
GGTGGCGAGGCTCTGCTCTCGGTCCCGCTCATAAAGCGCATTGCCGGGCCTCTGCATCAGGCGGCCATCCGGGGAGGCATCTCCTTCTCCTTCAACCTTGTTACCAACGGCACCCTGTTAACCCGGCGTGTTGTGGAAGAGCTGTTGCCACTGGGGCTGGCAGGCGCCAGAATCACCATCGACGGCCCTCCTGATATTCACAACCGCCAGCGCCCTTTTGTTTCCGGCAAGGGGAGTTTTGAGCAGATCATGAATAACCTGAAAGAAGTCTGCGGACTGTTCAAGGTGCAACTTGGGGGGAACTTCACCCGCGACAACTACCGCCGGTTTCCCGAACTCCTGGATATCCTGGAAAAGCGGAGAATAACACCGGACAAGCTCTACATGGTTCAGTTTTCACCGGTTATCCCTGCGGCCGGTGAAGCGGGGATGGGTGATTTTTCGATGGGATGCGCCTGCAGCAGTGAGCCGTGGCTGATTGAAGCCTCCCTCTACCTGCGGGAGAAGATCCTCAAGCGTGGTTGGAATACGCCTAAACCGAAGCTGGCGGGCTGTTCGGTCGAGTTTGAGAGCGATCTGGTAGTGGCCTGGGACGGCTCGCTCTACAAATGCCCGGCCTTCATGGGGTGGGATGATCTGAAGATCGGGACTCTGGCCGGTTCTGCCGGTGATTACCGGGAATCCCACAATATGGACGTCTGGAAGTGCGAGGAATGTCTTGACTGCGCCTATCTGCCGCTCTGTTTCGGCGGTTGCCGCTTTCTGCGGCGGCTCCGCACCGGCGCCATCGACGGGGTCGATTGCCGCAAAAAGTACTTTGACGACGCTCTGGAGCGGATTGTCAGGCAGGATATCGAACTGCGGCGAAGGTAGAATCTGAGACAGGAACGATGGGTGCAAGTTTTTTTACACATACCGTAACATACTGGAATTAATCGATAAATTTAGCTTTAATCGCAAGTTGTAAAGAAACTTTACACTTTTAATATTTCTATGATTTCAGCTAGTTGCAGGCTTACAATCATAAAGTGTAAAGTTTCTTTACACTATTTTTCTTCCCAGACGACCTTTCCGGACTCTCAAAACCCCCGTTTTTCTCCTTATGAGAATAAAAGTGTAAAAAAACTTTACAGTGTAAAGAAATTTTACACTTTCACAGAACTCTCCCTTTTAGCGCCTTCAGGGGGGACCTCTACATTGGGTGTAAAGAAACTTTGCACATTGCTCTGGAGCGATGCCTCTTTCCTCGCAAAGAGAACTTTCGCAATAACTGCCTGAAAATAAACATCTTATTCCAATAGATCAATCTTTGGCACTCTCCGTGTATTGCTGTCTCTTAAATCAGGTGGCAACTCGCGGCAGATGAGACAGGTGAAGTATGAAAAATATCCTGATAATCGAACAAACTTCTGAAATTACGGCTCTGCTGGAGGCGGCCCTCTCAGACCACGACACTTTCGTTCAGTCGGTGGGGAGCGAACAGGCCGGACTGTTGTTGCTGGCCGAGCATCCTTTTGATGTGGTGATAACCGACATTACTTCGCAGGAGTTCAAGAACGTAGAGATCATCAGAAGGATCAACGACATGGAGCGGCGGCCGCGGGTGATAGCCATGACCGGCTTCTCGGGGAGCCAGAATCGGGAGTATCTGTCGAGCATGGCCGAAACCTTGAGTATTGAACATCTGCTGTTCAAACCGTTCAGCATGTCCGATCTGCGGAAGCTGATATTTCGGTGTGAAGGGGATTATCAGGCGGATTTAGTCGCTTGACACGCTGCGGCAATAGAGCGTGAACAAACCCGCCAAAAGCACGCGGACCCAAATTAATAATTATTTTAAGGGAGAGAGCATAATGCCGACCATCAAAACCGTTGTTGTTTTTGTGCATGGCTGGAGCGTAACCAGTACAGATACCTATGGAGGGCTCCCGGCCAGGCTCCTTGCCGTAGCTGAAACACTCGGCTTGAATGTCTGGATTCAGGAGATTTTTCTCGGGCGCTATATCAGCTTCCACGATGAAGTGCGCGTCAGCGACATCTCCCGAGCCTTCCGCACGGCGCTTTCGGATCAGCTTTCCGATATATTGAAGGAGGGAACACGTTTTGTATGTATCACGCATTCAACCGGTGGGCCTGTTGTCCGCGACTGGTGGCGCCGCTACTACGAAACAGATCCAGATGCCGGAATATGCCCGATGAGCCACCTTGTCATGCTGGCCCCCGCCAACTACGGTTCCGCCCTGGCCCAACTCGGCAAGGGGCGCTTGAGCCGCCTGAAATCGTGGTTCGGAGGAGTCGAGCCTGGTCAGGGAGTTCTGGATTGGCTGGAGCTTGGAAGTAAAGAAGCTTGGGATCTCAACAGCGGATGGATTGCCAGCGATGGGAGTCAGATTGGCCCGAACGGCATCTTTCCTTTCGTCCTTACCGGGCAGAGCATTGATCGGGCCTTCTACGACAACCTGAATACATATACCGGCGAGACCGGGTCGGATGGCGTTGTGCGTGTGGCAGCCGCAAATCTCTGCGGCACCTACATCAAGCTTATGCAGGAGGCTCCGAAGCCGATACCGGGCAAGAAAGGGGGATTTTCTGCGAAGACGTTGAACACACTGGATATCAAGCAGGCACCGAAAACGGCGCTCCGGGTGATAAGCGGCAAATCCCATTCAGGGGTAAGGATGGGTATCATGCGGAGCGTTAAAGAGAGCCAGAACGACTTGAACAGTCTGGAAACCATAAATGCCATTCTTGCCTGTATGCGCGTCCGGACGGATGTGCAGTACAGGGCGCTCTGCGACCAGTTCCAGCAGGAAACCGAGATTGTCCAGAAAAACGAACTGCTGGAAGTTGAACAAAAGCTGTTCAGATCGGACGTCAATTTTTTCCACGACAAATATTCAATGCTGATTTTCCGCGTGCGCGACGACGAGGGGCATCCTGTTTCCGATATGGACCTTCTGCTCACAGCGGGTCCGGATGCCGATCCCAACCATCTGCCGCAAGGTTTTTTCGTTGACCGGCAGCGTAACAGTATCAATCCGGAAACCATCACCTATTTTTTTAATCGTGACGTGATGAAGGGGTCGAAAGCGGTGATTGGTAAAAATGGCGAGGTCGTCCGTGAAGCGATGGCAGGGGCCGGTATGCTGGGCTTCAAAATCGTCGCCCGCCCCGACAGCGGCTTTGTTCACTACCTCCCGTGCGAGATCAAGGCGTCGGCGGAGATGCTTGAAAAAGCTCTCCACGCCAACAGCACGACACTGGTTGATATCGTTTTACGCCGGATAGTCCGCAAGAACGTCTTCCGGGTTGAGAAGATGACGAGCGGCACCAAGCCGCAGAATTTCGATAAAACCAAACCGGGAGACGAGATTGTTGAGTGAGAGAAGAGAAAGGGTCGCGGCCGCATTCCGGATAAAAACGAAAATGTAGCCACGACCCCTCCAAACCCCATTTGAATATACCCTGTATTTGAGAAAAACCTGGGCCTCTGCCTCTTCCCAAAGATCTTCGCCATCCAGAAAATCGAAAATCATTTACAGGCAAGCCCAAACCAATTGACCTTATAATGTCCATAACGTACAATTTGTACAAATGGAGGTTGCCACTATGACAAATATATCAACAGCAGAAGCCCGCAACGATTTCGCCGATTTGATCAACCGGGCAGCATTCGGCAAGGAACGCTTTGTTCTGACCCGGCGTGGAAAAAAACTGGCGGCGATTGTTCCGGTTGAAGATATGGATCTTCTCGAAGAGCTGGAAGACCAAATGGACGTTGCAGCTGCAAAGGCAGCCTTGGCAGAATCCGACGAGCGGGTTTCCTATCAGGATTTGCGGCGTGAGCTGGGGCTTTAAATGACCTATCGGATTGAGTTGACCAAGGCTGCGGAACGGGATTTAACGGCTGCTCCCAAACCAATGCTGAAACGGCTGGATGCCTGCATCCTCGGACTGGCTGACGATCCTCTGCCACCGGGAGTAAAAAAGCTCAGGAACAGCGACGGTCTCTACCGTTTGAGAGTGAGCGATTATCGTATTATCTATCGAATCGAGCAGGATGTTTTGACGATTCTGATCGTAAAGATCGGCCACCGGAAGGAAGTCTACCGATAATAACCGCCTCTTTTATGCCAAACCTGCCACCTGTTATTCTTTTTCAACTCCCATTAATCCCTTAAATCCATCCGAATCTTCTCCTATCAAACTGTTTAAGCGGCACGGAATGTGCTGACCGCACACAGACGCTAAAACGCAATTGCGGGGAGTTGATTGATGTTTTTCATGGGTGTAGGTCTGACACTGGATGGTTCCTGTAAATTGATTGTTCTCCGGAATATCTTGCGGAAATCATCAGATGCAAAGTCTGCAGATTTGCTATGAAATGCCAAACCAGAAAGAGCTAAAAATGAGTTCATCTAATTCCTTTTTTAAAGAGAAGCGTGCCTGGTCGAGAATAAAGGATGAAGTGCTAAAGGCCTATCTTGTGCCATATTTAGCCAAAGTTTCCAGAACAAGATGTCCAATTATTGTCGCGGATTGTTTTGCCGGCAAAGGTTGCTTTGACAACGGGGAGCCTGGGTCACCACTGATTATTGCAGAGGCCATTTCACATCAACTGGTCGATCCAACAACCCAAGCTATTAAAGCAGTCTTCATCGAGAAAAAGTATTTCAAAAACTTGAAGGAAAATATACCGCAAAAGCCGTGGTGCGACCTTCTGGAGGGCGACTACGAAGAAAAAATGGATTATTTCGTGAACATTTATCCCTCTCGAAACCAGAATCTCTTGCTGTACGTTGATCCTTACGGCATCAAGAGTATTCTGTTCTCTTACTTTGAGAAGATTCACAAGAAGAAAGATTTACACTCGGTTGAACTGCTTCTGAACCTTAATACATTTGGGTTTCTGAGAGAGGCATGCAGGCTGCTGAAGTTCAAGGTTTTGGAAACGGATACTCCTGAAGATTACGAACCGGATGTCAATTCACCTGAACGGTTGGATGAGATTGCTGGCGGGACGTATTGGCGAGAGATAATCGGCAGATACAATGCGTGTCAGATCAAAATGCCAGAAGCAGAAGAATTGTTTGTCACCAAATATTGCGAACAACTCAGAACAGTCTTTCGCTATGTTGTTAATATACCGATTAAAGTCAAGATCAGTCACATACCAAAATACCGGATTGTTTTTGCCACCGACCATGCCGACGCGCTACTGCTTATGGTTGATAACATGAATAAGCGCTGGGCGGCTTTCAGAGAGGAGGCACGCAACAATCAATTTGCGCTTATCGAGATTGATTTTCCCAACCCATCAATACAAGGTGCTTGCCGGGATATTGAAAATGAGATAGTTTCTATCATAGACACTGAAATTGAACTGAAGGAATTGCTGGTCAGGCTGGCACAGAAGTTCGGAATTAACTTTTCACTGAAAGAATATAAAGACTGCCTCAAAAAAATGGAAAATAACCAGATTGAAGTAACACGTATTCCGTCTCTGACACCAGCTACCGGTAAACCCAGCACAAGTTGGGATCATACAAAGAAAGACTTATCAATCAAGATATCAAGGAGAGCGCAATGGCAACCGCCACTGCTATAGAATGGACAGAAGAAACCTGGAATCCGGTGACCGGTTGCAGCAAGGTCAGCGCAGGTTGCGCCAACTGCTATGCCGAAACCATGGCAAAACGCCTTAAGGCAATGGGTGCGCCTGGGTATGACAACGGCTTTGAATTGACCCTGATGCCGGAGCGCCTTAATCAACCGATGCGTAAAATGAAACCGACCCGGTTTTTTGTCAACTCAATGAGCGACTTGTTTCATGAGGATGTGCCGGATGCATTCTTGGATGATATTTTTGCCGTAATGTCCCAGACCCCTCAACATACCTATCAAATCTTAACCAAAAGGGCCTATCGGCTGCCGGAATACTTTGGCTCTAAGATTCTTCCTTCAAACATTTGGCTTGGGGTTACGGTTGAGGACAGAGAGAGCGGCATTCCTCGAATTGACCATCTACGCAAGGTAAATGCTGCTATCAGGTTCTTGTCTGTCGAACCGTTGCTTCAGGATCTCGGGACGATTGATTTAACTGATATACATTGGGTTATTGTTGGTGGCGAATCCGGACCCAAAGCACGACCCATGAATCAGGAATGGGTACTGTCAATTAAAGAGCAGTGTGAAAAGCGCGGCAGCGCCTTCTTTTTCAAGCAGTGGGGCACATGGGGCATGGACAAGATTAAGCGTGGCAAGAAAGCAAATGGCCGCATGCTGCTTGGTCAGACATGGAGTAACTATCCGTCGCAAACAATTGCTGGATAGGGATTTCAATTTACGAGCGGTATATATATTGGAAACATCGCTCAATCAACCTGGAGAAAATACGGGACACTGCCGATATTTCTCGAAAAAACGGGGGACTGCTGAAAAGGCGGCTCCCCATTTTACTACTTTGTCATAAAAGGGGTCAGGGTCACGATCAGGCTTTGCATCTGGTGATTTTGGAAGCTATATGGGGGCTAAATACGGACATCTCTCTATATTATAGGAGTTCTGGGGAGAGGAGCTTACTCAGTAAACTTTGTTTGAAATCGCGCAGGGCATATGTTATAAAACAACATATAGCGTAAGAGGTGGCAATGGGGACGGCGCGGGAAATCATCAGATACAAGAAGGTACGGGGGGGCCGGATTATCGAGGTGGTTATCTGGCATCTGTCCGAACCGCTTCCCGGCAGCACTCATCCTTATAAATACCGCCTCTTTTACGGTCAAGCTGATGGAAGCTGCATAGTCCGCTATGACAACGAGCGCGGCAAAGGAGATCACCGGCATGTTGCCGGAAATGAAGAGTCCTACACCTTTTCTACCTTGCGCAAACTCGTCGCAGACTTTGAAGCTGACATCGAAAGGATCTGATCGAGATGAAAGAAAAACGGGATATTAAAATCGGGATCAAGAGCGACAAGGAGTTTTTTGACGAGCTGAAAGAATTGACCGGGCGGATTGACGAAGGCTGGTTGCCGGACAAACCGGTCGAGCGTCTCTATTTCGACAATCTGCCTTCACTTCTCAAACATCTGACCCCCAAGCGCTTTGAACTGTTGGCCGAACTGCGCCGCATGGGGCACGCCAGCATCAATGCACTGGCAAAACATCTGCACCGTCAATACCGCAACGTTTTTGACGATGTTAAAACCATGGAGCGGCTGGGGTTGGTGGAAAAGGATACCAGCGGCCATTTTTATGTGCCGTGGGATGAGATAGACGCGACGTTCAAACTGGCGGCTTGACAGGTCGGGACATGCTTTGGACATTGAGGCATTGCTCATGGCACAGGGTGCTGAACGTTTCGAGGGGAACGGTTCCCGGGTAAGGTTTCTTCTGAACGGCGTAAAGGCTATTTTTCACCGCCCCCACCCAAAGAAAGAAACCGATAAAGGCGCGGTTAAATCGGTTCGACGTTTCCTGCAAGAAGGAGGTATACGACCATGATGCAGTACAAAGGGTATTCCGGTAAAGTTGAGTATGATGATGAGGCGGAAATCTTCCACGGCGAGGTTATTGGTCTGCGCGATGTTGTTACCTTTCAAGGTAAAACAGTTGACGAAATCAAGCAGGCTTTCCAGGACTCGGTGGACGATTATCTGGACTTCTGCGCCCAGCTTGGCCAGGCGCCGGAAAAACCGTTCACCGGCAAGTTCATGCTCCGCCTTACCCCCGACCTGCATCGCAAGGTGTACGTAGCGGCCAAGCAGTCGGGCGAAAGTATCAACAGTTGGCTGAATGAGCAATTGGATCACCTCACCGCCAATGTCTGCTGAGCGAGCAATCTATGGGCAAGAAGCTTGAAGAAAGAGGCAAGCACGAAGGGTCGCGCGTACATCCCACATAAAAGCGAAAATGTAGCCACGACCCCTCTTAACTCAATTACATTTTATCATCCCTTCAAAACCCCTCAAACATTCACCTGCTGTTTCTGCAGCCTCTTGTAGTAAAAATTTTGCCCGTACAGCACGGCAATAGGGTTGTGTCCGGTAACGCGGTCCTTGACGATCAGGGTCGTGACCGGCGCTTTGGAGTGCTTGTTAAAGAGCATGTCGTGGCCGACGCAGAGACCGACTATGATATTCATGTCGGTGCCCATCCGGTTGCAGATTTCGGCCTGTGCAATCGGGTTGCAGGCAGGCTCGAAGGTTCCCGGCCTCACCTTGTCGGATTCGGCCAGCCCCAGTTCCAGCTTGTCGATGCTGCCGGCTTTGCAGCAGACGCTGACCGGCTCGAAACCTTGAGCGGTCAGTATTTTGGAGAGCCGCTCCGATTCGTCCAACAGACCTATGCATGTCGCCATGCCGATCTTCTTGTATCCCATAAGTTTGGCGAAGGCGATAGTATCCTCAACCCTTGTCCAGCGGGCGTTGACGGCGTCGCTCCCCGGCACCGGCTGGTAGCAGAGCCCCTCGACACGAGCCGCCACAAAGGCGATTTTTGCATCTACGCTATCACCGCGATACTCGTCGAAAGATTCCTTTACTACCTCTTCATACAGATCTGAAGGGCAGTTCCCCGGCTTTGGCGGCGCTTGTTCAGGATCTCCGCTCCAGCAGTTGGTTGTGCCCCGGTTCTGCCAAACTAGACTGCACTTGGAACAGGTTACGTCTGTTTGCTCTGACATGCTGTTTCCTCCTCGAATTTTGATGTTCATTTGCAATCAACTTGTGTAGACGGCCAGCAGAAGGGGCGGGAGCGCGATCAGCAGTATGGCGAACAGCGCATCGATCCAGAAACGGCTGCCAAACTCGATCATCCGCATCAACCCGACCACCGGAATCAGAAGCATCTTTTGAACAAATCCGAAACTGTTGCCGGAAACATCTTTCCAGAGCGCATCGGCGTCACCGCTGCTCGGAAAAGCGTGCAGGGCAAACGAGAAGCCGAGCCAGGCGAGGAGTGGTGGAGCAAAGTCACCTGTTGCACCGGTTGTTTGAAAATAGACCAGTAATGTTGCTGCCATGCTTGCCGCAAATGCTAAAACGGTGGAGACAAAAAAAGGGGCCGTTGCCACAATGATGTGCTGGACGGCTGATTCCGGCTGTTCATGGAGCACATACCCCAACGGGTTGCCAAAGCGAAAGTAACATACCTTTACAACCCGTATGCCGAGCTGCCGGCAGGCCCAGGCGTGGCCGTATTCATGCAGCATGATGCCTGGAAAGGTGAGCCAGGAGAGGATATATCTCACTCAAATTTCCTCAAAGCTTACTTCGCACATTTGGCAGCTTGCTCACAATACCCCCTGAATTATAGCAGGCAGTTCAGTAGTATCGCCGATTTACTCTTCCCGCCCCAGCAACTCCAGGAAATCCTCTTCGCTCAGCACCGTCACACCCAACTCCCTGGCCTTGGCCAGCTTGCTTCCGGCATCCTCACCGGCTACGACGTAATCTGTCTTTTTTGAAACCGAACCTACCGCGTTGCCGCCCTCGTTTTCCACCAGGATACGGGCCTCATCTCGGGTAAAGCGCGAAAGCGCGCCGGTAAAAACGAAGCACTTCCCGGTAAAGCGGCCACCGATCTTTTTCTGCTCTACGGCGGGTGTAACCCCCGCCTCAAGCATCCGCCGGATGACGGCGATATTCCCCTGGTTGTCGAAAAAGGTACGTATGCTCTGCGCAACAGTCGCGCCGATGTCACGGATGCTTACAAGCTCCTCTAGCGTCGCCCGCTCCAGGTTTTCCAGGCTGCCGAAGGCCAGAGCCAGAGACTTTGCGGTCCGCTCCCCGACGTGACGGATGCCAAGGGCAAAGATGAAGCGCCCAAGATCCCTCTGTTTGCTGTT
Source organism: Desulfuromonadaceae bacterium (assembly GCA_028712665.1). Classification (GTDB taxonomy): domain Bacteria; phylum Desulfobacterota; class Desulfuromonadia; order Geobacterales; family Pseudopelobacteraceae; genus JACRCG01. The sequence goes on from JAQTRC010000061.1 coordinate 9,850, forward strand.
TTCGATCGCAGCCAGAAGATTTGATGCCAGCTTTTCTCCCATCCGCTCGAATTTCATAAGGTCGTCCCGCGACAGAAAATAGAGATCGGCCACACTTGATACCAGTCCCAGCGACAGTAGCTGCTCGATAAACTTTTCCCCCAGACCTTCGATGTCCATGGCGTTTCGCGACGCAAAATGCATGATCGACTCGCGGAACTGCGGAGGGCAGGCCAGCCCCATGCAGCGCACCGCCACCTCATCCGCTATCCGGACCACCTCCGAGCCGCACTGCGGGCAATGCTCCGGGGGAAGGGATGGTTGCTCGGTTCCACTCCGCTTTTCCGTCAGCACCCTGACCACGGCCGGGATCACGTCACCGGCCCGTTCCACCACGACCGTGTCGCCGATGCGAATGTCCTTGAGGGCGATCTCGTCCCAATTATGCAGCGTTGCGCGGGAAACAGTGACACCCGATATCTCCACCGGCCTGAGCAGAGCCACCGGGGTAATTACGCCGGTTCTGCCAACGGAGTGGAGGATATCTTCAACTAAGGTTACCGCCTGACGCGGCGGAAATTTGCAGGCAACCGCCCAGCGGGGAGAACGGCTCTTTTCGCCCAGTTCACGCTGAATGACAAATGAGTCAACCTTTATGACGGTTCCGTCGATCTCATAGGGGAGTGACTCGCGCTGCTGCTGCATCTCTTCGTAGAATGCAACCGCCGCCTCAATCCCGGCGACCGGGCGAACCAACGGATTAACCGGCAGTCCCCAGCCGGCTATCGCGGCAAAAAATTCCTGTTGTGACGGGAAATCAGCGCCGTCGGCTGCGCCAGGGGCATAACAGTAGACAGAAAGCGGTCGCCGGGCTGTAATGCGTGGGTCGAGCTGGCGAAGTGAACCGGCCGCCGCATTGCGGGGGTTGACAAACGGCGCCTCCCCATTTTCTTCCTTTTCACTGTTGATACGGCGAAAAGCGTCCAATGAGAGAAAGACCTCGCCGCGAACTTCAAGCAGCCGTGGAATCCGACCGCCCGAAAGACGTAGCGGGAGAGAGCGGATGGTGCGTATGTTTTCCGTTACATCCTCTCCGGTAATACCGTCGCCCCGGGTTGAGGCAACCGACAACAGGCCATCCGTATAGACCAGTTCCACCGCCAGACCATCCATTTTGGGCTCACACAGATACGGAATCAGCTCTTCCTGAGGCAAACCCAGGTATTTTTTGACCCGAAGATCAAACTCTCTGATTTCAACATCATTGGTAGCATTTTCCAGGGAAAGCATCGGTAGACGGTGTGTTACGGAAGAAAATTTATCGAGTGCGGAGCCGCCAACCCTATGGGTCGGCGTATCCAGGCTGATCAATCCCGGATATTGATCCTCCAGCCGCTGCAGTTCGCGAAAAAGCGCATCATACTCGGCATCGGAGATCTCTGGCGAGTCAAGAACATAGTAGAGCCGGTTGTGCTGTTCAAGCAGGCGCCGGAGTTCATCAACCCGTATTCTTGCGGCATCTTCAGGGTTGGGGACATCAAGAAGCGATAGCTGCATCAGCGTCCTCACGTGATTGGTTGACTTCGCGGCAGGGTACAGTATTATGCTCCCAATTTCAATGATTACAGGGAGCCCTGTTCAACATGAAACAACTCCAGCTTGATACCCTGTTCAAATGGTTTGATGACTATGTCGAGCCCTATCTCGACACCGATGAAGAGGGCGCGGTAAATATCCGGCTCAAAATAGAGCATACCCGCAAGGTCTGCGATACTATGGCGCTTATCTCTGCCGGCGAATCTCTTTCGCCGGAGGATAGCAGGATCGCTTCTGCCGTTGCATTGCTGCACGATGTGGGGCGTTTTCCCCAGTATCGGCGCTGGCGCACTTTCCGCGACAGCGATTCCGACAACCATGCCCGCCTGGCCATCGATGTCATCCACGAAAAGAAGTTGCTGGTCAATCTGGATCAACAAGAGCAGCTGCTGATAGAGGAGGCGATCCGTTTCCACAATCTGCTTGAAGTTCCAAGGCAGATCCACTCCCCCACCCGGCTTTTTATCAATCTGATCCGGGATGCCGACAAGATTGATATCTGGCGGCTCTTCGCCGAGCTGTTGGCGCTGCCTCCCGAGATGCGGGCTTCTGCCGCAACGCTCGGATTTGCAGACCTTCCTGATGAAGTTTCAGAAAGATGTATCAAAACCCTTGCCGAAGGCTGCGTCGTCCAGCTCAATGACTTGAAGACGCTGAATGATTTCAAACTGCTGCTGATTTCATGGGTGTATGATCTGAATTTTCAGTCATCACGCCGCCTGATACTTGAGCGTGGCCAGATATCCGCGCTGGCGGCATCCCTACCGGAACGTGAATATATCAAGATTGCCGTAGCCGGGGCCCTTGCCGCCCTTTCGGAGGGAGCCGGATAACAATTAAAATCTTGACATATTTGCAGCCTGTTCACACAATGCCATCCCACTCTTTGATTAAGGAGCCCTTGATGTACTCAGAAAGTTGCCTTTTGCCCGTTGAAAAATTGCGCTGGAATTGCGACCCGGAGCTGCTTGGCTTTGAAACAACCGAGGATTTGCCCGATTTTGACAGTGCTATCGGTCAGAAGCGGGCCCTGCGGTCAATCGACTTCGGACTGGGTGTAGATGCCGCCGGCTTCAATCTTTACATCTCCGGCGAAACCGGAACCGGCCGCACATCGACTATCGCCAGCATCCTTCACAAACGGGCCAAAAACGAGCCAAAGCCTCACGACTGGGTCTATGTCAACAACTTCAAAAATGCAGATTCCGCCATTTCCCTCGATCTTCCGGCCGGCATGGGAAGCGAACTCGCCGCCGATATGAAGGAGATGATCGAAGCTTTCCGCAAAGACATCCCCAAGGCTCTGGAGAGCAGCGAGTATGAAAGCAGACGGGCCGAACTGCTCGAAAGCTATCAGTCCGCGACCAACAACCTTTTTCAGGAGCTGGAGAAGGCTTCGGAAAAGCTGGGCTTCGCTCTGCAGAGGACTGTTTCCGGTCTGGTGATAGTTCCTCAGAAGGAGGGGCGGAATTATACCCAGGAAGAGTATGAGGCTCTGACCGAGAAGAAACGGCAGAAACTGGACAAACAGGGAAAAGAGCTGACCGAACGCCTGAATGATGTCCTGCGGCAGGTGCGTGAGCAGGAGAAGGGGACCAAGGAAGATCTTTACAAGTCGGACAGGGAACTTGGGATGTCCTGCCTGGGGCATCGCCTCGACCCGCTGCGTGAAAAATATTCCGGCATCGAGAAGGTTCTGGTTTATCTGGATTCGGTACAGGAGGATATCCTCAACACTCTCGACGATTTCAAGCCGCTCCCCCCCCAGCCGCAGATTCCAGGCATCAAGCTGCCGCGCCAGGAGCCGACCTTTGAACGGTATCAGGTCAACCTGCTGGTTGACAACAAGGAAACCGAAGGCGCCCCGGTAGTCTTTGAGACAAACCCGACCTACAATAATCTCTTTGGCCGCATTGAGCATGTGATGCAGTACGGCGGGGTGGCGGTGACCGATTTTACATTGATACGCTCCGGTGCATTGCATCGCGCCAATGGCGGGTATCTGGTGATCGATGCCCGCGAAGTGCTGATGAACCCCTTTGTCTGGGATTCCCTGAAGCGTTGCATCCGCAACAACGAGATCAGGATCGAGGATGTGCTGGAGCAGTACCGCTTCATGACGATGGTTTCCCTAAAGCCGGAGCCGGTTCAGATGAGGGCCAAGATAGTGCTGATCGGGACCCCCTGGATCTATTACCTCTTATTCCACCTCGATCCGGACTACCGTAAATTTTTCAAGGTGAAGGCGGAGTTCGACAGCCGTGTGACGCGCTCCCCTGAGATAATCAACGATTATTCGCTCTTTATTGCCAGTCACTGCCGGGCGGAGGGGCTGCTCCCATTCCATAAAAGCGGTGTGGCGGCCCTCTTGGAACATACCGCCCGTATGGCCGATGATCAGAATAAACTCTCATCCCAGTTTATGGAGATCTCCGATTTTGTCCGTGAAGTAAGTTTCTGGGCCAGCAGGGCGGGCCGGACGGTTATTGAAGGAGATGACGTGCGGGCGGCCGCAGAGGAGAACCTGTACCGTGTCAACCGTATCGAGGAGCGCCTGCAGGAGCTGTACGAAGACGGCACGATCATGGTGGACACCGATGGAGCGGTTGTCGGTCAGATTAACGGTTTATCTGTGATCGGTCTGGGCGATCACGCCTTTGGACGTCCGACCCGTATAACTGCAAGCGTTTATACCGGTCAAGACGGTATGGTCAACATCGAGCGCGAGGTAAAACTCTCCGGCCCGATCCATGACAAAGGCGTTCTTATCCTGACCGGCTATCTTGGGGGCACCTTCGCCACAGAACGTCCGCTTTCACTCTCCGCTTCTATCTGTTTTGAACAATCCTATGACGGCATTGAGGGAGACAGCGCCTCATCTACCGAACTGTACGCCCTTCTGTCATCTTTATCCGGCATTCCGGTCAAGCAGGGGATAGCGGTAACCGGCAGCGTGAACCAGCATGGGATCGTACAGCCGATCGGCGGTGTAAATTACAAAATCGAAGGTTTTTTTGCCGTCTGTCGAGCCAAGGGGCTGACCGGCTTACAGGGGGTAATGATCCCCAAAACAAACGAGCGTAATCTGATGCTGCATGAAGACGTCGTGCAGGCTGTCAACGCCGGTCAATTCCATATCTGGAGCATTGAGACCATTGAGCAGGGGATTGAAATCCTTACCGGTATGAAGGCAGGCAAGCGTGGCAAAAACGGAAAATTTGCCAAAGGCTCCATCTATCAGCTTGTAGATGATCGCTTAAGAACTATGGGAGAGCGTCTTAAGGAACAGAAACTTAAATCCAAAAAGGCTTCTGTAAGAAAAATTGCCGATTAATGTCGTGGAGGTTGATGAGATGGGAATTACATGGAGAGATTCTCTTGCCATCGGAGTTGAGGCGATAGATAACCAGCACAGGGAATTGCTGTCACGCTTTGACAGACTTCTGAATGCGTGCGAGAGCGGTCAGGGGGCGGACGAGCTGAAGAGTACGATGTCATTTCTGGAAGTGTACATCAAGAGCCACTTCAATGATGAGGAAGCCCTTCAGAAGTTGCACCGTTTCCCGGGCTATGAGGAACATCGTGCCCAGCATCTCTACTTCATAGGGCGGATCAGGGAGTTGCGTGAAGAGGTAAACAGAGAAGGCATCCTGGTTCATAACGTCATAGAAACCAACAATCTGCTCATGAAGTGGTTCCTTAACCATATTTCAAAAGTTGATTCCGAACTGGGGAAATTTCTTCTGTCTCGAAATTCCTGAAAATGTCGGTTGGGCTACAATACCCTGGATATTCAAGATGTTAATTGCAGTCCGTACGCCAGAGGCAGGATTCCTGTCCACATCCGGATGACTGGCCGCTTCCAAAGCAGGCCTCGTTTCCCTCAGCCGTCTGGATAGCTTTAACCAACTCCGCTTTTTTCAGTTTACCCACCTTGATGTTGTGCTGCAGGGCGATCTCCTTGATTTCTTCAAGTTTCATGGCCTGTTTCTCCCCCCCTCAGATTGGATGTTAACTTCAATCTACCTGAGTCTATCGTACAATGTTCAGTTGTCAACTCCAGCAGACAAAAAAACTGGAAGGGGGGTCAAATGCACCCCCCTTCCAGTTTAATAATCATATTTACTGATCCGGAGTTTCCGGAATGAAGCCGGCTAATATTTAAACAGATATCCCGGCAATGCGAAGAAGCGCCTCGCGATACTTATCGGCGGTCTTTTCAAGTATTTCCTGCGGCAATAGAGGCGCAGGAGCGCATTTGCCCCAGTCGAGCGTTTCCAGATAATCCCGCAGGAACTGCTTGTCAAAACTGGGCTGCGGGCCACCCGGCCGGTACTGGTCTTTAAGCCAGAAACGGCTCGAATCAGGGGTCATGCACTCATCGATGATGATAAGTTCGCCTTCGTACACGCCAAACTCGAACTTGGTGTCGGCTATAATGATCCCTTTCCTGTCGGCCAGATCACGCGCACGGCTGTAGATCCTCAGGGTGTAGTCACGAGCCTGTTCGGCCAGATCACGACCGCAGAGTTCAGCCATCTGCTCGAACGAAATATTTTCGTCATGGGCGCCCAACTCGGCCTTGGTGGCTGGCGTAACGATCGGTTCCGGCAAACGGTCGGACTCTTTTAAGCCGGCCGGCAGCGCAATGCCGCAGATAGAGCCGGTTGCTTTGTAATCCTTCCAGCCGGATCCGGATAGATAACCCCGCACGACGCATTCGACAGGAAGCGGCTTGGCCTTTTTGACCAGCATCGAGCGCCCCTTTAGTATCTCGGCATACGGCTGACAGGAGGCGGGATAGTCGGCCACATCTGTCGATATGATATGGTTCTTGACGATATCCTCCATCTGGCGAAACCAGAAGATCGAAATCTGGGTCAGGACAAAACCTTTGTCCGGGACCGGTTCGTTCATGATGACATCAAAGGCCGAGATTCGGTCAGATGTGACCATCAAAAGGTTTTCTCCAAGGTCATAGATGTCGCGCACCTTGCCTCTGGCTATCAGGTTTAAACCGGGAAAATCCGTTTGCATGACGAGCTGCGACATAACACTCTCCTATTTTTCGGTAACCAGCGCCTGATTGATCTCGATCTTGGCTTTCGCCCGCAACCCTTTGGTCCAGCTATCAAGAGCCTCTCCCTGCTTATTGGGGAGCATTTTTTTCTTCAGCTCCTCTTTCACTTTATCAAACTCGGCCTTTGGGGCTTCTGTGCGGCTTTTCACACGCACGGCATACCAGCGGTCGCCAATTTTGAACGGTGAGCCGGGCGCCTGCAATGCCGCGAGCTTGAACACGGCCTCTGTCATTTCGGGAGAAGTTCCGATAGTTGGAATCTCCCCCTTTGCATTAAATCCGAAACTGCCTGTTGTGCGGGTTTTAATTTCTGTTTTTGACGACAACTGTTTGGCGGCGTCTTCCGCTTTCTTTTTGGCAAGCTCTACCGCCTTGGCCCCCCTGGTTTTTTCCTCTACGGCAGACTTGATTTCAGCCAGGGGGGGAACGGCGGCGGCCTTACGCTCCCTGGCTTTCAGGATATATATCCCCTTTGCGGTTTCAACCGGGCCGCCGAGTTCTCCCTGTTTCAGATCAAGAGCTTTTTTTATCACCGCAGCTTCGCCTGCCAGGGCAGCAGCAGGGGCTTTTGCCGAGAAAAGCGGCGCTTCCTGGATTTTAAGTTTCAGCTGACCAGCGATCAGGGTGAGATCACCCGATTTGATATTTTTGTAGAGGGTATCGGCGGCCAACTCGAACGCCTGTTTGGCTGCCTTCTGTCGCAGCGCCTCGATTTTGACCTTCTCTTTCACTTCCTTGAGAGGGAGGATGCCATCCTTTCCCTGCCAGCGGTCGATATTCTTCTGATAGAAGGTCTGGATCTCATCCTCCGAGACGTTCACCTTTGCAGCCATTGAAGATGGCTCAAGAATAATATAGGAAAGGGCAACTTTTTCAGGTGTCTTGAATTCATTCTGGTTTTTCTGCAGATAGTCGTTCAGATCCGCCTCACTCAGCTTGACTTCCGCCAGGACATCAGAAGGAGAATAGGATGCATACTCAAGGTCAATCCTGTCATTTTCCTTTTTGTACTGGGCCAGAGCATCTTCGTCGGTAACGGTTGCCTTATCCTTGATTAACTGGCGAGTTTTATTAAGAAGCAGCTCACCCTGTTGGCCCTCCTCATAATCGCTGGCAGTCAATCGGCTGCTCCTTAACAGCTGATTATACAAATCAAAGCTGAACACCCCATCCTTCTGAAACGCCGGCATGGCGGCAATTGCTGTCTTAACATCGTCTTTGGAGACCTTGATCCCGAGGGATTTGGCTTCTTTCATAACCAGCAGGCTGTCAATCAGATTATCCAGAGCCACTTTTTTCAATCCAAGCAATTTTTCCATCTCGGCGGGAATGGATTGACCATAGATCTGCTGATACATGTTCCTGAGCCGTTGATAGGCATTCTGGTATTCCTCAAGTGATATTCTGGTGCCGTCCACTTTGGCGGCATACCCCTCTCTCCCGCCGACACCCTCGCTCCCTTTCCCCCACACAAGGAAAATCGTGCCGATAAAGGAGAGCACAATTACAACAAAGACAAACTTTATTATGATAGATTCTTTCTGCTTGCGAATGATGTTCAGCATAAAATAGGAACTCCTTGGAAGGATTGAATGTACGCAAAACGCCGCTACAGGCGGCGGGAGCGTCATACTACTATACGTTGCGGATGAATGCAAGCGCTTGTTTTCAGCGGGTTGTCTTTATCAACAGAAGCATGCTCCAAATCAGGAGACCGGCCAGGCAGAGGGAATATATTCTTGAGTTTAAATTGTTGTTCATGTACGATTTTGTGGCATGTAAAGATTATCGAAGATTATTGGATCAAGTTACGGGAGCCGCATGAACGCTGAATTTATTCCGAAATGGATCGCCTGGGAAACCACACAAAAATGCAACCTTCGTTGCGTTCACTGTCGCTGTTCATCAGAGATGACGTCATCGGAAGGTGATTTTACTACTGAAGAAGGCAAAAATCTTCTCAAAGAAATCGCTGATTACTCAAAACCGGTTGTTGTCCTTTCCGGTGGTGAACCGCTTTTAAGACCGGATATTTTTGAGCTGGCAGAATACGGAACTTCACTGGGACTAAGGATCTGCATGGCTTCAAATGGCGCTCTGGTTACAGATGAGATCTGCAAGAAGATGCGTACGGCAGACATCAAAATGGTTTCGCTTTCACTGGATGGTTCAACCGCTGATGTTCACGACAACTTCCGCCAAGCCCCCGGTTCGTTTGAAGGGGTTGTGCGGGCTGCAGAAATTTTCCGCAGAAATGGCCAGAAGTTTCTGATCAACTCATCATTTACAAAACGGAATCAATCCGACATAGCAAACACCTTCAAGGTCGCAAAATCACTGGGCGCAACTGCATGGTACATGTTCATGATCGTGCCGACCGGGCGAGGCGAAGAGATCATGAACGAGTTGATTTCAAAAGAAGATTACGAGGAGATTCTGGATTGGCACTACCATCAGGAAAAAATGGAAGATGATATCCTGATGCGCCCAACCTGCGCACCGCACTACTATCGTATCGTCCCACAAAAGGCAAAAGCTGACGGGACCAGATTCGAACGCCGTTCGCTCACATTTTCAACCGGCGGAGGCAAGGGGTGTATCGCCGCCCAGAGTATCTGCCTGATCGACTGCTATGGGAATGTCAAACCATGCTCCTATTTTCACCGCACTGCAGGAAATGTGAAACAGACCCCTTTCCGGGAAATATGGGAGAACTCGGAGATATTCAAAAATTTGCGCGACTTCAAATCCTACAAGGGTAAATGCGGTCAGTGCGAATACATGAATGTATGCGGTGGTTGCCGTGCCCGCGCCGATGCGATATATGGCGACTACATGGAAGAGGAGCCATTCTGCAACTACGTCCCTATCCGCACCCAGCGTAACTCCGCCGCCAAAGAGGAAAATAAGTAGTTGACAGCTGCGGAAATGTTGGGTTATATGTCCAACTTGTTTTCGCCCAGGTAGCTCAGTCGGTAGAGCAGAGGATTGAAAATCCTCGTGTCGGCGGTTCGATTCCGTCCCTGGGCACCACTAA
>JAQTRC010000164.1 GCA_028712665.1 Desulfuromonadaceae bacterium
AGTTTCCTCAACTCGTCTTCCGTCACACTACCGGAAATATGTCCTACATAGATTTCCACACCCATCGTATGCTTCCCATGATAAATTTTAGTTTAAATGGGTGTACTAAGTCATGGTCTGACTGTAGCTGGCAGCGTGGCTCGTTGATATTCTTAAAAACTGTATCGTACGCTCAATTTCTGTAATAAATTGCAAGCCCTTTCAGGAAACCGTTGAAAATTATATCGCTGCACTCCTTATAGTGCTTATTGCCTTCCTTTCGGAAGAAGGCACTCAAATCATTTTTTGTGATTTCAATACGGCCAGACTTAAAAATAGAGACCAGATTATCTTCTTTCAATTCCAAGGCTATTCTCAGCTTTTTCATAATATCATTTCTTGTCAAACTGACAACCGGCTGGGGTGGAGAAGACGGTTTATGATCCTTTCGTCCTCTTTTATGAATTATCAGTCCATCCAGGAAAAAACCGAAAACAGGGTCGCTGCAGGGAATATAGCCGTCCTCATCTTCAGATTTGAGAAAGGCTGAAATCGTGGAGTGACCTACCTCACGTCCTGATTCCTTAAAGATCTGGATCATAGCTGTGTCATCGATATTCAGTGCATCACGGATGCTTCGCAGTATGTCGTTATTTGCCACAATGTTCTCCACTCTCTGTTGTTTCTGAGGTAATGATTTATCAAGCCCACTCAGCACTCAACATCTCAGCTTTATCTAATACCAGCTATGCAGCTTCTTGCCGACGACCTGGTGGATGCTTTTAGCTCTTTACTTACCTTGTCGCAACGATTCAAATAGATATTCAAGGCCGTTGACTTTGATCTCGTAGACACTCTGCAGCATCCTGCCCAGCTTCCCTTCCGGGAAACCCTTACCCGCAAACCAGACGACATAATGTTCCGGCAGGTCGATTAAGAGCCGTCCCTGGTACTTCCCGAAAGGCATTCTCATCTCTGCCAGTGCAATAAGTTCATCAGGATTACCGTTCGCTTCAGTACATGGTCTCAGGGAATCTTCAGTCATGGTTTTTACGCTTCCGTTACGGAGAATCTTGCAAAGGGGTCTATTCTGCTGATTTCGATACTGTCATTTTTTCCACCGGGATATATCTATTTTGAAAATGGGTGATGTCAGTTATCCAGGCGTCCGCCATTACTAATTCCCCGCCATAGCCAGGAACTGGTGAACTTTCTTCTTCGGGGTCTTCCCCAGTTGTTGCATGAGACCAAAAGTGACATCACTCCGGCAGTAATTCGCCTTTATATCCTCAATTATTCTTAGCCAGAGATGTGCCGTCATTTCGGCATCAGCCAAGGCCCTGTGATGAATACCATCTGTCTTGAGGTTCTTATAGCGAACCAGCGTTTCAAGCTTATGGTTTGGGGCGTCTTGATATACTCTCCTTGAAATCAGCATCGAACAGGCAAATTCGCTGTTTCTCCTATGATTTATCCTGCTGAATTCAGCATCAAGGAATCTTGAGTCGAAAGAGGCATTATGTGCCACCAGGTGATGATTGGATATGAATCTCTTCAATTTCTTCATCACGTCGGTAATATCCGGGGCCTTGGAGAGCATTTTGTTGGTAATGCCGGTGTAATCTTCAATGAAGCTGGATATCGTCATTTTGGGGTTCATGAGACTTTGGAATCTGTCCACGATTTGATTATTGGAAATGAGGACGGCCCCGACTTCGATCGTGCGGTCGCCGTAATGCGGTGACAATCCTGTGGTTTCAAAGTCTATGACAGCAACGGTGTATTTTCCCATAATATCTTGTTCAGTGCCCCGCCGTTATATCCAGGTTGTAGTGGGCGACATCGTACTGCTTGCCATCTGTGGCAGTTGTTCGGAAAAACCGAACAACTGAATTTTCATCCAACTCACCATCTTCAAAGATATTTTTATATGTTCGCTGATAGTCCCCTTGGCTTTACCAAACAGCTCTGTCAGCTGTTTTTGATTCAGCCATAAATTTTCCGCTTCCAGCATAACGTCAATCTTGGTACGACCGTCTTCACTTTGATATATGAGAAAATCACTCATAGGCTGGAACTCCGTTTGGTGCTATCGATATTATATTAGCTAATGCAATGCCGGGGGATGCTTGGGTGAAGACAAAAGAGCAAGTGCAATTCATAAAGGATAAGTAAGCTAATATCGAGTAATTTGTTGACAATTAATACAGGAAGTGTCCCTATTTTCCCCCACGGGGGGGCTTGAGACAGTATACGAATTAATCAATAGTTTTATATACTGCCCCCGGAACTTCGGAACTTAAGAGGAACTTAAGTCGTTATTGACATCCAAGAACTTTCTTAACCGCAGAATCAAGCTCTTCTCCACTTGGCAGATTCGGGCCAGAAATAAACCGTTGCGAAAACTCTTCCATTGAGACCCTGACCTCTCTTGTAAACTCCAGACTACGCTGTTTTCCGTGTCCTACTGGTTTTGATAGCTCGTATGTATGGATCGTCAGGATATTGGAGCCTGATTTTGTAACTTGAGGTATGTCCGCACCAATAATGTCCTCAAATTTCTTGTAGACGATCTCAGGCAGGACAAAGAACAGCCCTGCTTTTACAAGAGAAGAGGTTGAATACACTTTCCCTTTTCTGATTATTTGTGGGATGAGCCGTTTATGCACGTTTGCCCAATTCAGGCCGTGTCCTGAGTTTGGTATTGTGATATCGCTATTCGGGTTAAGATTCTTGTATGCATACCAAGCGTCACGGTAGTTTCCGGTTATATCAATGCTCTGAACCTCGATGCCGGTGTATTCGAGGAGTTGACCATTTTTTATTTTTGCAAGAACCCAGTCCATTGAAAGGCTTTTCCCTACCTTGACTTCTTTTCCGGAATTTTGACCGAGTGCTATGACAAAAGTGCCTTTTTCATCTCTGCGTTTGATGTACTCATCAAACATCATAAATGTGGTTCCTTTGCCAAAAACTCGCTCTGAAACCCGGTTAAGGGTTGCGTAGCTATTATCATACAGGCGATTCGGGCAGATAATGCAGTGACCAAATGGCGATGTAACGCTACAAGTTCCGTATGTTACCGTATTGTCGTGGTTTGATTTAGTACATGCCTTGTTAATGAACGGGCACGCTCCGAGTGACCAGAGTGAGCGTACAGAAGGTGTTAAATCATCCGGTTCGTAACCGAAAACTTCAACAAGGTCTTTGTTGGCGGGGCGTTTCGTCATTTGTTTTCTCCAAGCATTTTTGCGATTTGAAGGCCAATTGCCCTTCCAAGTAATGGCGGCACGGCATTGCCAACTTGCTCATACTGTTGGGTAATGCTTCCTGTGAATCGGTAACTGTCAGGAAAAGATTGTATCCGTGCAGCTTCACGGACTGAAATAATCCGGTTCTGAGTAGGGTGAAAGAAACTGCCCCAGTGAGGATCACATTTTGTCAAAACGGTTGAACAGAGCGCGTCTGGATGTAGACGCCCGTAACGCTTGGTGTGGTCGCTACGCCGCGCTCTCTTGAGACCAGCCGGAAGCAGGTCTACCGGTATGTCTCTCCAACTGCCGCCTTGTGGAATATGTTTAAGCCTTTCAAGGTTAATCTCGGCGATTTTTGCGCAATAATGAGCTGACAGGGCTGTTCCGTCTGCTCTCAAATATTTCTGAAAATCATTTTCTGGCGGACAGCGATAATCGCTTGGGCTTGTTGTCAGTCCGTTGGCAATAACGGGAAGATCAGAGAGAGCATCCCAGACAGTTGTATGTGGTTTGAGTTGGTGTGCAAATAATGGCGGTACATACATACATAGTTCTTGCGCACCAGTGAAGTTTGCCACTGCCCTGGCGTTGAATTCCGGTTCAGGAAAGATAATGGGCTCGTTTCTTCCACGTATACCTATAAATACTGTTCTGAAGCGCATCTGCGGGACACCGTAGTGACCGGCAAACAATATTAAATGTTTAACGTTATAGCCAAGTTCCTGTAGTTCTTTGTAGATTTGCTCAACTACGGTGCCTTTGCCCATCGAAATAATTCCGGGAACATTTTCGATCAATACCGCTTTGGGCTTGATTGCGGATACGACTCTCAGGAAGTCCTTGAATAAATGGTTCCGGTCATCGTCAAGACTGCGTATAGGAGCATTGATTGAAAAACCCTGACATGGCGGACCACCTGCAACAAGATCGATTTCGCCCTCGCTTACGCCCAATCTGGTTTTAATATTGATTTCACAAAGTTGACGAACATCTCCCACAAGCATCTCGGTATCAGGATGGTTTAGTTTATAAGTTTCTGCATATTGCGGAACAAGCTCATTCGCCAGCAACGGTAAGAAACCGGCCTGTTTAAGGCCGCAGGAAAGGCCGCCAGCTCCGGCAAATAAATCAATACTTTTCATAGTTCTCTGTTACTTCCTTATCCTTTTCCGGATTTATCTTTTCAAAATGTGTGGTGACTATACACCAGTTTAGATAACAGGTTCAATCTATGAAAGGAGGTTCTCAAGTGGCGGGGTAATTCTGTTTACTCGGTTGGTTTTTCGGTGTTGTGAATAACTGTTATTGACCGGACAGGATTCGGCATCTACATGAGTT
>JAQTRC010000165.1 GCA_028712665.1 Desulfuromonadaceae bacterium
AGGATCGCGCCGAGCGGCGTGCGGAGCTCATGGCTCATGCTGGAGAGGAAATCCGATTTCGCCAGGTTGGCTTTTTCAGCCACGAGCTTGGCTTTCTCGAGTTCTACGTTCTTATCCTGCAGTATCTGATCGAGCCGCGCCCGCTCGGCATCGGCCTGCTTGCGCGCGGTGTTGTCCGTGCCGATCAGCAGATAGCCTATGATGAAGTTCTGTTCGTCGCGCAGGGCCGTGACGGAGACTACCGCCGGAAACCGGCTTCCATCCTTCCGGATATAGGTCAGCTCGTAAATATCCTCGATCGTGCGCCGGGCCTTGAATACCAAAGCATCAAATCCCGGTGTTATCGAGGTTTCGAGCTCGGCGCTGAGCACCTTGGCGCGCGCAATCAACTCTTTCGGATCGGAAATGTCGGCCGGCGTGATCTTGTTCATCACTTCGGCGGCGGTATACCCCAGCATCCGCTCCGCGCCGACGTTGAAGATCTGGATGACCCCCTTCGCGTCGGTAGCGATGCTGGAGAAGTTGGCGCTGTTGAAAATCGCTCTCTGCAGTGCTCCGGCTTTGAGCAGATCCTCCTCGGACTTCTTGCGCTCTGTAATATCTTCCATCGCCAGCAGGATAATGTGCGAGCCGATCTTTTCACGGAAAATCTGCCGGGCGTTGAGCAGAATGATCTTGCGGCCGATGCCGGGAAAATTATGATCGACTTCGTAGCCGTTCAGCACGGTATTATTAGGGAGGATATCTTCAAAGAGCACCCGGAGCTTGGGAATGTCCCACTGGCGGTTGCCGATTTCGTAGATGTAATTGCCGATGGTTTCTTTCGGCTCTACCATAAAAGTTTCGTAGAAGCTGTGGTTGGCGGTGACAATCTTCAGATCGGCATCCAGCACCACAAGCGGCTTACGAACGGTTTCGACGATGTTCTCGGCATATTCCCTGGCATCCTGGATTTCCGTTCGCGATAATTCAAGTTCCTCCTGGACCCGTTTCAGCTCTTCGTTTTGCATCTCCAGCTCGACCTGCTGATTCTCAAGCTCCTCCTGGGCACGCCGTAGCTCGCTGTTCTGAACCTCCATCTCGATCTGGTACACTCCAAGTTCATGGACGAGCCTCTGCGTCGCTTCCTCGCTCCGGGGCGTAGAAGATTCCGCCGGGTCCGAATTTAATCTCTCTTCCGCCAGGTGGCGTAGTTCGGTTGCAGAATTTATCAGGCTTGTCACTTTTTCGATTGTCATTTATTCCCCTTTTAATAAACAGGTTGAGAGTTGAGAGTCGAGTGTTGAGGAAATCTCTCAACCCTCATCCCTCATCTCTCAACTCTCAACTCTCAACCAGCTTCCTAAGTCTTGCATTTTCCTCTTGCAGTTCCGCCTCTGACCGTTTGAACGTGGTGATGTTGGCAAACGTGATCACGACACCGCCGATGACGTCGTCAATGGTGCGGTAGGGCATGATCCTCACCGAAAACCAGCGTCCGTCGGTAGTGGTGATCTGTTTTTCCGAAAAGGCCAGAGTCCGCAAAACATCCCGCGCCGTTCCGGTCAGGTCAGGATAAATCAGGTCGGTCACGATTTCGTCAAGCGGGCGCCCGACATCACCCTGTCTCAGCTTGAACAGTTTGTCAGCCCCGGGAGTGAACCGCCGGATATGGAGTTCGTTGTCCAGAAACACGGTGACTATTTCCGTGCTGTTTAGGAGGTTTCTCATATCGTTGTTCGTCCGCGCCAGATCGTCCATTTTGGACATCTGCTCGGCGTTTACAGTCTGCAGCTCTTCGTTCAACGACTGCATCTCTTCCCGTGAGGTGGTCAGTTCTTCGTTGGTGGACTGCAACTCCTCGTTGGTGGACTGCAGCTCCTCGTTGGAAGATTTGAGCTCTTCCTGCGAGGATTGCATCTCTTCACGGGTTGTCTGAAGCTCTTCGCGATATTGCTGGAGCTCCTGCTCAAGTCCGAGAAGCTTGGGGTTGCCGGCCGGGGCGGCAGTGGAGCGGCCCGTCGCTCTCTTTTCCGGGGGTGCCGCCACGTCGGTAAAGACGATCAACAGCATTCCCCTCAGCGCCTCCGGCTCGTTGATCGGCTCGACAGTGATATCAACCATCTGTATGCCGCTGTTGGTTGTGACCTTGAGACCTTTTACGGCGACTATTTCTTTGCGGCGGGTAGCCTTCTGGAAGGCGCTCCCCAGATCAAAACGAATCTCTTCACGGGCCATGGAGAAAATGCTCCAGTTGGCCTTGCCTGCCGCCGGTTCGAGATACTTGCCGGTTCGCCCGTTGATATAGAGGATATCGCCGTTGTCGTTGACCAACACGGCCGGCGGGGAGAAGTGCTGCAGCAGCAGACGGTCGGCGAGCGACTGGAGATTGACCACAGGTTCCATAATCAGTAACTCCTTGGCGCCCCCTGACATGGCGGGAATAAACGAGGGTGGAAAGGCTATCGGTTCGAGAGGAGTATGAGTGTCGTGCCGCCTGAAGAGTCTCGACTTGACGTTCAACGGTGTGTAGAGAGAGGTGAAGGAACCGATAGCCTCAGCGCTCCCCAGAAACAGGGCACCACCCGGGTTCAGGCTGTAATGAAACAGCGGCATCAGTTTTCTTTGAAGCTCAGGCGTCAGATAGATCATCAGGTTGCGGCAGATGAGGATATCCAGCTTGGTAAAGGGGGGGTCCATTATGATGTTCTGCGTGGCGAAGGTCACCATTTCGCGGATCTCTTTGCCGACCTTGTAGTGGTCGTCTTCCTTGACAAAATACCGCCGCAACCGCTCTGGGGACACGTCGGCGGCGATGTTGGCCGGATAGATCCCCTGGCGGGCCCTGTCGATCGCGTCACTGTCCAGGTCGGTGGCAAAGATCTGTAGTGTGAAACTCTCTTTGGGGCGCTGCTGCTCCAACTGTTCCTTGAAGGCGATGGCCAGCGAATACGCCTCCTCCCCAGTCGAACAGCCTGCCGACCAGGCCCGTAAAATCCCGCCGGAAGGGCGTTTCGAAAGAAACTCCGAGATTACCTCTTTTTGCAGATGCTCCCATGCCTCCGGGTCGCGGAAAAAGCTGGTCACCCCGATCAGAAGTTCCTTGAAGAGCAGTTCCACCTCCTGGGGGTTCTCCTGCAGATAGCGGACATAGGAGATGATCTTGTCGATCTGGTGAATACTCATGCGCCGTTCGATCCGGCGGTATACGGTATTCTTCTTGTACAGCGAGAAGTCCTGGCCGGTCTTGGCCCGGAGCAGAATCAGGATTTTCTCCAGAGCGCTCTGGTCCTTCTGCTCAAATACGTGCTCGGTCTTGGCGATGGCGTGTGAGTGGCGGAGATAGCCTATGATCTTTTCGGGAAGATGCTCTGCCGGGGCTATCAGGTCGGCCAGCCCGGCCTCGATGGCGCTTCTTGGCATGCTGTCGAATTTGGCCGAGGACGGCTCCTGCACCAGCGCCACCCCCGCCTTTTCCTTGATGGCCTTGAGGCCCAGCGTGCCGTCCGAGCCCATTCCGGAGAGGATGACTCCGATGCTCCGGTCCAGCCGGTCCTCCGCCAGGGAGCGGAGGAAAAAATCGATCGGGAGACGGAGGCCGCGTGGCGCCACCGGTTCGAACAGGTGCAGTACACCGTGCAGAACCGACATGTCCTTGTTGGGGGGGATTACGTAGACGCAGTTCTGTTTGATGCGCATCCGGTCCTTGACCTGGAAAACCTCCATCAGGGTGACTCTCTGGAGCAGTTCCGGCATGATCCCCTTGTGGGTCGGGTCCAGGTGCTGGATGATGACAAAGGCCATGCCGCTATCTACAGGCGTATGCCGCAGGAACTGCTCCAACGCCTCCAGCCCGCCGGCGGAAGCGCCGATGCCTACAATCGGAAAGAGGAGGCTCTCTTGCCTTGATGCGGTCTCAATTGGGGAAGCCCGGCCTCGCTTATTGCCGATGTCCGGAGATTTTTGCTGTTTTTTCATAATGATAGGGTATCAGCATTCCTTTTAATGTCCTAAGGATTTTTCGCATCGCCCCGACCGCCTTTATAATTTTACCGGTGGACGGCCATGTTTTGCGCAGAAGTATACTCCCCCTTAAAGCATCCCTCAATATGTAGAAGTTCCGCCAAATACTGAGGCTTATCAATTCATTTCATACTAATCCGCCGGTCTCTCATGTCAGCCTAATGTCTTGTTATTCATATATTTAATCAGAATTTGCACAAATTTTTGCTTATTGGCTGACTACTTGCTCTAACAGATTTTGTGATTCTGGTCATCTCACCCAGGTGGCGGGCATCCGTCATTTACGGGAAGTGGGATATATCGAAAAAACGAAGGGGGCTATGAAAGTAATTTTATCGAGGCGAAAAAGTAAAGTGTAAACGAAGAGAAGGCTGGTAACAAACAATCGTGATTCTAACAGATTTGAAAGGAGGTTTTATGAAAAGATTTAAGGTTCAAAAAGCGTATTTGGCATTTATGTTCATCCTGAGCGTTTTTGTTATCCTGTCAGGATGCAATGGAGGCGCGGCCGGAGGTGGAAGT
>JAQTRC010000166.1 GCA_028712665.1 Desulfuromonadaceae bacterium
GTTTTTGGTACTACATCGGGTTTTTCAAAACACTCAGCTTCGCATGATGACCCCTCTCGGATTTATCCAATCTAAGAAAACTCGAGCGAAACTGTTTTGAAGCTTAAACTGCGGAAGTTGGGCTAGTGGCTCAAACTGATGCAAAGATACGCGAGATTTATGGTAGCGCACGGTTCGTTGGGGACATTCGTTATCTGCAACGTGAAGGGCTTCCTGTTGCAGAGGTGGCGCGGGCGCTCCAGATCAGCAGGGCCACTATATATCGCTATATGAATGGCCGAGTTCCTGCAAATCCCGCTGTTTTGATCGCTGTGCATTTTTGGCGCGCGGAAATTCAAAGAATCCGCAAAGACCAAGAGATAAATGGCTTGAAGCCTGAAGTTTTCCGAAAATCAGTTTCAAATATTGCTCCAAAGGCTTCCAATCAAGGCAAATCGACTTCCGAAAGAGGGAATAGAGATGGCGAAATCGGAGAATAAGGCAAACTGGCTGAAATTCCGAATTCTGGCAGCACTCGCCACCGGTGATTTTTGGAAGATAACCAGCGACGGGCAGTGGATTCGAGGCTTCACAATGACCGAATTGGCATCGGCGACCGGCGCACCTTATGACAATTGCCGGAAAAGCCTTCCGGCGCTCGTTCGCGATGGTTGGGCGCTGAGGTTCCCCTGGGTGGTCGGGGATCGCTGCGCCTGGGTGTATTTGTTGAGTAAGCGCGGCTTCCAATTCTTGCAGATCAATGGCCGGATACTCCAAGAGATCGCGGCGGCGGGCTTGATCGATCAAAGGGTGCTAGATTCGATACTTCAGGGGGTCGACGGTGATCGGTGAGGCTGAATTAGTGGCAACGATTTCACATCAGAAGCGGCTAGCTCGTGCAGTTTTGCAGTCCAGCATTTGTGATCGTGATGCAGAGTTCGCCGATGATCCAGTGTTCTATATTTGGGCTGGCGTTGCCTTTCCTGATGAAGACCTTGAGACGGTGCGGCGAGCATGGATCATGGCTTTTACCCCTCCATCGGAGAGTGATATCCCTGGCTTACCAAAGCCCTTAGGGCAGAAGAGGATCAGAAGGGCGGTTCGGTCAAATGAAAGGAGAGAATATGAGCGAAGAGAGACCACAGAGTAAGTCACATTGGTCGCCATGCGGGGCCGTCTTCTTTACCGGCGGTTATGGTTGGGGCATTGCTCCAAACGGCGATACGGTCAGTCTGGGGAAAGAAGAGGCGGTTAAGAGATATCTAAAAACCGGTGAGATGTCTGAGGATATCACCATGGAAGCAACCTTGGAAGAAGCACGAAAGGGGAATCAGGATGAACAATCAGATAGAACAATCCCAGCAAAACGCAGTAATCAATCAGGAGTTAGGAAAGCGAGTAGTCAGCGAAGCCGACCTATGCTGGACACTAGGCGTAGACCGGCGGATAATCGACGACCTGCGCACACGAAAAGGATTCCCTTGCGTCTATCTTAACAAGGTCACAAGAGTGTATTTAGTAGATCAGGTCGCGGCTTGGCTGAAGGAGCATAGTTCCACGTAGTCATACGGGCGATAAACGGGGTTATACGTGTTCATACGGACGATAAAATTTTGGGTAATATAATCCATCGTCTAAAAGGAAAACCAGAGCAAAACAGGCGGTAGAATGACAAGAGCGGCGCTATATCTCAGAGTGTCCACGAAAGAACAGTCCACAGAGAACCAAGAGTCGGTTTTGCTGGACTGGGCAAAGCGGCGCGGGTTCGATGTAGTCAAGATTTACTCCGAAGAAGAATCCGCCTGGAAAGCCGGACACCAGCGAGCGCTTGCTCAACTGGTGAGTGATTCACGCAAGGGGCGGTTCGATGTTGTCCTGGTGTGGGCGCTCGACAGATTATCCCGTGAAGGGGCGCTACGTATCCTCACTATTATTGACAGGCTGAAGCAATGTGGTGTTCGGGTCATCTCTTATCAGGAATCGTGGACGGAAGCCCCAGGTGAACTGGCAGAGCTGCTTTATGCCTTGACTGCCTGGGTAGCTCGCATGGAATCGGAGCGCCGATCTGAGAGAACAAAGGCCGGTTTGCAGCGGGCCATGAAGGAAGGCAAGCCGGTCGGTAAGCGTGGGCCGGACAAAAAGAAGAGGAAAAAACGTGCGCCCAAAATGGCGCTATTCTCAGGCGTGGAATAAACACCTGAAACCGACCTCAAAAAAGGAACCTTTTTTCGGAGTCAGAATCCCTCACTCACAAACATGCTACAGGTCATCTTTCTCCTGAAGTCCCTCATATTTCGATCCTAGAGCCTCGTTTTTGAGGCTACAATAATGAAATTAGGCTCTGATTACTTTTTGTAAAGTCAAATTACCGTGGATATCGACCATGTCACAATATATTGCTTCTGCTTGCCGTTAGTAATGCGATATGGTAGTATCAAGTAAATGATTAAGTCTTTCAGGGATAAGGAAACGAGTATTGTCTTCAATGGTGAGGTTTCCAGAAAATTCCCTCCGAATATTCAGGATCGGGCACAAAATAAACTCTGGTTACTCAATGCGGCAACCAGCCTTCAGGACCTGAAAATCCCACCAAGCAATAGATTACATAAACTGGAAGATGATCGAAAAGGGCAATGGAGTATTTCAATAAACGATCAGTGGCGGATATGCTTTAACTGGAGAGGTCGTGACACCTACAATGTTGAAATAACGGATTACCACTGATAAGAGGTGTTCATCATGATTACAGCCGAAAAATTACCGAGGGTCTACCCTGGGAAAATTTTAAAAGAGGAATTCTTGGATGAGATGGGGATCACTCCATACCGCTTGGCAAAATGCATAGGAGTGCCTCAGTCTCAAATTAGCGATATTATTCAAGGCAAGCGAGCTATCACCCCTATGACAGCGATACGGTTGGGGCTATTTTTCGGTAACTCAAAGGAATTCTGGTTGAACTTGCAGCAAGAATATGATTTGCGGCGCGCAATGGAATCACTTGAAGAAAAAGGCTTCGAGATAACCTGTGTTGATGGCTCCATCGCTAGTGCCGGAACGGTTAATCATTAGGCTATGGCAGTTGTTCTTATTCCGGATGGTCGGATCTTCACCTTTGATACAAGTCATCTTTAGCCTCAAAGTCGCTCCGTTTTCGATCCTAGAGCCTCGTTTTTGAGCCTGAAATAATCAACATAGCCTCGGATTACTTTTTGCCAAGCGGTTTGTCTCTCATTTTGGCCGGAATATTGGCGGCAAACATCGATACACGTGCGGACTGTTTGAAGAGGTGACAAGGCCTTCACAAAAAAGCCGGACTTTAAAAGGGTTTTGAGCACTATATAATAGTCACGGAATAGTCACGAGATGGTCACCAGTAGTTTCCGCTGGATATCATTGCGGAGGGTCCTTCAAAGCTATTTTGGGGCTTTATTACCGGTAGATTCCGAAGCTGACTGGTAAAATTAACAGTTTAGGAAACCGCTGCTCTATCCTCTGAGCTACAGGGGCGCAGCTTCAGATTATACCTCAAACCCCTGCCAAAGTCTATTTCAAGTCTGTTCAACCCCGGGTGAGGACTAAGCGTTTGCGGTGACTCGTTCGCCAGCGGAGAGCTGTCTGGTTGAAGCGAGGAGACCTCCTCTCCCGCAGCATATTTCTAACTTGTGGCAGGTGAGGAGTCCTTAGCATCAAAAGGTTTCTTAATTGGCGCGGAAAAGGGCTCACATGATTCATTTTGGGAATCAAAATGGCTGAGGGTTGAAATAATCGATAAAAATAGTTTATAATAGCGCAGACCATATGGGGGCTGTCATGTTAAGGGAGCCCGTCGATGAGCACACAAAACCCAACCCTAAGGAAAATCAAACCGCAGTACTGGTGATCATTGAATATGCATCAAGAAACCTCCAGCACCCTCGTGAATCATTCTGTCTGTTTGTTTTGGAAAACATCTTGACATCGAGAACTGGGGCTATTCTTGCTCATGATAGGGGTGGTTGTTTCTCCTGGGTATGAGCCGTTCTATCCGGATGATAAGCAGCGCGAGGAAATAACAATAAATGGACACATGCTGCACGTTCATCGTATAGGAACATCGTGCATGTTGATATTTTCAACAAATCGGCATAGAATACTGTACAAGTTTAACCCAACGCTAAACTAAACAAGAAATGGCGTTCCTGCAAAAAGGTAGCGCCTTGGTATTGAAGCTGATATTGGGATGCGATAGACTCAAGTTGAGGCTATTCGACTTGAGGTGAAGGGATGTTCAGAGAGAACCACAGGCATAAGCAGA
>JAQTRC010000062.1 GCA_028712665.1 Desulfuromonadaceae bacterium
CGGTGACTATAGTGTTTTTGCCGAACTGTTGCTCCATGTACGAGAAAGAGATAGATAGGGACATCGCCCCTTTACTATGACCAACTATGAAACCAACCTTGACAGTACATACTATTGTGCATACAATTAAACTATGAAAATCATCTGGGATTCCAGGAAAGCAACAGCAAACCCGAAGAACCACGACGGCGTGACCTTCGAGGAAGCCCAGCACGTCCTGCTTGACCCATTTGCGTTGACGCGAGAGGACAGTGATTCAGAAGACGAACAAAGATTCATCACATTGGGAATGGGCGGTAAGGGGCGAATTCTAATGATTGTCTACACTTACAGAGATGAAACAATGCGGCTCATATCTGCTTGGAAAGCAAATGAACCGCAAAGGAGGCGTTATGAAAACCAGTTCTGACAAAATGCATGAAAAATACAAAGACTTTGATTTTGCAGATGCAAAATCGGTGAGTGAGACTCCTCATCTTGCAAAGCTTCAAGCGGAAACCGGAGGAAAATCACGCATTACCATGCGCATTGACAACGACGTGCTAGCAACATTCAAGGTACGTGCAGAGATGGTCGGGGGCAATTATCAGACCCTGATGAACGAGGCCTTGAAACAGTTCAGCCAAGGATTGAAACTCACCGATATTGTACGCGAAGCTATCCATGAAACCCTTGAAACGTGCCTAACGACAAGATCAAGAGGACGCACCAAAAAAGTACGCGTCGGCTAGAGCTCCTGTCTCAGAGCTTATTCACGCCTCAAACGGAAATACACCGAGAAAACCAAATTTCCATGCCCGTTGTATAGAGGCAAGTTACTTGAAAACCTAAGCAAGAATTGGTTCTATTGAAGGGGTAAAGTCAGTTGTCCCTATACTGATTATAGCGCTTTGAGGAGATTTTCGAAAATGCCCAAACTATCTGAAAAAGAACTGGCAGTGTAACAAATGTCAGACTTTCTCTGGTTTATGAGGCTGGCTCTGCTGCTGGTGATTACGTTTTCATGCCCGGCAATTACGGCTTGGGGAGCGGAACGCCAGGTCAAACGTGTCGCCATGATACTTTTCAGGGGTGAAACCCCTGCCGAAAAGGGATTTCGCGACACTCTCTCCGCATCGAAGGATTTCGACGTAAAAATTTCGGTTTTTGATGCCAACCAGAGCAAAGACAAACTTAAAAGCATTTTAGCCGGACTTGACTCTTCTCAATTCGATCTTTTCTACACCTTCGGCACTATGGCCTCGCAGATGGCATTGAAAAAGATAAAGGATAAACCGGTCATCTTCAATGTTGTGGCGCGTCCCGTAGAAGCGGAAATAGCCGGGAGCTGGGAAAGCTCCGGCAATAACGCCACCGGGGCGTCCAACATCGTTTCGATGGAGAGCGCCTTCAAAACATTGTCGCTGGTCATGAGTATCCGCAAACTGGCGTTCATCTATTACGAAAAGGATCCTGCCCCGAAGTATCAGAAGAGAGAGATTGAAAGTGTGCGAAAAAAATTCGGTTTCAAGATGATAGATGTTCAGGTGCATGATGAGAAGGCTATCCAGGAAGCATTGAAAAAAATAGTCAGCGCCAAGGTCGATGCCGTCATGTTCCCTTCTGACTCGTTCATAACGGCTAACGCAAACAGGATAATGAAGGTTTTGAACCAGTACCGGATACCTTCCGTGGTTATAATTCCTGAAATGGTAAAAGAGAATGGAGCTTTGATTTCGCTTGGACCAGATTACTATAAACTTGGAGAGCTTGCCGGAATCAGTGCGCTTGATGTTCTAAAGGGGAAAAAACCTGCGGAGATACCGATAAAGAGGGTGCAGAATCTGAACATCACGGTAAATCTGAAAACCGCCGACAAGCTGGGGATAAATTTGCCCATACAGCTTCTTTCGCTCTCGACAGTAATTCACTAAAGGATTCCAAGTGACATCAGAAAATTTCCTATCCATGGTTACCCCTCTTGAAATACACATGATGCTGCGGGCTTTCATTCCCACAGTCATTATCGTGATAGTCGGCATCATAATAGGGAAGTGGGATTCCGCCAGGCATCAACTGACATTAAAGAAACTGACACACTATATATTTCTCCCCTGCCTGACCTTTTC
This sequence comes from Desulfuromonadaceae bacterium, assembly GCA_028712665.1. GTDB lineage: Bacteria > Desulfobacterota > Desulfuromonadia > Geobacterales > Pseudopelobacteraceae > JACRCG01. The sequence goes on from JAQTRC010000062.1 coordinate 2,109, forward strand.
TGCACTCCACAGACATGTTTTCAATCCTGCCGAAATCTTGCAAATAGCTCTTGCCGTGCTGATAATTACAGGCGTCTTGACGTTTGTTTCTGTTGTAGTGCTAAGGGAAAAATTTCAGGGAGGTTCGAGAAACATACTGGCCGCCGCCTACATGAGCAGCGGTACGCTGTTGCCCCCTCTCGCGTTTGTTCTCTTCGGCAATGAGGGGCTTGCAAAGGCGATCTACTTCCATTTTTTCATTCTTCTCTCGTATCATACCTTCGGACTCTGGGTGGTGGATGGCAAGTGTGACCTGAAAGGTTTTTTCAAAACTCCATTTATCTACCTTATCCTCCTTGGAATCGCAGCGGCGATTTCCCCCTTTTCAATGCCTGAAATCATTGAAGAATTTGCCTGGCTTTCGGAAAAAGGGATCGATCTTACCGCGATGGGGGGACTCCCGCTGCTGTTTATCACTTTTGGCTATCCTCTGGGGCTCTTACATCTGTCCGACGCCAAAGGGGGGTTGAAAGGTGGGCTTTTGAGAGTCCTCGCAGGACCGATGGTTGCCCTGCTGGTGGTATATATCTACCGGAAGAGCGGCCTGATCGGCATGGAGAGGGGATACGACGTGTTGGGATATCTGGATAATCGAACAACCGAAGCCTTACTGGTTCTGGGGGGAGCCATGCCGACCTCAAATTACGCCATGCGTCTGGAGGGGGATGAGGTCAAGGCCGGAAGAGTGGAAACCGGAACACTGCTGGTCAGTTCGGCTGCAAGCATCATAACTATCCCGGCGGCAATGCTGCTGATACTAATGTTTATATTTAAGAATTGAGGGACTGCAGGTCATGAACGCCATATCGGATGAAATGTTTATTATCATACGGGCCGTGCTCCCCTCATTCACGATCGCGTTCCTCGGTTTCATGCTCGGCAAGCTCGACAGCAACCGGGAGATGAACCAGAAAACCATCTCCAACATGGTTTATTTTTTCTTCACCCCCTGCCTGGTCTTTTCATCACTCCATAAAAGAAATTTCGATTTTCAGGAATTCGCGGTAATCGGCGGTGCGGCCTTTATCCTGATCGCCGTAATGACGCCTCTGGCTTTCTTCCTGAAAAAGCGGGCCGGTGTGAGTGAGAACGGATACGTCCTGCCGATCATATTCATGAATACCGGCAATATTTCTCTCCCGATCGCTCTCTTGATGTTCGGAAACGAAGGGCTGGCAAAAGCTATCATGTTCCATATGCTGAACATACTTGTCCTTTACTCATACGGAGTATACCTGGTAAGCGGCAAGACGGATCTGATGCAGTTTTTAAAGATACCCGCCCTCTGGGCGACAATTCTCGGAGTCGTGGCGGCAACCAGCAATCCGACTCTTCCCGAATATGTGAGTGATGTTTATGATATGGTCAACAAGGGGATCGATGTGCTTGCTCTCGGCGCTATTCCGTTGCTGATAATAAATCTCGGCTATTCCATGAGCGAAACAGATCTTTCCAAGTTGAAGGATGGCTTGAACGGAGCTGCTCTACGTCTGCTGGGAGGTCCGCTGATGGCCTTCGGACTGGTATACGGTTATCGCTTTATCGGCTGGACTCCGGTGGCTGCTGGGATGGACCCTCTTGTTTCTCTGAGTTTTCGAACATCCGAAGCGATTATTATTCTTAACGCTGCGATGCCCGGACCGATCATGGCCTACCTGCTGAACGTAAAGTTCGACAACTGCCCGCAGAAGGCCGCCTCGATGCTGGCTGTGGGAACGTTGGGGGGAATTGTCACGATTCCGCTGATACTGACCCTGATCACAAATTACATTTTTTGATGATTTACAAGCAAGGAAGATAGAATCTATGAACGGCGAACAGGAACAGAAATATCGGGATACCCTGGCAAAGGCCAGCGCCAGGATTAAGGAGCTGATGGCTCAGTTGAACGAGCTGAAGGGGACGGGGCGGATCGCCGTCATCGGCATCGGTTGCCGCTTCCCCGGGGGAGCCGATACGCCCGAAGCGTTCTGGAAACTTCTGGAAAACGGCGTAGATGCCGTCAGCGAGATTCCTGCCGACCGCTGGAATGTTGCCGAGTGGTACGATCCCGATCCATCCGCGTCTGGAAAAAGCTATACCAAGCGGGGCGCGTTTCTGAAACTAGACGAATTGAAGCGCTTCGACGCATCGTTCTTCGGTATATCCCCGCTTGAAGCCGCCTCCCTGGATCCGCAACAGCGTCTGCTCCTTGAGACCGCCTGGGAGTCGATTGAACGGTCAGGCGCCGATCCGAAAACCTTGCGCGGGAGCAGGACCGGCGTATTCGTCGGAGTCTGCGGTTCCGACTATTCCCAGGGGGGGATGTTTTCCGGCGATGCCGCCGATATAAATCCCTACAGCATTACCGGCGCCGGGCCGAGCATCGCCTCGGGGCGGATATCCTTCCTGCTTGACCTTCACGGCCCCAACATCTCCCTGGATACCGCCTGTTCCTCGTCGATGATAACAATTCTGCTGGCGATGAAGAGCCTTTTGTCACGAGATTGCGATGCCGCCCTGGCCGGCGGGGTGAACCTGATGCTTACCCCGGTTATGTATGTGGCGCTCTCCCGGATGAACGCCCTTTCGGCTGACGGCGTCTGCCGGGCTTTTGGCGACCATGCCAACGGCTATGTGCGGGGGGAGGGGTGCGGCATCCTCTACCTGAAACGGCTGGAGGATGCGGAACTGTCGGGGGATCCGATCATCGCGGTACTCCGGGGGGGGGCAATGAACCATGACGGCCAGAGCAACGGCCTGACCGCTCCCAACGCCCTCTCCCAGCAGGAGGTGATCCGGAGCGCTCTCTCCCATGCGGGGATGACGCCGGATGAGATCGACGCAATCGAGGCCCATGGCACCGGCACTCCCTTGGGGGACCCGATAGAGGCCCGTTCACTGGCAGCCCTGTTCGCTTCAAAGAGTGAACTGCCGGTCGGTTCGGTCAAGACCAATATCGGACATCTGGAAATTGCCGCCGGGGTTGCCGGAGCGATCAAGGCGATCCTGATGGTTAACCGGAGCACGCTGCTTCCCACTCTCCATGCGGAGGAGCTGAACGGCCATATCCCGTGGGACAGCATACCGCTCCGGGTCATAAGGGAGCCGCGTCCCTTCCCGGAATCAGGACGTCTGCATGCTGTGGGGGTCAGCTCTTTCGGCTTCAGCGGCGCGAACGCCCACCTGATCGTTCAGGAATATCGCCGCAAGGATGGCACCGTATACCCGCTCTGTCCACATACCACCAGATCATTCCAGCGCAACTCCCACTGGATCGACCCGATGTCCCGATACAGCCGCAACAGCGTCATTTCATCTGCAAGAGGCAAGCCTTGTGTCAGTAAGGAAGATGTCTTTCGCGCCATCGTTTTGATGGTGACAACTGTGTCCGGCCGGGAAGAGGCAGAACTCGACCCGGACGCCAACCTGTTCGAACTGGGGCTCGATTCGCTGATGCTGATCCAGCTCAGGGATACGATGAACCGTGACTTCGGCGTGACGCTGGAGCTCTCCAGCCTGATGGAGGATGCCAACACGTTGAACCGGCTGGCCGCTTTTGTGGCGGCGCGGGTCGCAGCCCACCCGGTTGTTCGGGCGAAACCGTCAACCCAACTGCCGGCAATCCCCGGAACCGGCGATCCCTCCGTCGATCAGTTTTTCAAAACCCAGCTTGAACAGATCCAGGGCCTGATGCAGCAGCAGTTGGATGCGTTGCGCAATGGGGGGGGCTTGCCACCTCCGGATCGCCGTAAGATCAACCTGCGCGCCACAATTTTCGAAGACGAAACCGGTCGCTTGACCGGGGAGCAGAAAGTTTTTGTCGCAGACCTCATCGCCCGTCACACAGCCCGCACCGGCCACTCGAAAGAGCTGGCCCAGCGTCACCGGAGACACCTGTCGGACTGGATCAATACCCTGGCCTTCCGTGGATGCCTGAAGGAACTGGTTTACCCGATCGCCTCAGCCTCCTCCTCCGGCGCTCACTTCACCGATATTGACGGCAATGAGTATCTTGACCTTGCAATGGGATTCGGCGTCGCCTTCTTCGGTCATGCCCCCAACTTCGTCAACGCCGCGATTCAGGAGCGGCTGGGGCGCGGCATGGAGCTTGCGACCCAGATTCCGGAGGCTGGAGAGGCCGCCGAAATATTCTGCCGCCTGACCGGCATGGAGCGGGTCACCTTCTGCAATACCGGCTCCGATGCGGTAATGATGGCGCTCCGCATAGCCCGCACCGTGACAGGCCGCGACCGGATCGTGATCTTCGCCGGTTCCTATCACGGCACCACCGACGGAGTGCTGGCCTTTGCCGACGATACAGGCCGGGTCTTTCCGACCACGCCCGGCGTTACCTACGGGGCTATCGGTTCCGTCACGGTGCTCCCGTACGGTACCGACGACTCCCTCGCCACTATCCGGGCCCAGGCAGGGGAGCTGGCGGCCATACTGGTGGAACCTGTGCAGAGCCGCAGACCCGGCTTTCAACCGGTGGAATTTTTGAGGGAGCTTCGCTCCATTGCCGACCGGAGCGGAACAGCTCTGATATTCGACGAGATGATCACCGGATTCCGCACCCACCCTGGCGGCGCTCAGGCTCTCTTCGGCGTGCGCGCCGACATCGCCACATACGGCAAGGCGGTCGGAGGCGGAATGCCGATCAGCATGGTCGCCGGCTCCAGCCGATTCCTGGATGCGGTGGACGGTGGATTCTGGCAGTACGGCGACGATTCCAGGCCGGAAGCGGAAGTGATGTTCTTCGGCGGCACTTTCTGCCGGCACCCGTTGGCGATAGCCTCATCACTGGCTGCTCTGCGTCATATGGAAAAAGAGGGTCCCGCCCTGCAGGAGGGGGTAAACCGCAGGACATCCCGTCTGGCGGAAGAGCTGAACGCTTTCTTTGTTCAGGAGCGGGTGCCGATGCTGCTGCACTGTTTCGGCTCACTGTTCCGCTTCGACTCTTACGGCCAGTACGCCCTGCTGCTGCAGCCGCTGGAGATGGACCTCTTTTTCTATCTCTTGATGAGCCGGGGAATATTCACATGGGAACGGCGGATCTGCTTCCTCTCCACCGCCCATACCGATAAGGATATTGACCGGATCATCGCTGCCGTGAAAGAGAGCATCCGGGAACTTAGGGATGGAGGTTTTTCTTTTGAGGGGGCCCCGCCTGCACCCCATCCCCACCCTGACCCTCCCCTTGAAGGGGAGGGGAATTTCACCTCTTCACCTTTCAATGCGGGAGAGAATATCAGCTCCTCCCACTTCAAGGCGAGAGAGAATATCATCTCCTCCCACTTCAATGCGGGAGTGAATAATAGCTCCTCCCCCTTCAAGGGGGAGGTTGGGAGGGGGATTGGGGTAAATGTTTTCCCCATGTCATCGACCCAAAAACGGATTTATATTCTTAGCCAGTACGATGACGGAGATTCGCCGTACCATCTCACCGGAGCGGGCCTAATCGAGGGTCCGCTCGATGTTGCTCGGCTTGCCTCCATATTTGAAGGGCTGATCAGGCGCCACGAAAGTCTGAGAACCAGCTTTGAAATGATCGAGGGAGAGCTTCTCCAGCTTGTCCATGCCGACGCGCCTCTGGCAATCGAGTATCGCGATGCGCTGACGAACGATCCGGACGAGGAGTTCCTCAGGATTGTCGAGCAGGGGACAGCCCCCTACCGGCTGTCGGAATTGCCACTCATGAGGATCAAAGTTGTACGCTTCTCGGATTCGAAGTTCATACTCCTGCTGGATATCCACCATATCGCGGCGGACGGTTTTTCGATAAATATCCTGATCAGCGAATTTGTAAGATGCTACAGCGGCGAGCCTCTTCCCCCGCTCAAGTTTCAATACCGCGACCATGTAGCTAAGCAGACGGCTTATCTACCCGGTCCGGGGGCCAGACGGGACGCCGCCTGGTTGCTGGAGCGTTTTTCAGGGACTCTTCCGATCCTTGCCCTTCCAACCGATTTTCCACGTCCGCCGCAGCTCTCCTTCAGCGGGGATCTGGTGCGATTCAGGTTTGACGCCGAGAGGACAAAGCGTTTGAAGCAGATTGCCGGGGAACAGGGAACCACCCTTTTCATGCTTCTGCTGGCCGCCTATTATACCCTTCTGCATCGTCTCTCTGGAGATGAGGATATCATCGTCGGCACTCCGGTTGCCGGACGTGACAACGATTCGATGGGGGCCATCGGCATGTTCGCCGACACCCTGCCGCTCAGGGCTTCCATTCAAGGTTCCACCCGGTTCGATACCTTTCTGAAGCGGATGAGCCGGGAGACGTTCCAGGCATTCGAGCATCAGCAGTTTTCCCTGGAACTGCTGGTGGAACAGCTGAACCTGCGCGCCGATGTCAGCCGCAACCCGCTCTTTGACGCCTCGTTCGTTTTTGAAAAGGCGGACGACCGTCTGCTCCGCATCAAGGAGCTGACGGTAACGCCTCTTAATATCCCCGGGAAAACCGCCATGTTCGACCTGAGTATCGAGGTTGCCGAAGAGCAGGGAGAACTTGTCTGTTTCATGGAATACTCGACCAGCCTCTTCACCGGGGAAACGGCGGAGCGGTGGAGCGGATACTACGAAAGGATACTGGATCAGATAACTGTAGCCCCTGAAACCCCGATCGCCGTTATCGGCATGATTCCTCCCAGGGAGCTTGAGTTGCTGACGGCAGGAGGAGAGTGCGTAGGGACGGTTTCTCATTCCCCCGGGGCAACGATAGTGCATGCACTCAAGGAGCAGGCGCTTAGAAGCCCGGACGCACCGGCTCTGATCTACACGCCGGCCGGGGATGCATCCGGCGAAACATCGATCTCGTATTTGGAGATGCAGCGGAAGGCCAACCGCCTGGCCCGTTATCTGGTTGAAAAGCAGCTTCTGAAGCGTGGCGATATCGTCGCAATCCCAGCCGGGCGGAGCCCGGAGCTGGTTATTGCGCTGATCGCGATACTCAAGGCCGGCGGCGCCTACCTTCCGGTTGAGCGTTCCCTCCCTGTAGAGAGAATCCGTTACATTCTGGTCGATAGTGGAGCCGTGGTCATGCTTTCCGACCGGGATGAACCGGAATGCGGCCTCACGGTCATCAATCTCTGCCGTTTGGCGGAAGAGCTTGACCGCTTTTCCGATCACGACCTCCCCGATATGCCCGAACCGGATGATCTGGCCTATGTCATCTACACCTCCGGCTCGACAGGTCTCCCGAAGGGGTGTTTGATTGAGCATCGCAGCCTGATCCATTACTGCTCGTATTTTTTGAATTACTACGTTGAAGGGACGCCGTTCGGCGCCTTCGGGCTCTTCACCACCCTTGCATTCGACATGACCCTGGCCAGCATCTACCCGCCGCTCATGATCGGCAAGCCGCTCTTCATCTATTCCGACAGCATGGAGATAACCGACATTCTGAGGCATACCTTCGATCCAGGCACGGTAATAGACGCAATCAACATAACCCCGTCCCATATATCGATGATGGAGCATCTCGATCTGGGGGAGACAAATGTAGGATTGGCCATTGTCGGAGGAGAACAGTTCACGATGGAGCAGGTCGGAATACTCCGCCGCCTGAATCCGGCCATGCGGATATATAACGAATACGGGCCGACCGAGTTCACCGTGGGATGCGTCGCCACCGAGATAATGCCTGGAGACGCGCGGGTCGTCATAGGCCGCCCCATTGCCGGAACCGAAATTTTTATCCTTGATGGGGGCTTAAGGCCTTTGCCGACAGGCGTGCCGGGCGAAATATGCCTGGGGGGTGCAGGCATTGCCCGCGGTTATCTGAACCGACCGGAATTAACGGCGGAAAAGTTTCTCCCCCACCCGTTCAGGCCGGAGGGAAGGATTTACCGGACCGGCGACATGGGGATCCGGCGGAGCGACGGATTATTCGAATGTCTTGGGCGCTCCGACGATCAGGTGAAAATCCGCGGTTTCCGGATAGAGCTCGGGGAGATCGAACATGCTCTCCTGGAGATTCCCGGAATCAACGAGGCTGTCGTAATGGTGCGGGAACTCTCCTCCTCCAGGGAGTTGGCGGCGTTCATCACTGGAATCTCCGCAGATAGTGACCGGATACGGAAAGAGCTGTCGCGGCGGTTGCCGGAGTATATGATACCGATCTACCTGGTGACTCTGGAACGGATGCCGGTCACCCCGAACGGCAAAGCGGATCGAAAGGCGCTGGCTATTTATGAACTGCGCGGCGAAGATGCCGGTTCCGGAACCGGAGAGGCTTCTGTAGCCCCGCGTAACGAGCTGGAAAGGGTAATCCTCGGGATATGGGAGGAGTTGCTGCAACGGCGCGGAATAGGTGTCAGGGATAATTTCTTTGCCCTTGGCGGGCAGAGTCTCAAAGCGGTGCAGGCCATAGGGCGGATACAGAAGGAGTTGGGCCTCGATCTGAAACTCCGCGACATCTTCAATGCCCCTACCATATCCGAATTGGCATCTATTGCGGCTGCAAGGGGTAAATCCGGACTGGCCGCCATTGAACGGCTGGAAGCCGGCGAGACATATCTCCTCTCCCATGGTCAGAAGCGTTTGTGGCTGTTGGACCAGATGGAGGGGGGAACGGCTGCCTACAACATGACAGGAGCGTGGTTACTCTCAGGGGAGATTGATCCCCCACGTTTGCAGCATGCCGTGCACTCTGTAGTCCGGCGTCATGAAATCCTCCGCACCACATTTTTGGTGGTTGCCGGTGAGCCGAAACAGAAGATACACCAACTTATGGAGATACCTTTCAGGGTCTGCGACCTGAACGGGGAGCCCGATCCGGAACATGCGGCGTACTGCATGGTCCGGGAGGAGGGGATGACCCCATTTGACCTTGAGAAAGGTCCGCTGCTCAGAATTCTGCTGCTCCGGCTTGACGGAGGTCCAGATGGAACCTCCAGATCCATTCTCGTATTCACGATACATCATATCATCAGTGACGGCTGGTCGGTGGGGGTCATGGTCCGGGAGCTGTCGGCTCTCTATGGCGGGCTTTCACCGGGTGATCTCCCGGAGATGAGGATACAGTACAAGGAGTACGCATCATGGCAGCATGCGCTGCTTGCAGGCGTGGCTGGTGAGGAGGGGCGAAAATACTGGCGTTCGGCTCTCGCCGGGGTTGACGGAGCGCTCTCTCTGCAGACAGATTTTCCCCGCCCCGAAAAAATGAGTTTCAACGGCGCCAGCATCCCTTTCACCCTTGATCCTCTGCAGACCCGGAATCTGAACAGAGTGGCTGCCGAACAGAACGCGACCCTCTTCATGACCCTGCTTGCCGCGATAAAGGTACTCCTGTACAGCCGCACGGGGGAGGAGCATATAGTGGTCGGTTCGCCTGTCGCAGGGCGTGAACATCCCGATCTGGAAAACCAGATCGGCCTTTACCTGAATACGCTCCCCCTCAAGGATCGGGTCAGCGGGGAAGAGAGCTTTGTCGCTTTGCTGGATCGTGTTCGCATCGGGGCAATGGAGGCTTTTGCCCATCAGTACTATCCGTTTGACAGGCTGCTCGAAGATTTGGGGATTGAAAGGGATCCGGCCCGAAATCCTCTTTTCGATGTCATGTTCGTTCTGCAGAACAACGCCGACAACGATATGACGCTTGGAGAGCTGCGCGCCGAGCCTTTCATGGAAGGGGCGCTGATGAGCAAATTCGACCTGATGTTCGATCTGCAGGATCTGCCGGAGCTTTCAGGAAACATCGAATATTGCTCAGATCTTTTCCTCCCTGAAACCGTTGCCGCTATTGGTGAAGATCTGAAAAAAATCATCGGCGCCATTGCAGAGAACCGGAATGTTACAGTGGCCCGGCTCTGCACGCTGCTGGCGAGCGAAGAGGATGTTCAGGCTCGGGCGGAATTACTCAAAGCTGCAATGGATATAGACGATGATTTTTAACAGGCCGGATATGGACAGGGAATGAAGTTTTCGCTGATCGAACATATGACCGGAGTCAGTTTTGCCGCCAAGGCTGGAGAAAAGGCTTTCGACGCCGTCAATTCATTCATCGTCAAGACCGCTCGCGACCCTGTTCCGGTTGATGACGCCGCGATGGAGTCATCCGAGTACAAACCGGTTTCCGCCGAGTCGGAGATTGATCTCGTGGTCGGAACCAAAAAGGACGAGCGGAGCCTCATCATGTCGCTCGGCGCACTGGCGCTCACCGTTTCATCGGCGCCGCTGCTCTATCTCTCGGGAGCGGCCGTAAACGTCTATGTGCTCTACCCGATATTCAAACGGGGCTTCTACAAGCTTTTCCGCAAGGGGAAATTCACCAACGACCTGCTGATAATCCTCGTCAACATCCTGCTGCTGCTGAGCGGCCATTTCGTCCTTTTGACCATGGGCACCATCGCCTATTTTCTCGGGAGCTGGATACAGTACAAGGCCAAGACCCGCTCGGCGCGGGAGATATCGGATCTTTTCGCCACGATGCCGGGAAAGGTGTGGCTGCTCAAAGAGGGAATGGAAATAGAGGTTCCGCTGGAGAAGGTGATAGCAGGGGATTTGATCGTGGTGCACCCGAGCGAAATCGTACCTGCGGACGGGGTCATTGTTGAAGGGGGGTGCCAGATCGACCAGCATACGCTGACCGGCGAATTTCAGTATGCGGAAAAAACGGTTGACGACAAGGTGTTTGCCTCCACAATGGTCGTATCCGGCGTAATCACCTACCGGGTCACCAGCGCCGGAAGCGATACGGTCGCCCATCAGTTGAACGAAATACTGAAGCATTCGGTTGACAGCAAGACCATGCTGAACATGAAGGGGGAGGAGTGGGCGGACAAAACCGCTCTCCCGATAATGATTCTTGGCACGGCGGTCGCGGCCACCGGACAGATAATGCATGGCATCATCATTCTGAAGTTCGCTATCGGCAATACCATCAGGATCGCCTGCCCTCTCGGTACCCTGAACTATATGACCATCCTTACCCGGCAGGGGATTCTGGTAAAGAGTTCCAGAGAACTTGAAAAGCTGCCCGAAATAGATACCATCCTTTTCGACAAGACCGGCACGGTAACCGAAGGGAAACCGGTGGTGCGGGAGGTGATACCCCTAGGCTCTTACGACGCGAAGCGGATCATAGAGTATGCGGCGATGGCGGAAAAGAGGATGGCGCATCCGATTGCCGAAGCTATTCTTGAAAAAGCAGAGGAAATGCGGCTTGTAATCCCGGATATTTCAGACAAGAGCTACACGATATCCATGGGGGTTACGGTACGGTTCGGCGACATCGTGATAACAGTTGGAAGCCGCAGGTTTTTCGGCAATGAAGGGATCGGGCTCGCGGATCATGAGGCGATGCTGGAGCAGTTCATGCTGAGCGGCTACAACGTCGTCTGTGTGGCCAGAAACGGCGAGGCGTGCGGTTTCATCATCCTGGAAGAGGCGCTCAAGCCTGAGATAATCGTGCAGGTCGAGAAACTGCGGGCGCGGGGTATAAAGCATTTCGGCCTGGTGACCGGGGACCATGAACATTCGGCCCGCAGAATCGCCAAGGCTCTGAATTTTGACAGCTACTACCATGGCGTGCTTCCGGAAAAGAAGGCCGATATCGTAAGGATGCTGCAGGATGAAGGGAGGTCGGTCTGTTTCGTCGGGGACGGCATCAACGATTCCATCGCCCTGAAGCAGGCCGACGCCTCCATATCGTTCTCCGGCGCATCGACTGCAGCGGCCGATTCGGCCAATATAATACTTCTTTCAGGCGGGTTCGACAGCCTGGACAAACTCTTCGACGTTGCCACCGAACTGAAGAGCAATCTCAAACAGAGCCTCGGGCTGGCCGTAGCGCCATCGATAGTCAACATCATCGGTCTTGTTGCCATTCCTGATTACAGTGTCCTCTCAGCGATACTGATCAAGCTTGTCGGCAGAAGCACCGCCATAGCCAACGCCATGTATCCGTTTCTGAAAGAGCAGAGGGAGAAGGAGAAGGTTGAGAGTTGAGAGTTGAGAGTTGAGAGTTGAGAGTTGAGAGTTGAGAGTTGAGGTGCCGTAACCATGTGCGGAATAACTGGAATATTTGACCGCCGGGGGGGTGGAAGGGTCGAGGAGCATATTCTGGCCTCAATGACCGACGCCCTGTTGCATCGGGGGCCGGACGACTCCGGTTATCATCTGGAGCCTGGCCTGGGGCTCGGTTTCAGGCGTCTTGCCATCGTTGACCTTGTTACCGGTAATCAGCCCCTATACAACGAAGATCGCTCCATCGTCATTGTCTGCAACGGCGAGATCTTCAACTTCCTGGAGTTGCGCTCCGGGTTGGAAGAACGGGGGCATCTTTTCAAAACCAACTGCGATGTCGAGGTGCTGCTTCACCTGTACGAAGAGGAGGGCGCCGGATTTCTTCCAAAACTTAACGGCCAGTTCGCCTTTGCCCTATACGATACAAATGTAAAACGCCTTTTATTGGCGCGCGACCATGTCGGTATAGCGCCGCTCTTTTATGCCGAAAACGACGGACTTTTTCTGTTCGCCTCGGAGATAAAGGGTCTGCTGAAACACCCTTCGATAAGGCGGGAGGTCGATCTGACAGGTCTCGATCAGATATTCGCCTTTCCAGGCTGTCTGGCGCCCCGCACGATGTTCAAGGGGATCAGGAGTCTGGAGGCGGGTCATTTCCTTCTGGTGGAGGGAGAAGGGATTACGGATCGCCTGTACTGGGATATGGAATACCCTGAAGAAGGCGCCGTTTCGTACAGGGACGAAGCCTATTACCTGGAACGCCTTGACGATGAGCTGCAAAAGGCGGTCAAGCTGCGTCTCTTAGGGGATGTGCCGGTTGGCTACTATCTTTCAGGCGGCCTGGATTCGTCAATGATCGCCGCTATCCTGCACCGGATGGCGCCGGATGAACGCCGGCACTCGTTTTCTATCGGTTTTGCACAGCAGGAGATCGATGAAACCCGCTTTCAGCGGATGATGGCCGGGCATGTCGGTTCCATCCACCATGAGATGCGGTTCGACTGGCCGGAGATCAGTGACGGCTTCAGAAAAATGATCCTCCATGCGGAATCGCCGCTCAGGGAAAGTTACGACACCTGCTCAATAGCCCTCTCCCGCGCCGTGCGCGATGCGGGGATGAAGGTTGTGCTGGTGGGGGAGGGGGCGGACGAACTGTTTGCCGGGTACTACGGTTACAAGTTCGACCGGCAACGGCTGGAGCAGGGAGGGGACGACCTCTCCGATCCGGAGGGGATGCTTGAGGCAGAACTGAGAGAGGAGTTATGGGGGGACGATTCGTTCATCTACGAAAAGAATTTCTACGAGTTTCAATCTGTACGCGAGGCGCTCTATTCGGAGAGGGTGCTGCAGCAGTTCCACGATTTCAACTCGGTGCGGGGCGGGATCATCGACAAGTCGAAACTCCTGGGACGGCACCCGGTTCACAGGCGCTCCTACATCGATCTGAAGCTTAGACTGGCCTCTCACTTGATCTCCGATCATGGCGACCGGGCTGCCTTCGCCAATTCGGTAGAGGCCCGCTACCCATTTCTCGATATCAATCTGATGCAGTTTGTGCGGGAAATCCCCCCTGAGCTTAAACTGAACGGCCTGACCGAAAAATATCTGCTGAAACGTCTTGGGGAGCGGTATCTCCCCGCTCCGATCCGGGAGCGCCAGAAATTCGGTTTTGTTGCGCCGGGGAGTCCCCATCTGCTGGGGCAGAAGCTTTCCTGGGTGCGGGATATCCTTTCAAAGGAGAGTATCACCCGGCAGGGGTACTTCAACCCTGATACGGTGGAACGGCTGGTGGAACGCTATTCCACAACAGGTTTTAATCTGAATCTCCCTTACGAAGATGACCTGCTGATGGTCGTGCTCAGTTTCGGGGTGTTTATGGAAGAATTCGGGATGCCGGAATTTTGATGATATCCGGCGCATCGCTTTAAGATTTTAGACGCGATATTTGTGCTGTGCGAACATTGAATCCTTGAGTTACCAGGCTGTTAACTGAAACAATGAATAGAACAAAAGAAATTATTGGAGAATTGAAATGGAAGAAGCAACCTTATTTGCCCCGGCAGGAAGATCAGATGCAGGGGAACTCAACGATCAGCAGCAGGCGGTCTTGCATGCTTCATTCATTACGGCAGTTCTCCATGCAGTTCCGGACATGATGCTGGTTCTGAATAACCATCGCCAGATAGTTGGCGTCAATAGCCGGTTGTTATCTGCGTTCGGGTTTAGCGATCAATCACCGCTGTTAGGCTTGCGCCCAGGTGAAGCGATCGGTTGCATCCACAGCTGCGAAGGGCCGGACGGTTGCGGAACTTCGGAATCCTGCTCCGCTTGCGGTGCGGTTCTGACAATTTTGGAAAGCCAGGAAACCGGTTGTCAGGCTTATGGAGAATGCCGAATTTCGATAACCAAGGACGGGGGGACTGCGCTCGATATGGAGGTGACGGCAACGCCGCTTGACGTTACCGGAATACCGTTCACCATTTTCGCACTAAAGGATATTAGTTCGGATAAACGGAGGCAGGTGCTCGAACGGACATTTTTACACGACATACTGAACACAGTGGGGGGAATCAGGGGGATTGCCGGCCTGCTGGCAGAGGATAGTAACCTGGCACCTGAAACAGAAGTCGAGTACAAAGGTTTAATGGTTGACCTGTCTGACGATCTGGTAGAGGAGATTTCGCAGCAGGGCCGCCTTTTGGCCGCCGAACGTGGTGAATATGTTCCTGAGATGAAAGAAACCGACCTTGCAGAGATGCTTCAGGAGGTCTGCAAACTTTACGGCAATCATAGCCGCACACCGGACCGCACGGTTATATTGGAAGATGCACCGCAATGCCGCTTAAAGACGGACAGATCGATGCTTCGCCGCGTTGTAGGAAACATGGTGCTGAATGCGCTGGAGGCCACTCCTGCCGGGGGTGCGGTCAGGGTTAGACTCGTTGCCGGCGCTGGGGAAGTCCGGATAAATGTTATAAACGCCGGCGAAATAACGAAAGAGGTTCAACTGCGCCTTTTCAATCGCTCCTTCAGCACCAAGAGCAAATCCGGTCGCGGAATCGGCACCTACAGCATGAAGCTGTTCGGCGAACGCTATCTTGGCGGCAGAGTCGGCTTCACCAGCCAAAAGGGAGAGACTGTATTTTTTATCAAACTTCCAAGCTGAAAATATTTATAGTTTAAGGCAGCGTTGTCCGGTTTGGTATTTGCTGCAGTTGCCTAAAAGTCCCCCCTCCCCTTGCGGGAGGGGGTTAGGGGGTGTGGGAATTTGCCACATTTGATGCTGACGGCAGCTTCACCCACCCCTCAATCCCCTCCCGTCACCAGAAGTAGGTGCCCTTAGGCAAGGGAGGGGAGGCTTAATGCAAAGACCAAACCGGACACTACTGAGTTTAAGGATTGTAAGTAAATGGATTATATCAAAGTGGAATCATAGGTAAATGACGATGAACAAAATTGGTTATGCTAATAGTCTGAGCAAAAGTTACTACTGGTTATCCATAATTACGGTGGTGATTGGGCTCTACCTGACGACATATGTAAACTACCTCCTTTTTCACAGCATTGTCGAACTGTTCAGTGTCGTTATCGCCTCTACGGTTTTTATCATTACCTGGAAATCAGTCCGGTATATCAAAAATCCGTATCTGATGATGGTAGGTATTTCATATTTATTTGGTTCCTCACACAAATCTGTGCAAAGTAGTTGGCATGGTCAGATCTCCCATGCAGTGATACAAGTTGAGAATAAAGTTCTTTGCCGTTCTGAATCCGTAGGCCCTGTGACTGATAACCTTGGCC
>JAQTRC010000167.1 GCA_028712665.1 Desulfuromonadaceae bacterium
CGCTGGTAAACCATCGGTCAAATTCCTGGAATGTCCCGGGATAATCAATGCCAGAAACAGGATGAACAGACTCTTCCATGCCTACATACTACATTTTGTGGCCGGTTGAGTAAAGTGCATACCCACTCTTCTTTATTTAGGCTGCGCAACCTATCTCTTTTATACCATATCAAATGTTAAATTATCGTTGGGTTTTGGAAAGTAGGGAGCAATTTTGAAAATTGTTTCAAGAATTTTTTGGAGCTATAGGGGCATACGCACGGTGAACTCGCTTCCCGAGTCGGAGCTTTCAACAATAACATTTGCCTGGATCAGTTTTCGGGGGATAGGTCACACTTTTGCCAGCTAACATGTCCCAGACACCATCACAAACAGCCGAGGTAATTTGTCCGTTTTCGATCTTGATGACGGCAGTGTGAGTCGTGATCAATTCAATAAGCACTTGTCCTGTCCTATTACCATGCCCGGGATGCAGGGTCTGATATGTGGCCGTAAACTCCCAGTCTCTGATTTCACTGGATGGAGTATCCCTAGATGCCGAACTTTCAGTCTTAGGGAAATTGACACTGCCATCAACTCCGTCAAACTTGTATGTAGAGTCGTTTTTGATGAAATTCACAACCATATCGTTGTAAGGAACCTTCGCAGGTTGTGATTCCTTAGGCACGCTTTCGGAGTCTTCACCGCAGCTTATGCACATTAGTCCGATGATAAATACTATGGCCAATCCTGTAACAAGGCCAATTGTGTTTTTCGCCAAAACTCTCAATTTTACACCCTCCTTCTTTTTATGAATACTATACAGAAGTGATAATCTCAAAGCTTAAGGATGATCGATGTCGAATAACGGTTTGACCTCATCAGTCACTTCCAGAAAACTGCTATGATTAGAAACATCCAAGCCCATGGTCCTTGTGGAAAGTGGGTACACTTTTCAGGAGGAGCCATGGGCTTGGGATCTTTCAACTCAGCAAAGACTGTTCACAACGCTTCAACAATACCAGAACTTTGCAAAATATGTTCCCATCGGTTTGTATGCAGATCCAGTGCCTGCATATTCATCGTCACCAATTAGGAAGTTTTCCCAAATCTCGCAATCTTTCCTTTGATAGGTTATATATGTTTTTAGATTCAAGGTGTAACCAGCAGGAACGGGTGTCGTACTTGATATAGTCACGCTATAGGCTGAAGTCATACTAAAACCTACTTTGCCAGAGATGTAATCTAGACTCAGGCCAAAATCAAAATCCTTTGTCGCACTTATACTTGCTGTTAGAGATAATTGGGCTGTATCTGGCCCGTCCCACCAATCATCCCTATAAGGTGAACCGGGAAAATACCAGCCGTACCCGCGGTCGGTAACTGACTTGATGAAATAGCCCAGACTCCCCCAACCCTTCGGAGTAATGACTTCGGAAGAGCTTCCCTTGTTGTCTACGCTAGGACTAGCCACAGTTTCATAGAGCTCGATTCTCTGAATCCTCTTAGTTTTCGGTGCCTCAGCGTTGAAATCTTTCATCAACGTGTTCAAGTCATTTGAATCAGTCACAATAGTGACATCAAAACCATCTATTTTGTATTCACCGGGCTTCTGCTTCAATTTATCTTTGATATCTTGCAAGTTCATAGCCGTTTCATCTTTTTGGGCATTGTCTTTCTCTGCTGCAAATATTGTTGCTGTACCAACGGTACTAATCATTATCACTAATACCATTAACATACCAATTACTCTTGAAAATCCCATTTTCATTATTTTTCTCCTCGTATTATATATTTCTGACGGGGGACGGGTTTCGGCCCCTTTCATTCAATTTGGGTCGCAACCTACCTTCCTGAGTTGATCTAGATAATACTTTCATTGATCTTCCTTCTATATTTTCACCCTCCATCACCTTACTCGGCTGCGCAACCTAACTCTTTATACCATATCAAATGTTAAATTATCGTTGGGTTTTGAAAGATAGGGGACGGTCTTCAGAAATTGATCTCGAAAACTTGGAGGAGGTCTAAAGGGGCAGTCGCACGGTGAACTTGCTTCCCGAGTCGGAGCTTTCAACAGTAACACTGCCGCCGTGGATTTCCACCAGATGCGCTACAATCGACAATCCTAATCCGGAGCCGCCATTGTGTTGTGACTGGGGATGATGTACTCGATAAAATCGCTCAAATATATGTTCGCGATGTTCAGGCGGGATACCGATTCCGGTATCAGTTACAACCAGCTTTGCCCACGTTTCGTTGCCAACGGTATTTAACGAAACCTCGCCGCCCGGTACGTTGTATCGAATACCATTCTCCACCAGATTCCTGATGATGACTGCAATTGCCGTGGGATTTGCCCGGATGCTTAAAGCTTCATCACCGTCATACCGGAGTGCAACCTGATTCTGTTCGGCCAGTGGTTTCAAGTCAACCAATACCTCATCAACAAGTGGCCCCAGAATTATTTCAGATTTGGGTAATGATTTCACTTCCGTTGTCAACAGAAGAAGGTCTCCTACAACCCGCTGAATGCGCGTGAGTGAGCGCTCGACAACGGCCACCGTCTGTTCATAGTCATTGAGTGTGACAGGGGAATCCATGTACAGAGAGTCAAGACTAGAGCGCAGTCCGGCTAATGGAGTACGCAGTTCATGGGCTACATCGGCAACAAACCGACCCTGCTGGTCGAAAGACTTTTCCAGCCGATCCAGCATCTGGTTGAGTGAAGTTGTCAGCGCATGGAACTCATTCTCGGCGATATTGGATGTCAAACGGGTATCCAGGGTCTTGGAATCGATTTTACTTGCAGCCTGGGTGATTTCTTTCACCGGTTTCAGCGCACGTCCGGCTATCCAGAAAGCCCCCAACCCCCCCAAGACGACCACTATTCCAAGGCTGATTAACGAAATAAAACGCATCTTTCTGAAAATATCATCGCGAACGATACTTGTGGAGGATTGACTATCATCGGCAGAGATATCTTCCCCAAGTCCCTCAGTGATCTTAACGGTGATTGGTTCGGACGGATATTCCAGAAGTTCTTCTTCGGGAAGGGCAGGAACAGGATCGAGTTGAGCGGAATAACTGTCTGATGCAAGAATAGGTGTTACCACATTGATGGTCACAACTGTTGCTATTGAGAAGATGAAGAGAAGCCCGGCGGACCAGAGCGCTAATCGAGTCCGCAAAGTGAGATGCGAAGGCATGCTTCGACGGAAAAGGCGTTTTCTCATATCCTCAGGAGTCTCCTTCCGAAACAGATGATATCAAGCGATAGCCCTGCCCCCGAAGGGTTTCGATGTAACGTGGAGACTCAGGATCATCACCGAGCTTTTTGCGAAGAGAGGTCACATATACTCGCACTGATTTCGAGAAGGTGTCTGTTTGATTATCCCAAACATGCTCAATGATCTCTTCTTGGCTAACAACTTCTCTCGGCCGACGCATCATATATTCGAGTATAGCGAACTCTTTACGAGTAAACTCCAGACGGCGATTGCCTTGCCAAATGGTCTTTGATGCCGGATCCAGCTTCAAGTCGCCGCACTGGAGAATAGGAGACCGCCCCCTAAAATCCCTGCGGAACAGGGCGCGTATGCGGGCAAAAAGTCCTTCGAAACTAACGGGTTTTGATACATAATCATCCGCACCCATATCAAGCCCGGTTATTGTATCGGTGATCTGGCTCCGGGCTGTGAGAATAAGAATGAGTAAATGAGGGTATTTACTCCGTAAGCGCTGACAAACTTCCAAACCATCTAGGCCAGGCAAATTCAAATCCAAAATTATCAAATCATAGCTGCTAATTTCAGCCAATTGAATTCCCCGCTCAGCATCCTCGGCGATATCTGTGGCATATCCTTGACGATGCAATGCCTTTGCCAAACCATTAGCAAAATCACTTTCGTCTTCGATAAGGAGTATCCTCATAGAGACAGTCCTTTGGGTGTAGACTGCTGCGAATATTTCCGACTGTTTGGTTTCAAGTTAGCAAGTGCCTTCCAACGTCCGAATTCAGCCGCCGCCAGAGTTTATGCCGGACAACCCTTGTTTTTCAAACCTGCTCCCGGATGCTTGACCTCACTTAGAAACTGACGCTCTGGCGGTCGGGCTGCAATGAGTTGTTAGCTTGCGCCCCCGTTTTCCTCCGACCAACTTCCGTTGAATTCAAAGCCTCGGGGAGACTGGCACTCAAGGTTCCTTTCCTCCGGCGATGGCTCTCTGTTTTCCCCTTGAGAGACAGGCTCCCGAACA
>JAQTRC010000063.1 GCA_028712665.1 Desulfuromonadaceae bacterium
GGAGGCAATAAGGGGACAGGCACCTAATTGTGCAATTGTAAGAGGATAGATGCCAAGATCAGCCAGAGCTTTAGCTGATAACTGCTGCTATCACGTGATCAATCGTGGAAATGGCAGACAGCAGGTCTTTCACAAGGAAGGCGACTACAGCGCCTTTCTTGATGTGTTGCTAGGGGCTCGTCAGAAATACAGCGTCAAGGTTCTAGCCTGGTGTTTGATGCCGAATCATTTTCACCTACTTGTTCAACCGGAGGAGGCCGCTCAACTAAATAAATGGATGCAGTGGGTGATGACGACCCATGTTCGCCGTTATCACAAGCATTACGGAACCAGCGGTCATCTGTGGCAAGGTAGATACAAGAGCTTTATCGTTCAGGGGAACGAGCACCTCTTGACAGTAGTCCGTTACATAGAAGGAAACCCTGTAAGGGCAATGTTATCTCCGACGGCTGCGCGATGGCCGTGGTCCTCGCACCAAGTGCGTAATACTGATTCTAAAGAGTTGCAGCCTGATCAACTACCGTTCCCCTTACCCGAGGACTGGTCTACATTCGTGGACACTCCACTCACCGACAGAGAAATTGAGAAGATAAGAAACAGCGTCAATCGACAGGCGCCTTTCGGACACGAAAACTGGATAGATGAAATCTGCGTGAGAATGGGACTTGAATCCACATTGAGGCGGAGAGGGTGGCCAAAAGGACGGAAAAGGAAAGAGTAATTGGTGCCTGTCCCCTTATTGCTTTTCCGGGGCAGAGCTGTTACCGAGAGATCTCTTCATGCAGCACTTTTACAGGGTGCCTGTCCCCTTATTGCTTTCCCTGGTGAAAGCATCGGTAACAGGCAACGGCCAGCGGATAACCTATCCAGTTACCAACAAGGCGGAGGTGACCGCGATGACCGTGGAGCTGTTGCCGGGATCAGAAACCGGTTGGCACAAACACCCTGTCCCGGTATACGCCTATGTCATATCCGGCAAGTTAACCTTCGAAATTGAAGGCGGCAAACAACTCTCATTTGACGCCGGAGAGGCGATCATCGAGGTCGTCAACACTTTGCATAATGGAAAAAACATCGGAAATGAACCGGTGAAGCTGGCGGTGTTCTACCTTGGGGACGAAGGGACGCCAAATGTGATCAAGCCGGTTCCGGAGGATAAACCGGAACTGAAATAGTCAAAAGCTCTCTCTCACCAAGATTTACAAGCCTAAGCGGGCAGCTCCGTTTTCTGTTTGACTCCCACCTGATTTATGGTAGTTTTTAATAAACCATAAAATTTCGAACGAGCGTAATAATGACGCAATCCCAACAATCATATTTTTCATTCACTCAATCCATTAGATATTATCTTGTCCTCCTAGTTGTTATCACATCGATTCCCTTTTTCGTAATGATCATATATTCAAGTTTAGAGGAGCGGAATGACACGATTGAATCATTGAATAGAGAAATGCAGAGTCTGGTTCTGAGACTTGCCTCGCAGCAGGAGATAATTGTAGCCGGTGCGCACGAACTTTTGAAGACTCTGTCTCAACTGGAGGATTTCCAAAATAAAAGGATTCCTCGAATCAATAACCTCCTGATAAATATTCTTGAGAAGAACGAGCAGTATGGGAATATTCTGGTTGCCGATCCGGACGGCACGGTGATCGCGTCGGCACGTCCCTTTAAACCGAAGCTTTCAATTGCAGACCGCAAATTCTACCGGGATGTCGTCAAAACCAAAAGATTCTCACCCGGCGAGTACGTTATCGGGAGAACAGCTCTTAAACCACTGATTAATTTCGGATTTCCGGTAATGGGCCAGGACGGAACCATCCGTGCCATCATTGCAGTCGGCATTAACCTCACTTATCTCGACAAAATTTTCAGCCATTTCGTGCTACCCAAAGGGTCAAACTCTACAATTTTCGACCACAATGGCATCATTCTCCATCGCGCCACCGAAGCGGAAAAGTATGTCGGCAAACCGGTCTTATCCAATAACTTCAAGTTAATAACTGATGGGGCAAAAGAGGGAAATTTTACCAGTATAGGGATTGACGGAGTTTTAAGGCACTACTATTACACCAAAATTTTTGCAGAAGGATTCTCGAAACCATATATGTACGTTGGCGCAAGTGTTCCGGACAGCTACATCAAGGAAGTATCGCAAGAGCAAATACTAAAACGCATGTCCCTGTTTGGGATCTTTTTAAGCATTTCTCTCATAAGCGCCTTTTTGATTGCAAAATACAAGATATCACTCAAAGTGCAGACACTTGTTACCTCTATTAACGCCTTCACAAAGAGAGTTTCTGTCGAAAAGATCGGCGACAGGGTCTCGACGGGAGAATTTGGGCTTATTGCCAGAGCTTTCGATGAGCTGAGTGAAAAACTGCAAGCGAGGAATCTTGAGAATGTTCAAGCAAAGGAAGCTCTCTTGCGTGAAAAAGAGTATGCGGAGAATCTCCTTCAGGGAGCCAATATAATAATTATCGGCTTAGATACAAGCGGTTGCGTTACCATTATGAATCGTACTGCCGAAGAGATTACCGGTTACTCACGCACTGAATTGCTGGGGCAGAACTTTTTTGAAAAACTATTGCCGATAGAGTTTAACTCAGAGCCTTACTCGGCTCCCGAGCGTATCGAAAATGGAAACAATCACTTTGTATCAGAAAACCAGATTATGACAAAAAGCGGAGAAAGGCGGAGCATCTCTTGGCGCAACAATCAGATCGTTGAGAATGAAGTTATATCCGGCACTCTTCTGTTCGGCATTGACGTGACCGAACATAGAAGCCTGGAAAACCAGCTTAGACAATCCCAGAAGATGGAGGCTATCGGGCATTTGGCTGGTGGTGTTGCCCACGACTTCAATAACATCCTCACGGTTATCATGGGTTATGCTAATTTGCTCAATATGGATGCAGAGCTGAAGCCCTTTCAGAAAGAAGCAGCAGATCAGATCATCGCTTCGTCCGAGAAGGCGGCCCAGCTTACCAAAGGTCTGCTGGCGTTTAGCCGTAAGCAGGCTCTGGACATCAAGAACAGCAACCTAAACGACATCGTTCACCATGTCGAGAAGTTCCTCATCAGGATAATTGGTGAAGACATCCAGTTCAAATCAATTTACAACGAACAAGAATTACCTGTTAACGTAGATAGCAGCCAGATCGAGCAGGTACTGATCAATCTCGCAGCCAATGGACGCGATGCCATGCAGAAAGGTGGTATACTAACTATAGAAACTGGACTAAAGCAATTGGACAAAGTGATTGAATACGCCTCAGAACATGCCGGGCCGGGTCTCTATGCCTGCATTACCGTATCTGATACCGGTAGCGGAATGGACGCTGAAACCCGATCCAAAATCTTTGAGCCATTTTTCACAACCAAGGACATTAGCAGGGGAACCGGCCTTGGCATGGCTATTGTCTACGGCATCATTCAACAGCACAATGGCTTTATTGACGTCTACAGTGAACCGGGTATGGGAAGCACCTTCAGAATATATCTCCCGATTGTAGAAGCGAAACAGAGCGACAGCATAAAGATAGATACATCCGATACTCCCCGAGGCGGCACAGAAACCATACTGCTTGCCGAGGATGAAAAAGGGGTCAGAACAATCGTTACCACCTGGCTTACAAAATTCGGATACGAGGTAATTCTGGCTGAAGACGGACAGGAAGCTGTTGAAAAATTTTCCGCCAATCGTGACAGGATAAGTTTAATCATTATGGACATGATCATGCCCAAGAAAAACGGCGTGGAAGCATATGAGGAGATCTGTCAAATCCAGTCTGGCGTAAAAGTGCTCTATTCCAGCGGCTATACCGCTGATTTCATCAAAAATCGCGGGGTGTCGGAAGATGGTATAGAGCTTATCATGAAGCCGACACAACCGATGGAGTTGTTAAGAAAAATAAGAGCGGTCCTGGATAGATAAAACCGGAAATGTTCTGTTCCCCTCAGACATTACGCAATTTAACATCTTTGGAGCATTCTGAAGAGATCATAACGAATATGCCGCTAAGAGCAGAGATTGCTGCATGCGGCAGCTCACGCAGAGAAAGCGGCCGATTGCATTCTGAATAAACAGCCCGAAGAAGTTGATTAATCCTTCCAATAGCCTGATCCCGGTCTTAATGCCAGGAGCAGTGCGGATATTACGATCACCCAGCCATACTTCGCTACATATTCATGAAAGTAAGCTCCAATCGCTATACCGAGAAAAAGCGCACTCCACTTTAGCAAAGCGGTATCCCGCCAGTTCAATATTTTTGTTCTTAGCAGTTTCATATGGATTGTATAGAGGGGATAAGAGCTAATCCCTGCTCAATCTCATAGCTAGCAAGCAGAGCTGGATTATTTTCTTGCCCAGTGTACGAACCGGCCCGTATCAACCGATGGTTTTCAAGCTGCTGAACGGAAATCCCGCAGATGGATACCGCTTCCTCAATGGCGTAACAGTTTATAGTCAATAACATGGCTCTTTCCCGGTTCATGGAATTATTTTTCTATTATACCATATCCGACTAGGTCTGCACTTACACCATTACAACCCACCCAGCACCCGAAAATTCAAAACTACCACAATATGGGAGCGCCCTTAATCGGAAATGCTCTTTTCCGTTAGGAGAAATTGTGGCGGCAATTTCAGAAAGGTCAGAAAGGTTTCTTTCTTAAAATGAGCATAAACAGCCTCTTACCGCTATCCACAAAAACGGTTGATAACCATGTGTAAAAGCTGCGGATATGTTCCAGGAATGCCACGTCTTATTGGGTAATTTATCGTTTTGCTTATGGAATAGGCACGTCATGTAACTACCTGAAATATGGGGTTAATAGTTATCGTTATACGGAATGCAATTTGATTCGGAATCGAAATAAAACATTTTTGCTGCTTGAAATTGGAAAGAGTGGATAACTACCAGAAAACAAAGGAATCAATCAGATAAAGTCCGCTTCAAAAATTCTGAAATATTTTCTGTTGTTCATTAAAAAATAATCAGATACAATTTGACCATGCAACATGATAGAGGAGGTTCCCCATGAGCGACAAGCGACGTTCCAGGCGCATGAATTATTTGGGCAGCGGGTGGTTGCAACACAACGGTGGCCAGTATTATTGCCGATTTGAAAATATTTCCATCCATGGAGCTCTGGTGGATCTTAAGGATCTGCCGATAGTCTCAATCCAGGATGGTGAAATAGTCTGCCTTAGGCTTCATCTGGATGCCGGCGGGCCAAAATACAGGGACTTTACGGCCAAGGTTGTCCATTTTGATTCTGTCGTGGCCGGCCTCGAATTTTTCGAAGTGGAAGGCGCTTCGAAGGATCTACTTGAAGATATCGTAACGAAAGAGAGTCACCTTTTTGATGGAGCGGCTAAAATTCTCAATCTGGCGCGGGAAGTTGCTGAAGAGCGAAGAATTAAACTGACGGCTGTTCATTTTGACAGAGGTGAATTGATTCCGGAGAGAGAAATACATACCTTGCGGCTCTTCGCAGGAGAACATACGGCCAAGGCTCATTTACATCGTGAACAGATAGAGGAGTTTTACGTTAATGAATTTACGTTGCCGGCTCATATGGAAGTCCATAAGGCTATTGACAGATTATGGTTGCAAGAGCATTAAATTTTAAGTTAAAAGGGGGCTGACCAATCCCTCTTGAGCAGCCAATCCGACATCTCAAGAGGTTGCTACCGAATTGAGAAATTTGAAATGACACCGGATAAAGATATAGATCTCCGCAACCAGGCAAAATATGCAGCGGCAACTTTAATGCGCCATTATCGTTACGGTTCTTATCGGATTATCAAAGATCCGGAAGGGGTTGTCAGCTTATGGGCAATCGAGGGAGATGCGAAAGAGCCATTCTCAATATCTTTCGCGGATAAAGGGCGTGTTTATAACAGTATTGAGGATTTACCGGATGGTTTATTAAAGTCGTTTTTGGAATATGTCCGGACATCGGCCCATAGACTCAGATAGGTGAGGGATGATTCGCCAAAAGCTCTGCTGTTAGTTGTTTAGTAAAGGGGATAATAAGGGAACCTAACCCGGCATGGCCGGAACAATACAGTTCGAATTTGAGCATGGATAAATAAACAGGGCTGTACAGTGCAAAGCTGTACAGCCTTTTATTTTCCGGAGAAAAGGCTCTGCAGAAAATTTCATCCTTGATTTGAAATTGCTATTTACAGCTCCTCGAATAAGGATATTAATCGACCGGCAATTCAAAAGTGTTATAACGCCCTAAATTTTTAGTTGTTTATCTTCAAGAATGATTTGCGGGTTTATAATTTTTGTTGTACCTAGTAGATGGCGGCAAAAAATTTGCAATCTTTTTGCAGGAGCGGAAAAGCTGCTAAATGGACAACAGTTTCAGAGAGCGGACAATATGAATAATCCCCGAAAAGAGATAAACAGCCTGAAAGAGACCATTTCCGGCCTGAACGGCCAGATTGAAACTTTGCTGTATGACAAGGGTCAAGCCATTCAACAGGCGATTGCGACTGCCACGGATGAGATAGCACAACTGAGGGCAACCATTGTTGCTCAACGGGAAGAGCAGGAAAGAATATCTTACGAGAAAGATAGACATTACCAGGAAATAGTTGCCCTCAGGAACAATGAAAATATTCAGCTCAAGGCGATGGTGCAGGAAATCCGTGATGAGATGGAGCGCAAGGCGATGGAGTTCGACAGAAGAGTGGAAGAAGAGCGGAGCGCCTGGCGTGGCGAATTGAAGCAGCTACAGCAGACCATACAGGCATTGAGGGAAAGAGTTTAGTAATCTGGCTGACGCACTATCAATGTTTATCAGGATTAGAATTTACTGGAGGCAATAACGGCTGATGGAAAAAGTGAAGAGTGCACGTACTAAACCTCAGAACGCCACTAACATAGCTAAGAAGGGCATTTCCCCGGAGGCGGATATGGAGAAACGGTTACACCGGGCCGAAATGCTTCTTGGTGTCTCTCGAAAGCTTGCCGCAATTGATTCTCTTGAGGAGATTCTCCAAGCCTTGGTAGAATTCACCTCCACGGAGTTGGGAGCGGAACGCGGTTCGCTTTTCCTGAACGACAGCCAGACCGGCGAACTCTATTCTATTGCGGCTCAAGGCAATTTCATGCGCCGGATCAGCATACTTAATACCAGCGGTATAGCGGGTCAAGTATTTCAGACGGAAAAAGGAATCATAGTTCATGACGCTTACAAAGAGGAGCATTTCAACCGCGAAGTAGACAAGCAGAGCGGTTACAAGACGCGAAATATGATCTGCACCCCGATCAGAACGGCTAAAGGCGAGGTCATAGGGGTGGCCCAGGTACTGAACAAGAAAGAGAAAAAATTTACCCGCGAGGATCTGGAACTTCTCGATGCGATGACTGCTCAGGCGGCAATATTCCTGCAAGGGGCGCAGGTTATTGAAAAGATGCAGCGATCGCGGGAACGGGAGCTTGAATTTCTTGATATTGTAGCCGATGTCACCTCGGAGATAGAGCTGGGGAGCCTGCTTCGCAAGGTCATGGGCGAAGCTACAAAGATGTTGCAGGCAGAACGCTCCACCCTGTTCCTGAACGATGAAAAGAGCAATGAACTCTGGTCGCTGGTAGGTGAAGGGATTGGGGCCACCCAGATACGGTTTCCCAACCATCTAGGAATAGCCGGCGCTGTTTTCACCAGTGGCACATCGGTAAACATCCCCTACGCATACGCAGACATGCGTTTCAATCCAGCCTTTGACAAGAAGACCGGCTTCTTTACCCGTTCAATACTTTGCACCCCGGTTGTGAACAAGCAGGGAAAAATGATCGGTGTTACCCAAGTGCTGAACAAACGCGGCGGTCCATTCACGGATGAGGACGAATCACGTCTGAAGGCATTTACGGCCCAGGTCTCAATCGCCCTTGAGAACGCCAAGCTCTTTAATGATGTGCAGAATATGAAGAACTATAACGAAAGCATGCTGCAAAGTATGAGCAACGGAGTGATTACTCTCGACGAGGAGGGTAGGATAGTTACCTGCAACGCCGCCGGACAGCGGATCATGAATGTCGCTCCCGAAGAAATAATTGGAATTGATATTGCGGGCTTTTTTTCCGGTATGAACGGCTGGATTGTTGAGAAGGTGCGGCGGGTTGAGAATAATCAGGCTCCGGAGGTAACAATGGACGCCGAACTGGAATTCGGCGGTAAAAAGTTATCCGTCAACAGCTCGGTTCTTCCGCTTATAAGCAGCGAAGGAAAGAAATTGGGCACCATGATCATGTTTGAGGATATCTCCGGCGAGAAAAGGATGAAATCAACCATGTCACGCTACATGGATCCGGGGCTCGCCGACCAGTTGCTGGCCGGCGGGGAGGACATTCTGGGGGGGAAGAGCATCTCCGCTACGATATTGTTCTCGGATATCCGCGGCTTTACGACCCTGACCGAGGAGCTTGGCGCACAAGGGACAGTCAGCCTGCTCAATCAGTATTTTACGCTCATGGTCGATTGCATCCAGTCGGAAGGTGGAATGCTGGACAAGTTCATAGGAGATGCCCTGATGGCTGCATTCGGTATCCCGATCGCACATGATGACAACGAGGACCGGGCGGTAAGGTCAGCCATAAACATGATGAACGTCCTCTCAGAATGGAATGCCAAGCGCTCTCTCTTGGGCAACAAACCTGTCGCGATTGGAATCGGAATCAACACCGATACGGTGGTGTCCGGCAATATTGGCTCACCAAAAAGGATGGACTATACGGTCATCGGAGACGGCGTTAATCTGGCTTCACGGCTTGAGTCCGCATGCAAGCAATATAGCGCCAAGATACTCATCAGCGAGAATACCTACAACAGACTGAAGGGGACTTACCGGATCAGGGATATCGACGATGTGGTGGTAAAGGGAAAAACACAACCGGTCAGAGTCTATGAAGTCCTCGATTACCATATCGAGGAAACTTTCCCGAATTTGATGGAGGTAACCGGATATTTCAAGGAGGGGCGCAGGACGTACCGGAACGGCAATTGGAATGATGCTATCAAATCGTTCGGTGAGGCGCTTCGTCTGCATCCGCAGGATAAGCTATCTCAAATTTACATTGAGCGCTGCGAATACCTCAGGGCCAATCCGCCAGGCGATACATGGCAGGGAGTCTGGACGATGTCCTCGAAATGATGGGCAATAAAGAATCTGCAAAGGGTGACATTCATGAATGAACAGAAAAGCCCGTATTATACCAGGCAATATGATCGCAAGGAGGTTCTTGTTGAAGCCAGAATCATGGATGACGAGGGTTGGCATGACTGCCTGATAATAAACATCTCGGTCAGCGGTGCAAAGCTCCGAATCGGCTTCCAGTTCAGTCAAGGCGATACTGTGCGGCTTCAAATCGGGAATTTTGGTGAATTTGGCGGTGTAGTCACTTGGCAGAACTCTCAAGAGATTGGGGTTAAATTCATCCATGACCCATCCGAGTTGGCCGATGTTGTTATGGGATTGGCCATGTACGGATAGGTTCCCGCAAAAACATCCGATGAAATGTAACCGGGAAAACGCCAGCCACCACGAAAAAAGCCGCTAAACAATACATAGAACTCTGTACGTTAAATTTTTCCGGAACCGGAATAAACAGAACTCGACGAGGTGCTTGTGAGTAATAGAGTAATTGGATACCTGATGCTTCTGCTGTCTACTCTGCTTGTCTCGGCGTGTGCAACCGCGCCTCCGGCCTATCTCCCGCCTCAGAGGCCGGCAAAGATTGCAGTGGTGCTGGGAGCCGGAGCGGCCAAGGGGTTTGCCCATGTCGGGGTTCTTAAGGTATTGGAAGCGCAGAAGATACCGATTCACATGATCGTTGGCACCAGCTCGGGCAGCTTTGTCGGAAGCCTGTATGCTTACGGTTATGATGCATTTGCATTGCAGGATATCGCATTGTCTTTACAGAAGAAGGATGTTGCGGAACTGATAATACCCGACAACGGATTTATAAAGGGAGAGCGACTGCGGGACTTTATCAACAGCAAGGTACACGGCTTGCCGATCGACAAGCTGAAAATACCATTTTATGTAGTTGCAACGGACATAAAGAGCGGGGAAGGGGTTGTCTTCAATTCAGGCAATACCGGGATGGCGGTTCAGGCAAGCTCTGCTGTTCCCGGAGTATTTCAACCTGCCAGATTCTCCGGGACGAGTTATGTTGATGGAGGCGTTGTCAATCCGCTCGCGATAGACGTGGCCAGAAAATTCGGGGCGGATGTAGTTATAGCAGTGGACGTGACTTCCAGTATCGGCGCTACGGTTCCGGTCGGTATCATGGAAACCATTACGAAGTCTGTGGAGATCATGTACAATAAGATTTCACAGTTATCGCTCGGCAGTGCAGATGTGGTCATCAAACCAAAAGTTGGATTTGTGGGGGCAGCAGATTTCACCTTCAGAAACGAGGCCATCCTGGAAGGAGAAAGGGCTGCAACCGCTGCCATCCCGGCAATTAAAGCCATCATCGACAAACTGCGGCATGATGGGAGATTGTAGTGTCTTAGTTTGCTCAGGATAATTCATTAAGTCACTATCTATAATGTAACTGTTGGGGAAACATTCAAAATGCCGAATCGTATTTGACCTAGACAAAATATTTTTGGGGATACTATACAATACATATTACTTTAATGAGGGGATAGCAGATGGAATCAGTAGCGAAAATCAGCGAGATTCCGAGTTTCGGAAAAAAAGTTGTATCCGTCTCCGGCAGGGAAATACTTTTAGTCAATGTAAAGGGCAATATCTTTGCAGTTGAGAACGAATGTCCCCATCAGGGGAGTCCTCTGAACGCAGCGATTGTCAAGGATAACTCTATCTCCTGCCCCCGTCACGGGTACCGCTTCAGCCTCTCTGATGGCAGATGCGCCGAACACACCGAACTGGAGTTGAAAATCTTTAAGGTCCAGCTCGCCGGTGACGATATTTCAGTTGATCTGGGCTGATTCTTGGACCACCTGCTGATTGCACTCTTCGCTGTCTCCACCCTCCTGCTTTCCCTGGCAGCAGCCGGCCATGCCATGCTCTTCAAACGCGACTCCCGTTCGGCCCTGGTCTGGACCACCCTGAATCTGACTCTGCCGCTAATAGGTCCTTTTTTTTACTGGTGCATGGGGATCAACCGCATATCACGACGCGCCCGCAGATGGCACGAAAGTGGCCGTCGCCTCAGCGGTTTATCGATATACCCTATGGATGAACCGCATGGCGCTAGCGCCAAGCTGCCGCTTGCCGCCGCTCATCTGCGGGACCTTCGTGTGCTGGGCGACCGGGTAGTTACAACACCCTTGCATGGCGGCAATCTCATCGGCTTGCTGGAAAATGGCGACATGGCCTATCCTGCGATGCTTCAGGCCATCCGGAGCGCTAAGGAAAGCATCAATCTTTGCAGTTATATTTTTGATGCAGAGGGGATTGGAGAGGAATTCGTCACCGCTCTGATGGCGGCGGCTGAGCGTGGGGTTATGGTGAGAATCATCATAGACGCGCTGGGAGAGAGGTATAGCCGTATTTCTCCGGCAAGAGCTTTTAAAAACTCTCATGTTCGAATGGAATATTACCTTCCTTTGCGTAACGGCGCTTACATCAACCTGCGTAACCATCGCAAGCTTTTGATTGTTGACGGTTACGCGGCCTTCACCGGCGGCATGAACATCCGCGGACGGCATCTTCTTTCGGCAACCGATCCGGGCCATGCCCTGCGGGACATTCATTTTTCTGTTCGTGGGCCGGTGGTTGCCGACCTGCAGCGATCTTTTCTGGAGGACTGGTTCTTTGTGACAGGAGAACGTCTTGACAGTCCGCTCTTTTTCCCGGCCATAGAACCCCTGGGGAGCGCTATGGTCCGCTGTATCTGCGATGGCCCGGACAAAGAGTTCCGCAAACTGGAGCAGCTTATCGTCGGCGCCCTCTCCTGTGCGGGTCGGTCGGTCTGCATCATGACACCCTACTTCATTCCCGACAGGGCTATGATATCGGCACTGGTGACGTCGGCTTTGAGGGGTGTGGATGTTCGAATCGTACTCCCGGGACTAAATAATATCCCCTTTGTCCAGTGGGCCTGCCAGGCGATGTTATGGGAACTTTTGGCAAACGGGGTCAAGGTGTACTATCAGCCACCCCCATTTGTACATTCCAAGCTGATGCTTGTTGACGATGTCTGGAGTTTGATTGGATCAGCAAACCTCGATACACGCAGCCTTCGGCTCAATTTTGAACTGAATCTAAGTATTTTCGACACCGATTTTGCCGCGCATGTAAGGCAGCATTTCGAGCAGGCTTTCCAAAACATTCATGAAGTCACAATAGATGAAGTTGAAAACCGGCCGCTGCCGATAAAACTGAGGGACAGCTTCAGTCGCCTTTTCTCACCATATCTGTAAAAAGACCAAAAGAGTATTTTTATCCTGTTGACAGAAATATGTTTGGGTGGTATATGAGTGACATGCCTAAATATTTTGAAAAAAGGAGAAACCGTCATGTGTCTTACCACACTTGTAACCCAGCAAGCCCCTGATTTTACTTCCGAGGCGGTCATGCCCGACAATAGTTTCGGTAGCATCACTCTTTCCAGTTTCAAGGGAAAATACGTACTGCTGTTTTTTTACCCTCTAGACTTCACCTTTGTCTGTCCTTCAGAAATCCTGGCTTTTAACAAGAAGGTAAATGAATTCAAAACAAGGAACTGTGAAGTTATCGGCGTCTCTGTCGACTCCAAATTCACCCATCTGGCATGGAAAAACACTGCCGTAGAAAATGGCGGTATCGGCAACATCCAGTATCCGCTCGTCCAGGATTTGAACAAAGAAATCGCCAAATCATACGGAATCCTTTTTGGTGGGTCAGTCGCCCTGCGTGGTCTTTTCCTGATCGACCCGACCGGAAAGGTGCGGCACTGTGTAATTAACGACCTGCCCCTCGGCAGGAGTGTTGACGAGGCGCTCCGGATGGTGGATGCGGTCCAGTTTTCGGATACACATGGCGAAGTCTGCCCGGCCAACTGGAAACAGGGTGAGGAAGCGATGAAGCCTACCAAAGAAGGTGTTGCCAAATATCTGGCCAAGCATGCAAAATAAAACCTGATTAGAGTCTGTTTAGAATGACATCATGGCGCGTCTCAAAAGACGCGCCTTTTTTGTTGCCTCCCGGCAATGAGCTGTCGTAAAGTGCCGCCATGCCAACCAGCGTATTGGAAAATATACCACTGCTTTTCGGACGTGATGAGCGAATCGGCATAGTTGCAGTTGAGCCGGCCGGCCATTTTGTGAGGATTTTTTTCAGGGTGGCTGGCCGGGTACATTTTCACGATGAACCTTTCCGTCCATTTATTCTGGTCGGCGACCCCTCTCTGGTAACCGGTTGCAGTGTCCCCTGTGCGGTGCGCCGGTTGGAAGGGTCTGACTTCTTTCGCTTTCAGCTGCAATTTGATTCCTGGGCCGATTGTCTGGCGGCGCGTGATTTTCTGGCTGCGAAAACGAAAAAAAACTCAGCTGCAGTCAGCACTTCCTACCTTTTTCTCCCGGACCTTTCCCACCAGTATATGCTCACTACCGGGACTACACTATTTAAAGGTCTTGAATTCTCCGAGCTCCGTTGCCTCGCTCTGGACATAGAAACCGATTGCGCCGAGGGATATGACTTTTCCAACCCGGATAGAGCTGAGGACCGTATTCTGTCGATAGCGCTCAAGGATTCTCACGGTGAAGAGACTCTGTTGCGGGGCGACCGCTTATCCGAACCGGAGCTTCTGCAGGCTCTGAACGGGGCAATTCATAGATGCGATCCTGATATAATAACAGGACACAACATTTTCAGATTTGATCTCGACTATATCGGCAAACGCGCACGGATGCACGGTATTCGCCTTGACTGGGGGCGCAATGGTTCCGTGCCACACGTCACACCTCGCGCCCGCTGGAGTCTGGCTGAAAAAACCATCGAATACCCGCGTTGGGACGTGAATGGCCGGCATGTTATCGATACCTATTTTTTGGTGCAGTTGTATGACGTTGCCAATCGCAATCTGGAAAGTTATGGACTCAAAGCTGTTGCACGCCATTTCAACGTTACGTCTGAAAATCGGACCTATCTGGACGGAATGGATATTTCAGCGTCTTTTCGTGATGACCCCGAGCTGCTTTATCGCTATAATCTTGACGATGTGCGGGAGACTCTCTCGTTGTTCCGCCTGCTCGGTTATCCCTGGTTCCTGCAGACCCGAATTTTCCCATATTCATTTCAGAATTGTATCGTTCGTGGTAATGCCACCCGTATCAATTCTCTTTTCCTTCGCGAATATCTGCATCGCGGCCATGCCATTCCAGAGAGTACTTCAGAAACGGCAACTTTTGAGGGGGGGTATACCGAACTTTCCTGTACAGGTGTCATAAGCCCGATTGTTCATTGTGATGTGGCTTCTCTATACCCGTCGTTGATGTTGGCCTATAACCTGGCTCCTGCCAGAGATACATTGAGGCTATTTTTGCCGATGTTGGGCGATTTGCGCCGTTTTAGACTGACAGCCAAGCAGTTGGCCCGAGACGCCGCAACTGAGCCGGAACGTCATCATTACGATGCTCTTCAACGGGTTTTCAAGGTGCTGATAAATTCGTTCTACGGTTATCTGGGAGCAGCAAGGCACAATTTTTCGGATCCTGCTGTCGCCGCAGAGGTGACCAGGTTGGGGCGAGTTACAATCAAGAACATGATTGATATGCTTAAAAGCGAAGGGGCCAGGCCGGTGGAAATTGACACCGACGGCATTTATTTCCAGCCTCCCGCTTCGTGTACGACGGAAAATGATGAGCATGCCCTTATAAGGCGCATTTCCGGGGCATTGCCCGGTGGGATAGAGGTCGAACCGGATGGCCGCTACCGATCGATGTTTTCCTATAAGACCAAAAATTACGCACTGCAGGATTATGACGGCAGAATCCTTATCAAGGGGAGCGGACTTCGTTCGAGGGGTATGGAGCGGTATCTGCGGGAATTCATGCGGGAACTCATCAATAGGTTGCTGAACAATAGATCCGCGACGGTTGAACAACTCTATGAAGAGTATATTGTTCGACTCAGATCCTCTGGAGTTGATGTCTCCTGGGTGGCGCGCACCGAAACGCTCAATGAGTCGCCGGACTCTTATCGGGAGAAACTTCGGCTGGGAAGACGCAATCACTCGGCGGCTTTTGAAGTTGCAATTGCCGCCGGGAGAATCTACCGGGCGGGCGATCAGGTCAACTACTATGTCAGTGGTTCCGGAAAAGATGCCGTGGCTTATGAACAGTGCCGACCGGTCACCGCATTTGACCCGGTTCATCCGGATATAAATACACTCTATTATGTTGAAAAACTTAGACACCTGAAAAATAAATTCGAAAAATTTTTACCAAAAGAGGCGACCCTTTTTGACCTCTGATGCTTGCAAGCTCTGATTCTTTGTGGTAAGAGATTGAAAATAGAAAGAAAACTTTTTGTACAAATCGGTCCTGAACCCTTATGAGGGTAAGTTAAAGGAGATATTATGAAAATGTTTCTGCTGATTTCTGCTCTTTTTGTTGCTTCAGTTGTGATCCCCCCCTCGCCGGTTCGAGCAGAACAGAAGCCAGAGATGATTGCCGAAAAGATGGCGGTCAAGTTTACCAGGGGTATTGCCAATACCCTGACCAGCATCCTCGAATTTCCTAAACAGATCGTGCTGACGACGCGTGAGATGGGGGGGGCTGGATTATTGGTCGGTCCGCTCAAGGGTGCTGGCATGACTGTATATCGTGGAATTGTTGGTGTTGCAGAGGCTGTTTTCTTTATGGTTCCACAGCCGGGTTATTATGATCCGATGATTGATCCCCCTTACGTCTGGCAGGGATGGGAGCCGAAAGGAGATACGTCGAAAGCGATCTCCGGGGAGAAGTGACGAAGTGGCTTCCGATTAATGCTGAAAAGGCGAACCCGATTTTCGGGTTCGCCTTTTTGTTATTTAGTTTCCGTCCCTGAAAGTTTCTTATGGAGCGTTTAAGCCAGACGCTGCCGCAGATAGGATTCGAATTCAGCGCTGAATTCCTTCCGTTTAAGTGCCATATCAACGGTGGCTTTCAGAAAACCGAGTTTGTCGCCGCAATCATGGCGCAACCCTTCAAATAAACAGCCGTAAACCTTCTCTTCTTTTGACAGTGTCAAAATGGCATCGGTCAGCTGAATCTCTCCCCCTTTTCCAGGCTTCTGGTCCAGCAGAATTTCAAAAATGCGCGGCGTCAACACGTAACGGCCAATGATCGCCATATCTGAGGGTGCTTCGTCTCTGGACGGCTTCTCGACCATATTGGTCACCAGGAAGGTACCTTCGCCGATCTTTTCAGCTTCCACGCAACCGTACGAGGAAATGCTCTCCATCGGTACTTTTTCCAGTGCCAGCACCGATCCATCGCGCTCGTTGAATACATTCAGAAGTTGTCCAAGACAGGGTTGTTCGCTGTCAACAATGTCATCCCCCAGCAGAACGGCAAAAGGTTCATTGCCGACAAAATCCTTGGCGCATAGAATGGCATGTCCTAGACCCAGGGCCTGCCTTTGGCGTACGTAGAAAATATCAACCATCTCGGCAATTTCCCGCACACGGAATAGTTCTCTGTCCTTGCCTTTGTCGAAGAGGTGCGCTTCCAATTCGACTGAAATATCGAAGTGATCCTCAATATTATGTTTGCCGCGACCGGTCACAAACAGTATCTGTTCAATTCCGGAAGCGACAGCCTCTTCCACGACATACTGCACTAGCGGCTTATCTATCAGAGGCAGCATTTCCTTGGGGGATGATTTCGTTGCGGGGAGAAAACGTGTCCCAAGACCGGCGACCGGGAAAACGGCCTTTTTGACCTTCATGAGGCATCCCTCCAGGGATTTGACAAATCTTTTTTATGATACTATTCGGAAGAACAGGCGCATGCGCCTCCGCATCCGGCCGGTTTTGGCGACTCGGTTTTAGGGCAGTAGGCGGTATTAAACCAGCCGTCACCCTTCAGGCTGAATGCGGAGGTTGATATCATCTTCTCAACTGCCGCACCGCATTGAGGGCACTGGTTGGCCGGCGGATCGGAAAATTTCTGGCGAAGCTCAAATTGATGATTGCAGCTTTTGCAACGGTATTCGTACATCGGCATGACTTTCAACTCCTTTAAATTATGCTGTGTTACCCTGAAACAGAAAAGACACTTGCAACAATAGCTGTAAGTGACTTATTTTATCGGCTGGCACCAAGAGTTTAGAACTCCTGATCTACGGATTCGTAGTTTGCCAAATGACACTGTTTGCAGCTACTTGCCCTGTTCAACAATCCTATATTTAATCCTTGATAAATTACGTCTATCCATTTTTTTGTTCTAACTGATATATTGACCCAATGACCTGCAACAGGCCGGAGGAGCTATGAAAAATACCAAGCTGACTGACACTTAAGTTTGAAAGCTATCTCCTCTGACGACAAAAAAACAGATCGACTATTGTGAAGCCGACCTTACGGTTTTGGGCTGCGGGCATCTGCCATCTAAGAATAAGGGTAATGATGAAAAGTGTCAAGTTGATAACTGCCAAAGATGCCAAAAAAGAGTGGCTTCGTTAGACGCAATCTTAAGAGGCATCGGCCACTCAAGAGTTGCCAAGAGCCGATGACGTTTTCATAAAAAAAAATAATTTGTGAATATTTAGAGATATGGTATAATCGAAAAATAAAAACTGCCTATTCAAATGGAAGGAGTTGGCCATGGCCACCGTATCCTCCAGAAACACTGCAGTTTCGTTGGCGAGTTTTCCTGCGCCACCTGTATTTGTACAGTCCCAGCCCGACGTA
>JAQTRC010000064.1 GCA_028712665.1 Desulfuromonadaceae bacterium
CCTGCCCCAGCTAAAAAATAGTAGGCGGCTGGTTGTTCGGTTTTATTCATGTGGTTTCATAAAGCAGAATTTTGATGCCAATCCAAAGTAATTATTTATACCCAAAATTATCCATCATTTGTATATTTGCAAAAAATATTCTTTGTTTGCGGGGGGTAGCAGATGAAACAATTTCTTGCTGTAATTCTCTATTCATTGTTTGCGGTAACGATGGTCTGTTCTATCCCGGTTGGAAATTCCAATGCCGATGTGACTTGCAATCTGGCACTCAAGAAGAGTGTGCGGCAGTCAAGTACAGGCTACGGCGGGAATGCCGCGCATGCCGTTGACGATGACACGAACGGAAACTATAACGCAAATTCTGTCAGCCACACAAACAACGACAAAGAGGCCTGGTGGGAGGTTGATCTGGGGCGGACGCAAAATATCCGCGAAATAATAATCTGGAACCGCACCGACTGCTGCGGCGAACGACTCTCCAATTTCTATCTGCTGGTGTCAGAACGCCCCTTCAATTCAAACAGCCTGGTCGAAGCACTAAATAACAACAGCATCCGGAATTATCAATATGCGGGAATCGCTGGCAGCAAAGTATCCATTCCTTTCGATACTCCCGGGAGATATGTCAGGGTACAATTGCGGGGTACTAACTATCTGTCGTTGGCGGAAGTGCAGGTAATCGGTTCGGAGAGTTCCGAAAAAGCAACAGTATTAGGCCTGCAGGCTCTCTCTCCTCCCGATGATCCAGTAATTGTCGCCAACGGCAACACAGGAGGAGTGCAAAGCGGTCCCACGCACTCCACGGCATTTGGTATCAAGGCGCCGCACCTCGTTACATACATGTTTAATTACCACTACTTTAACAACGGGAAACCGCCGGGTACCATAACACTGCGGGGTGAAGACGGAACCATCTACGGGCCATGGCAGGCTGAGGGAGCTGCAGGACAGGGCAATGTACCGGATGCCTACTGGGTGGTACGTCCCAATATTGTGCTAAGCCCTGGTATTTACTCAATCATTGATTCTGACCCATCCACATGGTCATACAATGCAGAATCAAAAGGGTCCGGTTTTTTTGAAATAAGAGGGGTTAAACAATCGCCGCAATCGGTTTCTCAACCGGTGAAAATGGGCAGAGAGCCGGGGGAAAACCCTGTACCAGGTATTTTACAGCAACAACTTATCGAGGCTGTTAAAATTTTCCGGCTTGAAGCCATCGTAGCACCTGTTTCGACGCTAAAGAAATACAGCTCTATCTCCGCTCTGCAGAACATTACGGACATTGAAAACAGACTGTTTACTGAAACGCCGCACGAGGTTGGATGGAAGTATTACTTCGCCACCTCTACGTACACTGTTGTCCCTCTCACGGAACAAACATACAGGGTGCTTTTTTATCACCCCTGGAGCGATACCGCCATCATGACGAACTGGCAATATGCGAACAAGCAATTCGTGATGACCCACGTTGAACTGATACTAGGCGACTACATCCGTCAATACGGCCAGACTCCATTTGAGGTGCAGCCACTTTGGGAACGTAAATCCGTAACCATAACCCCGCTTCTGGCCGTTCCGCTTTCCGCTGGAGAAACTCTGGGTGCTTTTGAAAACATCTTTCCCGCAAGCGTGAAGGTTGAGAACAATTCGCCATTTGCGAAACAGAGGCGCAACTTCGATAATAATATAACTAATAAAGAAATTCAGATAAGCATGCTCGCGGCTGCTAACCTTCGTTTTGAGCGCGGCATCACAGCCCTGATCCGTTACGAGCAGGATAAAAATTTTGAAATATACCGTGATTCTACTTACTTGCTCCTGTCCAATGTCAAGATGGGAGATTTTAGAGCATTGAAAGTTACCATTCCCCAGACCTCTAATGAGACATTTGACCTAATCAAATCCAGCAACAAAGAAATCGGACTGTTCAAGGTGGTTTCCGTTCTTAAGGCGCCGAGCGACTGTTTTGTTTTTCTCAGCCACCCGGCAGACCCCAACAATATACTCGTGCTTTGGTTCCAAACCGAAAGTGGTAAATTCGGCCTTCGTCAGGCACACTTTATAAACCACATCTTCTCTGCGTCTTACGTCAGCCAGCTCAAGGAATTGGTTAGTAACGTCAGTCAACCATAATGCACGCCAAGGAGAGACGTCACATGAAACCTCCGTACAATAATATTTTCCCGTTTTTCGCAACCTGCGTATGCTCTGTCGTTTTGGCCATGAGTTGTCTGGCGGCGCCAGACTCCGCCCAAGCCACCGAAGGCAATGCCATTGCCGTAATCAACGACGGACTCAACAGTAACGAAGGCGGCACAATGATCTCATTGACCAATCAAATTACAAGTGATCTCCTCGATAAATCTGCAACCGGCCTCCATGGTGCCGCATGGAAGGGTAAAAAAATGGGCGCCTCTTCGCAATCTATCGGCGGTTTGCTGGAAAAAAGCGGCGGGCTTAAAAGCGCAAGTAACATTCTCAGCACAGGCGGAGTCCTCATCGATCACGCTGGTTACACTTCCACTGCTGCGGGCGAAATTGCCGGAGGTAATTACACACAGGGCTTTATCACCCTGGCCGATGGTCTTGGCAAATCCGTGGCGTCTGGTATCGGCTCTGCAATAGGCGCAGGCATTGGTGCTGTGACAGGCGCAGGACTGGGCACTGTGGCGGGGCCTGCAGGAACTGCTTACGGAGGCGCTGCGGGAGGCTACGCAGGCGGTGCCGCCGGAGGTTATGCTGTTGGTGTTGCATGGGACAACAGTGTTGCCAAATTAACTTCGGCCATAAAATCAGGGTTGGAGAAACAAGATGATAAACGACAGTTCCGCGAAATGTCAGGGCCGCTAATGCAAGGCATGACGTCGGAAGAAATCCACGAGGCTTCGCTTAAACACAAGAAAGAACTTAACGACAAAAAGATACAAGACGAAAACAGGGTGAAACTAGAAGAAGCCGCCATGGAACTGGCAAAGCAGGAGAAAGCGGCAAAGGAAAAAGCGGCGTCCGAGCAGGCGGCGAAAGAAAAAGCAGTAAGGTCGCGCGAAGCGGCCGCCAAAATAGCCGATCCGTCAAAAACAGTGACACAAATAACCCATAAGGATCCTGCATTGCGGGAAATAGTCATTGAAGCCCTCAGGGGAAGCGGCTTACCCACGTCAGGCATCCTTGTCGATCGTTTGACCGGGATACTTGAGCACGATGGAGAGTCCGCCTTTAACAAGGCTCTCAAAGATATTGCCGGTATGCAGGGAACTTTCAGGGGGTCGGGACTTACTTTCGTTATAAAAGGCACCGATGTAGCTGCTACGTTCTTCGAACAGACACAGCAGGTGTTACCAAATGCCACAACGGTAACCATAATAACGGATGGCGCAGGAAAGGGGTGGATTGACCCGGATGCGGGAAGCATATCTGTTGATATACGTCTTGTAATGAATGGTGGCGGAGGAACGGAACAAATCAGTCAAAAGCTGGTCGGATCTTTCACCGGGAACGGTTATGGGGGGCATATTGCTGGTGATGAATCCGCAAAATGGGCGGTTAACCGATGATATGTCCGCCATGACTGATCAATATTAGCTTGGCGGGATCATGCGCCTATAAAACTGATTTTAGTAAAAAGTGCTTTTAATATGAGCCCGACGGTAGTATTAATCTTGTCCGTTGTGTTAAATCAATCTGGAGAGATTTTTTTGGTATTCAATTTATGGAGCATCAGATGAACCAGATAAAGCCGGTTTCCGGAACCGATGAAAAAAGAAAACTCCATTCGCTCATGGAAGTGGCTGCACTGATTAATTCGTCCCTGGATCCCGATGAGATCAAACGGCTGGCCGTAGAGACAGCCACCAGCTGTGTTGGCGCTGATGCTGCCAGTCTGCTGCTGCTCGACTCTGAAACTGAGGAGCTGTATTTCGAGGCAACGACCGGCGAAAAGAGTGCGCAGCTCAAGGAGATCAGACTAAAGCCCGGGCAGGGGATTGCCGGCTGGATTGCGCGCAGGGGCGGTTCTTCCATTATTGATGATGTGACTGCAGACAAACGTTTCAATGCGGACGTTGATCGGGCTACCGGCTATGAGACGCGTAACATGATTGTTGTTGCTGTCGCCAGCAAGGAACGGATGGTGGGGGTTCTCCAGGCGATAAACAAGCATGAGGGGCGCTTTACAGATGACGATCTGGAGATGTTGGAGACGCTGGCCAACCAGGTCGGTACCGCCATAGAAAACGCTCTCCTCTACCAGGAACAACGTGAGACCTTTTTAGGGGTAACAACGGCATTTGCAGAGGCGCTTGAAAAACGGGATACCTACACTGGCGGGCATACGCGAAGGGTTTGTGAATACAGCATGGCCATCGCCAGACATCTGAAATTACCCGAGAAACAACTGGAAGAGCTGCACTTGTCGGCAATTCTCCATGATATCGGAAAGATCGGGGTTCCGGACCGGGTGCTCCAAAAACCAGGGAAACTTGAGCCGGATGAATTTGCCGAGATGAACCGCCATCCGGTACTCGGTTCCGAAATTCTGGAGCATATCAAGTCGCTGCGACCGATGGTCGATGGCGTCCGCCACCATCATGAAAAGTATGACGGCAGCGGGTATCCGGACCGGAAAAAGGGAGAGGAGATACCCCTCATGGGGCGGATCATAGCTGTTGCAGACTCTTTTGACGCCATGACGTCAACTCGCCCCTACCGAACGGCCCTTAGTCATGAAACCGCTCTGGACGAACTGATTGCCTTCAGCGGAAGGCAGTTCGACCCCGGCGTGGTGGAAGCTTTCATTGAAGTCTATAAAAAAGGCGAGCTTTCCTGCTGCAGCTGATGTCCCGTTTTTTTGTGTTTATGATTTACAGGCAGCTATAAGTTCTTTCAGCACCCTGTCAGCCTGATCGTAGGGGACCTGGCAGGTGCCGACTTTTTTGTGTCCGCCGCCACCATATCTGAGCATCAGTGACCCGACGTCGACTGTAGCGGTTCTGTTGAGGATGCTGTATCCGACTGAAATGGCAACAAATTCTTTCCCACGGCCATCGATCATCCTGATTGAAATATTGGTTTCAGGGTACAGCGAATAGACAAGAAACCTGTTCGAAGGTGGAAGTTCTTCAGCTCCGCGGGCATCGGTTACCAGCACCGGACCGTCCAGCGTCGAATGTTGCCGTATAAACTCCCTCGCCTTCTGGTCGTTGACCCGGTACCGTTCTATTCTCTCGCGGGTATCCGGAAGAGTAAGGATTTCATCTATGCTCTTGGTCCTGATATAGTCAACCAGATCATTCATGAATGCAAGATTGCTGATGCGGTAACTCCTGTGATATCCAAGGCCGGTTCTTGGATCGCAGATGAATCCCAGTAAAACCCACCCCTGAGGACTCAGAATCTCGTATTCCGTCAGTTGCCCCGAATCAACCCTGTCCACATATTCAAGCATCTCTCTGAACCGTCCAAACTTTTCCGCGCCATAATAGTCACAAATCACACGCGCAGCACTTGGCGCAGTTTTGCTGCATCCCTCGTATTTGCCTTCGAGTTCAAGTCGCTCATGCTCGCTCGAATGGTGGTCGAACCAGAGTCCGCACCCCTGTACAAAAGGAACATTTGCAAGAATATCATTTTTATCGACCTGCACCTTGCCGTCCTGCAAATCCTTGGGATGCGCATAGACCATTTCGTCCATAAGTCCAAGTTCCTTCAGCAGCACAGCACAGCAGATACCATCAAAATCCGAGCGCGTTAAGAGTCGCATACCAATTCTCCTTGTTATATAAATTCAGGCGAGACTGAGTTCCAGTCAGGCGATATTACCATTAACAAAATAAATTGCAAATTGTTAATCAGTATAGAGCCGGAAATTACGCATCAGATCAATGGCAGGTAAATGACGCCTCCCCTTCAGATTTTTACAACTTCGAGCACTTCTTTGTCGAGGGTTGTATCCAGATTTCTGTTTCATAAATTGCATGGATCCCCCTTGAAAATTGAGTTACAGATGATTATCATCAGCGCATCGCAATTCATATCGAGAAGGAGACACGCCAATCATGTCCAAGACAACCAAACAGTTCCAGACCGAGGTACAGCAGTTGCTCGATCTGGTGATCCATTCGCTCTATTCCAACAAAGACATTTTTCTTCGCGAATTGATATCAAATGCATCCGATGCCATCGACAAGGTTCGCTTCGAGTCACACTCCGACGAAGCTCTTTTGGAAGCAAATAGTGATTGGAAAATAAAGATTGTCCCTGATAAAACCGCAGGCACGCTGATCATCAGGGACAATGGCATCGGCATGAGCATGGAGGAGGTTGAAGAGAATATCGGGACCATCGCCCGCTCAGGCACCAAAGCCTTCATGCAGTCCCTTAAAGAAAAGGCCGCCAGCGACAACCCGGAATTGATCGGCCAGTTCGGTGTCGGTTTCTACGCTTCGTTCATGGTTGCCGACCGCGTAACCCTGGAAACACGGAAAGCCGGAGCGGTTGAAGCGGGGTGCCGTTGGGAATCCACCGGCGACGGCAGTTACACTGTCGAGGAATGTACCCGCGAGTTGCGCGGTACGGAGATCACTCTGCACCTGAAAGAAGAGTTCAAACAGTATCTGGACGAATGGAAGATCCGCTCAATCGTCAAGAAATATTCCGATTACATCCAGTACCCTGTGGTGATGGATGTCACTCGCACCGAAACCCCGAAGGGGGTTGATGGGGAAGTGATCGAAGGAGCAGGCACGATCGAGAAGATTGAGGAGCAAACCCTCAACTCGATGAAAGCTATCTGGACACGCCCAAAGAGCGAAGTGACCGAAGAGGAGTACTCTGAATTCTACAAGCATGTTTCCCACGACTACGACGCACCTTTCCGGACAATTCACTTTTCAGCAGAAGGAACCAGCGAATTCAAGGCACTCCTCTATCTGCCGGCCAAAAAACCTTTCGACATGTTCATGAATGACCGCAAAAAGGGTTTACAGCTGTATGTCAAGCGGGTCTTCATCAGCGACAAA
The DNA here is from genome assembly GCA_028712665.1 of Desulfuromonadaceae bacterium. GTDB lineage: Bacteria > Desulfobacterota > Desulfuromonadia > Geobacterales > Pseudopelobacteraceae > JACRCG01. Next base: position 7,020 of record JAQTRC010000064.1, read on the forward strand.
TGCGAGGAACTGATTCCGGACTACCTCCGTTTCGTAAAAGGTGTGGTCGATTCATCCGATCTGCCGCTGAACGTTTCACGCGAGATCCTCCAGGAGGATGTTCAGATCAAGCGTATCCAGAAAGGCCTTGTCAGCAAAATACTATCGACGCTTTCGGATGTTAAGGAGAAAGAGTTCGATGAATACGTCAAGTTCTGGAAAGAGTTCGGCCAGGTCATCAAGGAAGGGATGCATTTTGACTATGCCAACAAGGAAAAGCTGCAAGAGCTGATACTGTTTGAAAGCACCAGAACCGAAGCCGGATCTTTTGTTTCGCTGAAAGAGTACGCCGGAAGAATGCCGGAAGGCCAGAAAGAGATTTACTATATCACCGGCACCAGCCGCGAAACATTGGAGCAGTCGCCGCATCTGGAGGCATTCCGCGCCAAGAATTATGAAGTTCTTTTCCTGACAGACCCGGTAGATGAATGGGTTGTCCAAACACTTACCGAATACGAGGAAAAACCGCTAAAAGCGGTTGATCGCGGCGATATCAGCCTGGACAGCGAGGAAGAGAAGAAGGAGAAGGAGAAGAAGCGTGAAGAGGCGCAGAAGGAGTTCAGCGACCTTATCTCACTGATCAGCGACCGCCTGAAGGACAAAGTCAAGGAGGTCCGCTTTTCCAACCGACTGACTGAGAGCGCCTGCTGTCTGGTAGCCGATGAGTATGGCATGAACGCCAATATGGAGCGGATCATGAAGGCAATGAACCAGACGGTCCCGGATTCCAAGCGCATCCTGGAGTTGAATCCGGACCATGCCATTTTAAAAGCCATGGCCGCTATCCACCAGAAGGACAATTCGGCACCGGCACTGGCCGATTATGCCGACCTGCTCTACGATCAGGCGCTTCTGACAGAAGGTTCTACGATTAAAGATCCGCTCCGTTTTACAAAACTGGTAAGCGATCTGATGGTGAAGGCTGCCGGGTAGTAATTCAGACATACTCGTTACAAGCCGAAACGGCCTCCGGAATGCACAATTCTGGAGGCCGTTTTTAGTTCAACTCACTTATTTGCAAGGTAATTTTGATCGCAAGTAGAAATAAATCCACGGCCTTATAATCTGATCAGATCCTCATGATCCTCATCATGCGGGTTGATATGGATCATGACATCACCCACCCCCGGATAGCGTTCGAATATCAGCTTTTTTACCTGGGTGGCCACATCATGAGATTGCTTGACCGTCATGTCCGGATCCATTTCCAGTTTCAGATCAACAATCATGTACTGTCCGGAGCGGCGGGCGCGCAATTCATGCACATGTTCGACATTTTCGACGCTTTCCGCAAGAGTTTGCAGGGCTTCAATAAAATCGGTCGGAGCTGTCCCGTCCATCAGATCATGGGCGGCTTCACGAAACGTCTGGTAACCGATATGCAGAATAAAAAAGGAGGTCAAGCCGGCTGCCAGCGGGTCCATGATACCCCAACCGAAAAAGGCTCCGACAACACCTGTCAGAGTCGACACCGACGTCAGTGCATCCTTGCGATGATCCTTCGCAATGGCCAGAAGCGCAGGACTTTCAAGTTTTTTGCCGGTTTTCACAGAGAATCGGTATAGCCATTCCTTTATAATAATTGTAAAAAATGCTGCGGCCACAGCAATCCATCCCGGAGATTTGAAGTCCCGGTCGATTATGGCGTGAAATGACGCAAAAAATATCCAGACACCCGTAGCGAAGATAACCAGGGAGACCAGTAGCGCCGCAAGGCTTTCGGCGCGGCCATGGCCGTAGGGGTGGTTGGCGTCAAACGGTTGCCGACCCAATTTGAGCGCCATCATGGTTGCAAAAATTGCGATGAAGTCGCAGGCGCTCTCTATCCCGTCGGCAAAAACGGCGTCCGAACGTCCCCAGTATCCGGCAGCCAGTTTAAAAACCATCAGGATTGCGTTTACCCAGAAACCGACCTGAATGATCCTGTCGGCACTGTCGAACCGTTCGTTGCGCCGCATCACACCTCCGCCAAACGAATATCCTTGATCCGTAATTGCAGGGTCTCACTGTTATTCCAGACGTTAATCTCCGGGAAAAAGGCTATGTCAATCAATCCGTCAGTCACAAAGTCCGCCTGCCGGAAGGCAATTGAACTAAACGTATTACCTTCAGCGGACAAGCGCAATTTGAGATGACCATCTCCTACAATAAGGCGGTCCACGACCTTAAGAGCGCGCATCAACAGGGTCGGCTCAGGATTACCCGCCCCGAATGGTTCCATACGTTTCAACTCGGCTGCCAACGCCAAAGTCACATCTGCCGGACAAACTTCAACATCTATATCCAAAATCGGAACCAGTTCTGCAGGACCCAAAAATCTGGCCGCCGTTTCTTCAAAGGCCGCTGCAAAATCATCTAATTTCGAAGCATTCACCCCGATTCCGGCAGCATAACGGTGACCGCCGAAACGATCAAGGTATTCTGCACAAGAGTTTAGCGCCTCCAGCAGATGAAAGCCCGGTATGCTGCGACCTGAACCCTTGCCGTTCCCCTCATCGTCAAGTGCAATCAGAATGGTCGGACGATAGTAACGCTCGGCAATCCGCGAAGCGACAATACCGGCTACACCCTGATGCCATGAACGTGACGCCAGGACGATACTGCGACGGAGAGGGTAATCACCGCCCCTTTCCACCATTTCAATCGCCTCCGCAAGCATTTCCCGTTCTACAGTCTGACGCTCGGTATTGGCTGCATCAAGCTCTCCAGCAACGGCATTAGACTCATCAGCATCGGAGCCAAGCAGTAGTTCCACGCCCGGAACAGCGCTTTCCATACGTCCGGCGGCGTTCAAGCGAGGGGCAAGACGAAAACCGACCTGCCCGCATGTCACGGTATCTTTGATACCTGATACAAGCTTAAGCGCCTCGATGCCCGGCCTCTTGGAGGATTTCAGCTGTTTCAGGCCAAAATATACATAAACCCTGTTCTGCCCGACAAGCGGCACGACATCGGCGATAGTGCCCAGTGCTACGAGGTCAAGCCAATCGCGTACGTCAGGTTCCGCATTTTGCCCGGTATAAGCCCCCTCCTCTCTCATGCGGCTCCGAACAGCGACAAGAAGGTTAAAGGCAACGCCAACCCCAGCCAAAGATTTGAATGGATAAATACATCCTGGTTGCAGCGGATTTACAACTGCACAGGCAGCCGGTATCGTTTCTTTTGGCGTGTGGTGGTCCAGAATTATCAGGTCAATATTCAGTTTACGACAAAATTCAGCTTCATCAACCGAGGTGATGCCGCAGTCCACAGATACGATCAAGGTCGCACCAGACGCAATAATTAGTTCAAGCGAATCCTGGTTGAGACCATAACCATCATTGAAACGATTAGGAATAAAGTAAGAGCAGTTAAGACCATTTCTGCGGAGAAATGATACAAGCATGGCTGTGCCGCTGATGCCATCCACATCATAATCACCGTAGATGCAGACTGCTTCCATTTTACGATCCGCTTCCAGCAGCCTGTTCACGGCTGCTTCCATCCCCTTTAAAAGAAATGGATCCGGCATTGCCGAAAAGGTGGGTGATAGAAATGCCGCCCCTTCCGCTGCCGTGGAAATACCGCGCCCTGCCAGCACGGAGGCGGTTACAACCCCCAGGCCAAGATGTTCCGAGAGCGCTGTCAACGTTTCAGAATCAACATCTTTGAGAAGCCATTTTTTAGGCATGATGTTCATGAGCCAATGCAAACAGGATAAGTGCGTTAAACTTGTTAAAAAAAACCCCCGTTGGGCGGGGGTTTTTACTATTTCATGGTTTTCGGTGTCTCTTTGGCGGACTGTTCCATAATCCCTTTTATTTGAAGGGCGGTCGGGCTGCTGGAGTCCATTTTTAGATATTTATTCCAGTACGGAACCGCTTTCTCGGGCTGTTTAAGATCAACCGCATAGACCAGGCCGGCGTTAAAAAGACTTTGAAGATGTTTGGGGTCAATCCTGCCCGCCTTCTCAAAATTATTGAGTGCCTTGTCATACCACCCGACTTTCCTGTACATAATCCCTTGATCCGTCAGAACGTTTGGATTGTTTGGCTCAATTTCCAGCGCCTTGCCGTAAGCGTTGATCGACTTTTGAGCCTGCTCGGTGTCAAAGTAGTCATTGCCGAGAGATATCCAGGCATTCAGATTTTTGGGATCCTGAGCTACGATCTTCTCGGCCTGCGCAATACGCTGCGTGAAATCCGACGGTGAAGCAACACCGGATTGCATGGCTGGTGAGGCTTGCTGGCCTTTACCGGCATTACTGATACTGAATACCAGATAGCCGCCAAGAACTCCGACAATCAGAGCAACTACCGCTATAAGTGCGGATTCTTTATTCACCTAGCACCTCCAAGTGTAAACTGAAAACGTATCATGCCGTTTCAGCCTGTTTAGCCAACGCGCGATTTTCCAGAATTACCACGATAGGACTGGCGACAAATACCGAAGAATATGTGCCGACCCCGATACCGATCAGTAACGCCAGCGAAAAATCGTGTATGACTTCACCACCAAAAATGAAAAGCGCCGAAGCAGCCAAAAAGGTTGTCAGAGAGGTAATGATCGTACGAGAGAGGACTTCGTTGATACTGCCGTTAAAGATGTTATGCATGGCGCCCTTGAGATTTTTGTGGAGATTTTCCCTGATACGATCAAAAACAACAACGGTGTCGGTGAGAGAGTAACCTGCAATAGTCAGGAGGGCTGTTATAAAGAGCAGGTTAATCTCTTTATTTAATAGGAAGAAAACGGCAATCATGGCCAGGACATCATGCATGGTGGCAATAGTTGCACCGATGCCGAATTTGAAATCAAAACGCCATGCAATATAAAGAATTATTCCCATCAATGAGAGAGCAACTGCGATCAGCGTATCCTTGCGTAACTTGTCGCCGATTGAAGGGCCGATTTCTGTGGAGCTTTCTACCGTAAATGGGTTATCGACAAACTCCTTCTTGAAGGCGGTCTGCACCATTTCCGATGGCTTTCCAACCGCAGCGCCGGCCATCTTGACCAGAAGTTTATTACCGTCCTTTATCTCCTGAAGGTCGGCCTTGGCAATGCCGTTCTTATGCAGAGCCGACCTGGCGTCCGCTATGGATATAGGCTTGCTGAACTTAAGCTGCATGGAGGTGCCGCCCGAAAAGTCGATCCCCATGTTAGCCGCGCCACGACCTATCTGAATGATGCCTATGATACCGATGATCGATATGATGCTCGATATGACAAACGAGATGTTACGTTTACCAATAAAATCTATATTTGTTTTACCAAGAAGTTCCATTGATTGTGCTCCCCCTATATACTCATTTTTTTAACTGAACCCTTCTGCATGAACAGGTCAAAGGTCACCTTGGTGCCGATCAACGAGGTGAACAGGTTTATTAGAACCCCAAGGCTGAGGGAAACCGCAAAACCCTTGACCGGTCCGGTACCGAACTGAAACAGCACCGCAGCAGTAATCAGAGTTGTGATATGGGAGTCCATGATGGTAAGGAAAGCTTTGTCATAGCCCGCATCCAAAGCAGCCTTGGGAGATTTGCCCAGCTTCAGCTCCTCGCGGATACGCTCAAAAATGATGACGTTGGAGTCTACCGACATACCTATCAAGAGTACAATGGCGGCAATGCCCGGCAGTGTCAGAGTTGCTCCCAGAGCCGCCAGAGCTCCCATCAGGTATATTACGTTCAGAATCATACCCAGGTTGGCAACCATACCGCACAGCCTGTAGTAAACCGCCATAAAAACGATCACCAACAGAACACCGACCATTCCGGCAAAGAGTCCCTTGTTGATAGAATCCTGACCCAAAGAGGGGCCAACAGTTACATTCTGTATAATATTGACCGGGGCGGGCAGTGCTCCGGCACGCAGAACTATTGCAAGGTCAGCGGCGCTCTTTTCGGTGAAGCTCCCCGATATCTGGGCGCTTCCGCCCGAGATACGCTCGCGAATAACCGGGGCCGAGTGAATGTTGCTGTCCAGTACTATTGCAAACCGTTTGCCGACATTGGCGGCAGTAACCTGATCGAACAGCTTGGCCCCCAAAGAGTTGAACTCTATGGCGACGTAGGGCTGATTGAACTGGGAGTCGATTCTTACCTGGGCATCAGTCAGCAGATCGCCGGTTATCATCGATTTTTTCTGAACAACAATCGGTATTTCAGATACTGCACCCGTTGTCCTGTCAACCGATTTTTCCTTAAGAATCTCGGCATCATCCGGAATAGTTGCTGACGATGGCGTAATATCCTCGCGAACCATCCTGAATTCCAGCCTGGCGGTCCGCCCGATCAGCTCAATAGCGCGCTGAGGGTCTTTGATGCCGGGTAATTGGACAACAATGTGATTGATCCCTTCGCGTTGGATGGTAGGTTCTGAAACACCGAACTGGTCGATCCTGTTCCGGATGGTCTCAAGCGCCTGCTGAACGGCCTTATCCTTGCGATCCTGCGCGTCCTTTTCATTGATGCGGAGCGTAAAACCTACAAAGCCGCCATCATCAAAAGTCGGACTCTGCTCGTAACCGGGATACTTGTCTTTAATCAATTTCTGAACCGCTTCGGCTGTCCCTTTTTCATACAGAAGAAGGGAGACCTTATCTGATCCATTCCTGGAAATATGCTTGAAATGAAGATTCTTGCTGCTCAGAGTATCTTCAAGATCGGTGGCGACAAGATCGAGCGATCCCTCAACCGCCTTCTGGGTATCGACCTCCATTACAAGATGGGTTCCCCCTTGCAGGTCAAGTCCGAGATGTATCTTGTCCTTGGGCAAAAGCCCACCCCACCACGACGGCAGCTTTGTTACCAGAGTTGGTATCAGATACAAAAACGACAATAGGACAAAAATGCCTATCAGGCTAAAACGCCAGCCAGTTCCTTTCGGCATAAGGCTTGGATCTCCCTTCCGTATATTGTGCTAGTCCTTCTTGATTGACGCGATATAACTCTTGACAATCTTGATGTTAACATTGTTGGCGATCTCAAGCGTAACGGTGGTATCGTCAACGGACGTTACTTTGCCGTGGACACCACCCGCAGTAATAACGTTATCGCCTTTTTTCATGGCATCGAGCAGCGCCTTATGTTCCTTGGCCTTTTTTTGCTGGGGGCGAATCAGCAGAAAGTAAAAAATGGCAAACATTAACACCAGCGGGATTATCTGCTGAAAAGCAGCAAAACCACCAGCCTGACCTGTTGCACCACCTGCGGGACCTGACATCGCAAAAGCTAATCCGAACATTTAATTATCCTCCTTCAAGTTGTTGTTTCTTGGATATTGTGAATAAAATTGGCGCCTGAACAGATCAAATCTGTTTTCCTGAATAGCCTCTCTAGCCCTGCGAATAAGATCCAGATAAAAATGCAGGTTATGATAGGTATTTAACTGTGATGCGAGAATTTCCCCAGCCCGGTACAAATGCCGGAGATACGCACGCGAATAATTTTTGCAGACTTTACAGATGCAGTCCGGATCCAGGGGACCGGCATCATTCTCATAGAGTTTGGATTTTATATTTACGCGACCTCGACTGGTGAAAAGCATTCCATTACGGGCATTTCTGGTCGGCATGACACAATCGAACATATCGTAACCGTGCCAGATAGCCTCCATAAGGTCTTCCGGTGCGCCAATACCCATGATGTAGCGCGGCGAGTCCTGCGGCAGCAGTGGAGAACAGCACTCCATAACCCCATACATCTGCTCCTTTTCTTCACCGACCGACAAGCCTCCCAGAGCATAACCGTCAAAACCGATAGAGCAGATGTCCGCAATGCTACGGGCTCGCAGGTCAAAGTGCATGCCACCCTGTATGATACCGAAAAGCTGTTGACCCTCACGGCCATGAGCCTTTTTGCAGCGTTCGGCCCAACGGGCCGTCAGATCAAGAGATCGGCTGACGTAACCATACTCTGCAGTTGCAGGCGGGCATTCATCAAAACACATGATAATGTCGGCGCCCAATGCTTCCTGGACATGCACCGCCAGTTCCGGAGTCAGCATGTGGTAGGAGCCATCCAGATGCGACTGAAATTTGACCCCCTCCTCACTGATTTTTCGCAGTTCCCCCAGGCTGAATACCTGAAAACCGCCGCTGTCGGTCAGGATCGGGCCATCCCAGTTCATGAAGCTGTGCAGTCCGCCCATTTGCTCCACAAGCCGATGACCCGGCCTTAAGTAGAGATGGTAGGTGTTTGCGAGTATGATCCGGGCTTCGACCGCTAGCAGATCCTCCGGAGTCATCGCCTTGACGGTTGCATTGGTGCCGACCGGCATAAAAATCGGAGTTTCTATCACTCCGTGGTCTGTTTTCAAGGAACCAAGCCGCGCGCTGCATGAGGTATCACGATGAATTACGGAAAACGTACCAGACACTGGACCTCTCAATATATAAACATTGCGTCACCGTAACTATAAAACCTGAAGCCCCTGCTTATCGCTTCTTCATAAGCATCCATAACAAATTTTCTTCCGGCAAAGGCAGACACAAGCATAAGCAAAGTCGATTCCGGCAGATGAAAATTGGTAATCAGAGCATCAACTACCTTGAAACTGTATCCAGGATAGATGAAGATGTCCGCATCACCCTCGCTCGCGAGCATATCTCCTGAAATTCCGGCGGCGTATTCAATTGTCCTGGCGCTGGTCGTGCCAACCGCTATTACCCTGCCGCCGGCAGCTTTAGTTCTGTTGATCAAAGCAGCTGTTTCAGAAGAGATTTTATACCGCTCACTATGAATAAGATGTTCCTCGACCCTTTCGACCCGAACCGGTTGAAAAGTTCCAAGCCCGGTATGCAAAGTCAGGAAAGCCGTCTCAACACCCTTTGATACGAGCAATCTCAGAAGCTCGGAAGTAAAATGCAGACCCGCTGTCGGTGCGGCCACTGCACCCGGATTTCGCGCTATAACAGTCTGGTACCGCTCTCGATCCTCAGGGCAATCTTCTCGATGCATATAGGGGGGGAGCGGAATATGCCCTTCCCTGTTGAGCCAATTATCAAAAGGTTCAGAACCGGAAAACTCGACCAGCCAATTTTCCGTCCCCGAACTGGAAAGAATAACTGCGGCCATACCGGAAGCAAGTTGAATACTCTGGCCGGCCCTTATTTTTTTGGAGCCGCTCAGCAGGCATTCCCACCGTTCCTGAGTGCTTGAAATACGGCGCAACAGGAATATTTCGACCCTTCCGCCGGAAGGCTTGACACCAAAAAGGCGCGCCGGTATCACCTTAGTGTCATTCATCACCAGCAGATCACCTGAACGGAGATAACCGGCAAGATTTTTAAAATTGTCTTCCGATGTAGTTTCTGTCTGACGATCCAAGATCATCAAACGCGAACCGTCCCGCTCCCTGGCCGGGTGACGCGCAATCAACTCGGGCGGCAGGAGATACATAAACTCTTTTACTAACATAATATCGGTTTCTATCTTGTTTTCATCCGAAACTTCCGGACGGAGATTATTTTATGTCGGAATACTTTTTCAATTCAGTCCCAGGATAGTAATAGGAAAGTATCTCTTTATAACCAAAACCGTCAAGAGCCCGCTGCTTTGCGCCCCATTGACACAACCCCACACCGTGTCCATTGCCGATGCCGGAAAAAGCGGCTTCTCCATGAGAAATTATTACCGTAAAACGGGTACTCTTGATGACCCCATATCCAATGGCTTTGCGGAACTGATCACCACTCAAGGAAAATCCGCCCTTCGATGCCACAATAATGACCTGCTTGAGACGTCCTCGTGAGTTTTTAACTCCAGGTTTGATATCCGTCAATCCAGATATTTTATATCCGGCCGCCCTTAGCTTATCTTCAATTTCAGGCAATGGCAGTCTCTGCTCCCAAGCCGATGATGAGGAGGAAGTAAGGCAGTATTGGCAGTCCACGCCTTTAAGGTAAGCCAACGAAGAACCCCAGACATTCTCAACCGCTTCCGTTTTGCCGCCGCAGGCAGAGTGGTAGAAAGCTTGAATAACGGCCCCACCGTACGTCAGAACCTCGCCTTCAGTCTCTGAAACTGCCCGCCTGGCTCGACTGTCTTCAATCAGACATCCTTCATATACTTGATCGATGACTGATGATTCCATGTGATAATATGCTTTTGAGCGGGCCGCTTTACGGTTTAGCGCGTAAGTCCTGGCAATTACCGCCTGCGCTTTGACCGCCTCAATCGGCCATGCTGAAGAAATTTCACAATTGATCAGGCCAACCAGATAATCCTCAAGAGAAAGCTGGTTTACAACCAGAATGCCTTTGTCGGAAAACGATAACTCAGCAAGACCGCGATAAGGTTTGTTATTAACAATAACTGCCGAAGAGGCAGAAAAAACCAGCTTGTTAAAGAGTTTTCCTTCCGCTATCAAGCCGCCTCTGCCTGGTCTCACGGCAACCGGAAGCGAAAGAACCACCGGTCCACCGGTGCCGTTGGTTATCAAAAGACCGTCTCCGGCAACAGTCACCTCAGGGGCGGCCTTGACAATTGCAATCCGGATTGATTGATCCATGACCGCAGCATCCG
>JAQTRC010000004.1 GCA_028712665.1 Desulfuromonadaceae bacterium
AGGTATCCCATGTCTCTCGCAGAACAGGTATTAGAAGGCAACATCCGTGCCGCCGCTCGACTGATGCGCGACATCGACGATGGCCGCCCAAATGCGGTTCAGGAGTTGAAACAACTCTATCTCCATACCGGGAAAGCTTATATCATAGGCATTACCGGCCCGCCCGGCGCCGGGAAATCGACGCTGGTAGACCAACTGGTCGCCTCGTTTCGCAAAAAGGGGAATAAAGTCGGCGTGGTCGCCATCGACCCGACCAGCCCCTTTACCGGCGGTGCGATCTTGGGCGACCGGATCCGAATGAACCGGCACTCCTGTGATGAGGGGGTTTTTATACGCAGTCTGGCCACCCGTGGCGCCTTGGGCGGGCTCTCCCGCTCCACTGCCGATGTGGCCCTGGTGATGGACGCTCTGGGGATGGACATTGTCATTATTGAAACGGTCGGAGTCGGTCAGGACGAAGTGGATATCGTCAAGGAAGCCCACACTACCTGTGTCGTGATGGTACCCGGACTAGGTGACGACATTCAGGCCATCAAGGCCGGCATTCTTGAAATCGGCGATGTATTTGTCGTCAACAAAGCCGATCGTGAGGGAGCAGACCGGACAGCCAGGGAACTTGGCGCCATGCTGGAAATGCGTCATGCGGCAGAAGGAGCCTGGAGTCCGAAAGTGTTAAAGAGTGAAGCTCAACGCGGCGCCGGCATTGATGAACTGACCGGCGAAATACTGGCCCACCGCGATTTTTTTCTGTCAAGCGGAACCATGGACAACTTTCTTTTTAAACGGAACGAGCGCCATTTTATGACTATCCTGCGAGATACACTGTTGAAAAAGGCGCTGTTGTTCATGGCCGGGGATAACTCTCTCGACAGGGTTATTACAGGCATGAGCGACCACCATATCGACCCTTATTCGGCAGTGGAAGAGATCGTCGCGAAAATAATGCCGGATAGTACTGATTAAAGTTTAGACGTTGAATTTTTCCCGAATTGCTCTATACTTTGTTTAGCCCTGATAAACAGGGAAAGTAAGTTTCAGAAATTATTTCTGCCTGAAAAAGGCGGCAAACGATTTGTAACTTGACTTGAGAGCGTCTGATTACCAAAACGGAGAAGAACGATGTCACTGACTGAAATCGCCCTGATAATAATAGCTATAGCGCTTACTATTCTCGTACTTACCATGATCCCTGCCATTTTGAGTATTAAACGGACATTTGAATCGGTCGGCACTTTGAGCGAAATGGTTCATAAAGAGCTGAGACCCACGATTCAGGAGTTGACCGTGGTTCTGACTGAACTGAAGACGGTCGGTGGCGGAGTAGCGGAACATACCGATGATGTCAGGCGCTTTATGACGGCATTGGGAGAAACCGGCACCAACTTAAGCACCATCAACCGTTCTTTGGGGGCTGTTACGAATGTTCTCAGCATCACCTCGGTCTGGGCGACCGGGGCCAGAGTCGCAGGGAAATATATCATTGATTATTATCTAAAAAAACGGGGAGGTAGGTAGCCATGTCTGAAGAGAGAGGTGTATGCGCAGGTACGGTACTTGTATCATTTGTGGCCGGAGCGGCGATCGGGGCTGTGCTGGCTTTGTTGTACGCCCCCAAGAGCGGCCAGGAAATGCGTGAGGACATCGCAGACCTGACTGAAGATGCCGTGGACAAAATCAAGGAGTACGCTAAAGAAGCCCAGGAAAAGATAAAGACCGCCCTTGAAGAGGGGAAGGAAACCATCGTAGAGAAGAAATCGATCCTTGCTTCGGCCATCGAAGCCGGACGCGAAGCGATGCAAAAGGAACGTTCTTCGGTACAGTAGCCACTTTGGCGCCAAAGTTATTAAAGCCCACTCCGGTGGGCTTTTTTTTGTGAGAGACCCCGTATGACTTTCCTTCAGAGGCAAAAGAAGAAAGCGTCCATCGCACCCCCTGCAAGCCGTGATAACCGCGTTAACGAAAAAAATTTCTGCAACACTCTGCAGAAAAAAATTTCTAACTTACTAAAAAGTTTGGCGGTCAAATTTTTTGACGATCGCTGCCCGATTTTTGCAGCGGCGCTCTCCTTTTCAAGCATGCTCTCGATTGTACCGTTCCTGGCCATTGTCTTTGCAATCTTGAAGTCCATGGATCTCCACACTTCGCTAACCCCCGTAATTCTTTCAAACGTTGCGGCCGGCTCTCAAGAGATAGTTTCCCGCATCCTGCACTACATCCACAATACAAGGGTTGCTTCAGTTGGAGTTATCGGCACGGTAGCCCTCCTGTTGACGGTTATGGCTACGCTGGATACAGTGGAAGAGGCCTTCAACAAAATCTGTAATCTTGATCGGGAAAAAGCTTATCATCACAAACTGCGCGACTACATGGTAGTGATCTTCGGTATCCCTCTGCTGATAGCCCTTTCAGCCAGCATAACAACCAGCCTGCAACACCAGGATGTCATACGATGGTTTTTAAGACTGCCAGGTTTCGGTCGCCTCGTACTAATGCTGTTCCGCTTGACTCCCTACATCAGCATCTGGATCGCACTGGTCTGTCTCTTCAAGTTTATCCCCAATACCCGCATAAACATCCGTAACGCCCTGATCGGAGGGATGCTGTCCGGCACCATATTGCAAATGGCTCAGTGGCTTCACATCCATTTTCAATTCGGTGTCTCCCGCTATAATGCCGTTTACGGGACGCTGGCTCTGCTGCCTGTTTTCATGATCTGGATATATATCAGTTGGGTGATCGTGCTGGCTGGAATGGAGATCGTCTGGTATTTGCAAAAAAACTGTGACTCCACCACCCCGCTCAAAGAAGCCCAGCACAAAGAGCAATAATCCAATAAGCCTATTTTACAGGGGTTTTAGCGCCATTGACTTTCAGAACTGCTTACTTTATAATTCTCAACCTATGAAATCAGCTGGATTCCGGATAGATGTCCTCATCACTTTTCTCGTACTGGCTTTTGCGCTTCCCGCCAGTGCTACAGAACCGATTCAACCGCTGCTGGCAGAGTTGATCCGCCCCAATGCACCGCTGCTCGGTTCTCTCGAACCGCAAGCGCTGTTACCATCCGACGATATCACAGCAAACGAGTCAAATGCGCACGCTAGGCGGACAGTACTGTTTACCCTTGAAGAGCTGCGAGACAAAAATGACGATTACGGAGATCTGGCTCTGCCGGACATAGACCTGCCTGCCTCCGACATTCCACTGACACTCAACAGCAAGGTAGAATACTTCCTCTATTATTTTCAGACAAAAGGCAGACCGGCCTTCTCACGCTGGCTTTCACGTTCCTCACGCTACGTCCCGATGATGAAGGAGATTTTTAAGCGAGAAGGAATGCCGGAAGATCTGGTCTATGTGGCCATGATCGAGAGCGGTTTCCAATTGCATGCCCGCTCCTGGGCCAATGCCGTTGGCCCATGGCAGTTTATGTCCGGCACCGGCAAAAACTACGCCTTGAGAATTGACGAGTGGGTTGACGAACGGAAGGATCCTGTAAAGGCGACCACCGCAGCTGCGATGTATCTGAAAGAGCTGTACGGTATTTTCAACGGAGACTGGTATCTTGCCGCCGCCGGCTACAACGCCGGAGAGAACAAGATCCTGCGCGCCATAAATAAATACAAAACCAGCGACTTCTGGGAGATTTCCAAAAAGTCTTATTTAAAGAGAGAAACCAAGGAGTACGTGCCCAAACTTCTGGCAGCAGCCTTCATAGCTAAAGATCCGGCCCATTACGGCTTTGCCGATGTGACTTATATGACGCCTATCGAATTTGATACCGTCACGATACCGTCACGCACAGATCTTGAACTTGCAGCCAGGCTGAGCGGGACTACTAAAGAGTCCATTAAGGAATTAAACCCCGATTTGAGACACTGGTGTACCCCACCCAATTACACTGATTATGTACTTAAGATACCCAAGGGCGCCAAAAAACTGTTTGAAACTGAATATGCGAAGATCGCCGAGGATCAGCGATTCACAGAGAAGGTACTCTACACTCGCTATAAAGCAGGTAAAAAGGATTCTCTCAAAAGCATTGCACGCCGCTTTGGCATATCAGCCTCCATGTTGGCCGAGTTGAACGGCCTGAATACAAAGGGCCGAATTACCGGAAAGTCTCTTCTTGTGCCGGTTAAACAGACGGTAGATTTCAGTATGGAGGGACGGGCAACCGACAGCGCAGATAAAAAGGATGGCTATGCCAAATACTATACCGTTAAAAAGGGTGACACTCTCGATTCACTATCCAAACGTTTCAAAACATCAGCCAAACTTCTCACCGCCTGGAACAAGTTGAAAGACAAGGTTGCTCTGAAGCCGGGTCGGCGCATCATAATCGCAAAGTTTACCAAAAATAATGGCGAGATGGTTCCAGCAGAAAAGAGCTGACTCTCGCTTGCCCGATTTTTACAGGGAATGAAAGGAATACCCGATGTATAACCTTCTTATCTCCTCAGCAGCTTCAATTTCAGTGTTGCTGATACTTGATTTTGTACTCAGAACTACATGGTGGTTAGCGCTGATTCTCGCCCTGATGATATTCATGATGATCTTTGTCCTGTTTTCCCGCATCATCATGAAGAAGGTAATGGCATCGATCGAAACCGCGGGTAAGGATCTGCAAGCCCAGCCGCCACGTTTCGAGAAAGCTGTCCGCGAACTGAAGGATGCCCTGCAGTACGGCAAATGGCAGCTTTTTGTAGGTGGGCAGCTAAACTCGCAGATCGGCATGATCTACTACATGAAACGCGACTTCTCCAACGCCTTTCCATATCTGGAGAAATCGTTTTTCAGAAACTGGGTGGCTCTGGGGATGCTGGCTGTTTCTTATATGAAGCGCCAGAAAAAAGAGAAGATGATCAGTACATTTGATAAAGCGGTGCAATGGAACGGGAAGGAATCGCTTCTCTGGAGCCTTTACGCCTATTGTCTGAACGAGTGCGGTGACAACGTAAGAGCGAAAGAAATCATTGCCAAAGGATTAAAGAAAATTCCAGGTGACGAAAAGCTGAAGGACAACCTGGAGTGTCTGGAAAAAGGTAAGAAGATGAATATGCGCGCCTATGGAGATTTATGGTTTCAGTTCCACCTGGAAAGCCTTGGCGCCCTGCAGAAGCATCAGATGGCATCCTTGGGTGGCCGTATGCAGCGCCGGATGTCCGTCAGGAAGTAACCCTTAATACAGTGTTCAAAAGCTCCATGCAAAGGAGGGGATTCCGCAGAGGAATCCCCTCCTCTCGTTTTCGGCGACAGCTATAATCTGCTTGAATAAGATGACTCGGCGCCTTTGTATCCGGCTATTTTTATCGCCATCCGGACTCTCCCTGCCACGGTACAAGTTACCATCAGTAAATGTCCATAATTTGCGGATAAAGTATTTATGATTCCGTAATCATCCCGGCAGATTAGATTGACAAAATATGACTTGCCAAAAGATGCTCATAGGTATTTATTAGAATAAAAGGTATGTTTACCTGGTTTTCATCCGTAAATTCGTGATGGAAACCGGATATCGACATCAGTACGGAGGACGACCATGGCTCCCCATGAAAAACTGTGCCAGCATATTGTTGCACTGAAAGAAGGTGAAAGGGTATTCGAGAACTCCTTTCAGTCTGTGGCGAGGATGATTCTCGGAGCGGGATTCGCAAAGGTGGTAGTGAACGGCAGGACCACCTACGATTTCAAGCTGTTCCGTAGCGGCAGGAAACACACTATCGGGATGTTCGACGAGATCAACAGCTTCGTCTCCTACGTGAAGGATGCCGCAGAGGGGGGCTCCAGCAAAGAGATGGCCTTTGTGCTGGTAGGAGAGCCGGGAAACGGCAAGACCTTTTTCGTAGAGTTCCTCTGTACCCAGTACCGGGCCTTTCTGTCGGAGTCGAAAAACCGCCGCTACACATTTCGCTTCAGCGGCCTAGCTCAACTCGGAAGCTACGGCAAGATCAACGTCGTAGACTCGCAGACATTCGAGGATCCGATGATTCTGGCGATGAACTTAAGTGATGAAGCAGCAGACAATCGCCGTTTTCTGGCGGAACGGGGGGGCCTTGACGATGCCGCCATTGACCTCCTCTACGAGAACTACCGCCCGCTTGGCGCCTGCAGCGGTTACATCTGGAATAATATCCGCGATTTTTGCGACGGAGAGCTGGAGCGGATGCTCGAATTCATCGAGGTTGTCCCGGTGCCGATGAGCGAGAGCCTCGGGACCGTAACCGGTAAATATCCTGCAAAAGACAAGATTACCTCATCCTCGGTGGACCTCTTGGGGGAAGAGTCGATCCAGCGCCTGCTGCACATCTCCGACACGAACAATCCATACCGCTTCGATCTGCGCCGCGGCGCCCTGGCGCGGGTCGCAGGGGGCGGAATCCACTTCTCCGACGAGATATTCAAGAACAAGAAGGATCTGGTCCAGGTCTATCTGGGAGTTATCCAGAACCGGGCCATAGAGATCGACGGCTACAAGTGGCCGATCGACTCTCTGATCATCGCAACAAGCAACAACTCCGAATTCAACCATTTCCTGGCCGAAAAGGAGGAAGCTCCGATCGTCGATCGCTGCCGGATCTGCTATGTCTCCCATAACACCAACTACCGGCTTCAGGAGGGGCTCACCTCCTATGCCATAGGTAGTGAATCCAAAACCACCCTGACCAAGGAGGCGTTGCATCAGGACCCGAATCTGAACTATGCGGCATCTGTCGGCGTAGTGTTGACCAGACTTCCCCGATCGGAGAAACTAACCTCCATTGAAACAATGAAGTTGGCCGCAGGCGAGGTGGCCGGTGAAAAGAGCATAAAGGCGCTAGCCGAGGTAATAGACACCCTGGGACAGGACCCCGATATCACCAAACGTTTCGGACAGAAGGGACTGGGACATCGCAGCCTCGGCCGCTCGATACAGCTCCAGGTGGAGAATTCCGAAACAAACGAGGGACGTTGCATGTTCGCCTACGATGTGTTCAGGACACTGGAGCGCGTCGTGCTCGACTACGTGGTCGACACAAATGACCGGGCCAAGTACCTGGAAGATCTCAAGATTGCCAAGGGACTTTACCGCGAACGTATCATGACCGAGATGTTCAATGCCTATATGGATGAACCATACGCCATCCGCAAAGACGTAATGAACTACGTGAACATGATAATCGGCATCGATGCAGAGAACCTCGGGCCTGACAGGATGTGGAAATACAAGGATCCACAGTCTGGAGAGCTGCGGGCGCTGAAGATTGATGAGCGTTACGTGAAGAGTGTGGAGGAGAGAATAGGGCTCAAGACCGAGGAGCAGCGGGACTCCTTCCGTACCTCCGTCCGCAAGATCTACGGTCAGAAGATTTCGATGGATCCCAATTATGACTTTATGGATAACCTGGAATTGGTCAAAGCTATCACGGATGTACGTCTTAAGTCGGATATCGCTGGCGCCGGCAGCCTGATCGGCGCTCTGGCCAACCGGACTAACGAGGAGAACCAGAAACTTTACGACCGGATGATCACGACCATGCTTAACAAGTTGGGATACTGCCGTACCTGCGCGCAGAAGACTATTGAGTATTTCTGCACACAGGAAGATGAAAACTAGATGGGAACGCTCCTTTTCCGCCCTGTCTGCGTAAGTCTTCGAAATTACTTGTGCGACGTAGCGGTGCTACGTCTCCGCGCAATTCCTCGACAGCCTTGCCAGGACACAAAAATCGCGTTCCCAATATAACACACAATAAGACGAATTTATGCGAAGCGACCTGCTTACATACCTGGAAGAGCTGAAGGCGCGTGGTCTTTCACCCGAGCGTGAGGCCAGGATTCGTGCCGAGTTGGCGACAGAGGCGAACGGTCACGGCCTCCCTCCTGACAATCCACCTCTGAACGGAGAGTTGGCAGGGTTCAACCGCAACATATACGCGGATGGTGATCTTTTAGTTCTGCGGCAGGCGGTGGCGCCACATCTCACTGCAGCCGGGCTGGCAAAATCCCTTGATGAGCTGCTGGAGCGCGACCGTCAGAGGGAACAGGACGGTTTTCCTCGCAAGATACAGCTGGGGAAACTGGTTAAACCGGGTCGGGGTCAAAAGGGGAAGGTGGTTGTCGTTCCGACCACGGTAGAGGAAAAATTCTTTCATGACCCGACCGTACGTCCCCCCGGCGAGGGGGGCGCATCCGGCGGGACCGGAGAAGGCGAGGAAGGCGAGGTCATCGGAGAACAACCTGTCCGCGAAGAGGGGGAACAACCCGGAAGCGGTCCCGGGCAAGGAGAGGGAGAGAATCATGAAATGGAGTCCTCCGCCTATGACCTTGGTAAGACACTGGCCGAAAAATTCCAGTTGCCTAACCTTAAAGACAAGGGGAAGAAACGTTCATTCACCCGTTACACCTACGATCTGACCGACAAGAATCGTGGTTTCGGCCAGTTGCTGGACAAGAAGGCAACCCTCCGCAAAATAGTGGAAACGAACATCGCCCTGGGAAACCTCCCCGATGTGGCGGACATCGACCCTACCCGTTTTCTGATCGCGCCGCGCGATAAAGTTTACCGGGTACTTTCACGGGAAAAGGATTATGAACCGCAGGCCATGCTCTTCTTCCTTCGTGACTATTCCGGTTCCATGGCCGGCAAGGTTACCGATCTGATCGTATCCCAACATGTAATGATCTACAGCTGGCTGCTCTACCAGTACGGCGGGCAGGCCGAATCCCGATTCATCCTGCATGATACGGAGGCCAAGGAGGTGCCGGACTTCTACACCTATTACAACTCCAGGGTCGCGGGTGGAACACAGGTTTCCAGCGCCTACAAGCTTGTCAACGAGATCGTGGAGAAGGAAAATCTGACAAAGGATTACAACATCTACGTTTTTCACGGCACCGATGGGGATGACTGGGACGAGGGGGGCGAGAAGGCGATTCCGGAGCTGGAAAAGATCCTCGGCTATGCCAGTCGGGTGGGCGTAACCATCGCCGAACATGGACATGGGGATTCCGGCGGAACCGAGGTTGCGCGTTACCTGAGAGCTTCGGGATTGTTGCAGGACAAAACAGAGTTGCTCAGAATGGACGTCATGGCGGAGGATGCGGACGAGACGCGGCTTATCGAGGGGATCAGGAAGCTTATTTCATGAGCTTCAGGTTCAGATTTTAGTTCGCTTTGCTCACAGGTTGAGATCAAGGAAAAGCTAATGAGCTTAACCTCAACCTTAATCTTAACCTCAATCTGGATGTTATTATGGAACTAATCAATCAACATACCAAACGTATAATGGAGGGATGCAAGGAGCGCGCGCGCGCCTCAGGTCTTTCCTTTACCGACGAGAGCCTGGAGTACGTCGTCACCAACCGCGATCTTCTGGAACTCTCACCCAAGGTGATGATCCCGACGCTTTACGACTACTGGGTTCACGACGTGGAAGTGTTGCGGGAGAAGGGCAAATACGAACTCTACCCGCATAATCCGTACGAAACGGTCATCAATACCAGGCCGCCCATCTCGTTCTATAACGATAACAACCCGGACTGGTTGAATGTCATGATTTTCTATCACGTCCTGGCCCACATAGATTTTTTTCAGAACAACCTCTATTTTCGTCAAACCTGGGACTACGATTTCACCGGTCAGGCTCTCTCGGACAAACGGGTAATCGCTAAACTGCGAGCCGAGAAGGGACACTGGGTTGACTATGTGATCGAATTTGCACGCGGAATCGACAATCTGGTAGACTTTCATGGTGATCTGGCGGATTTTTTCACCCCCCCGGAGGCGGAGTGTTCGTCCCGGCTAGATTACTATTTCGATGTTTTTCTCCAAACGGAGAAAATGCTCTCGGTCAGTGAGTACATCAAGGAGGTCAACCGTTACAATGAATGTCTGAAGGCATTCGGCGATCAGGGTGAGAAGACCTTTTTCGGCGAGGCGGAGCGGCGCTATCCGGAACTGGAAACGCATTTTTCCCGTTCGGGAGAGGCACAGAGCGCCAGGAAGAGCGATCTGCTCCGTTTTATGTTGGATAATTCGGAGTTTCTTGCCAGGGACGAGAACATCTGGATGCGGTCAATTCTGGAGATAGTTCGCAAAACTTCCCTTTTTTTTCAGCCGCAGATCAGGACCAAAATTATGAACGAAGGGTGGGCCAGCTACTGGCACGAACGCCTCTTTCTGCAGGATGACCGCATCAAGGGGCATGAGATTGATTTTGCCAGGGTCCATGCCGGCGTTACCTCCATGCCCAGGGTTGGGATGAACCCCTATGCATTGGGGATGAGACTCTTCAACCATGTTCTGGAACAGGCCGACAAAGGACGCCTCTCCTTCGCATTCCAGCGGATTCTGGATGCAGACAGGCGCAAACATTTCGATACCGGAGCTGCAACGGGCCGGGATTTCATCTTCACGGTGCGTGAAAACCTCTGCGATTATCTCTTCTTGAAAAACTATCTGGATCAGGATTTTATGGACCAGCACAAGTTATTTATCGCAGGCAAACGTCTCGACCAGCAACGAAAGGTCTGGCAGTATTACGTAAAAAGCCGCAAAGCCCGGGATTATCAGCAGATGATGCTGAACTCCCTCTACCATCCCCCGGTCATCAATGTTGATCTGACCAAAGGGATAGAGGGTTCGCTTTACCTGAATCACAAATTTGAGGGCAAACAACTGGTACAGGAGTATATCGCCAATACGATGGTGGGTATTGAGTACCTCTGGGGCAATCCGGTTCTTCTGGAGACCAGCGAGGCTAAAGCGGTGGCCGCGCCCTCATCCTCGGCCAGACAGGAAGAGCCAAGGGAAGAGGAAATCACCTGGCAGCGGGTGCTGTATTCGATGAACGCGAAGGTTCTGTCAAAAAAGAATCTCTAATACCGATTTCAAATCAAGGGAGCCTCGTGCAAACTCTTACAAAAACGTTCCCCCTCCCTTTGACGGGAGGGGGTTAGGGGGTGGGTGAAGCTGCAACATGTTGATATCATGGCAACCTCCCCCTCACCCTAACCCTCCCCCGCAAGGGGGGAGGGGACTGTTTGTGGCATTTTTGGACTTATGCAAGATAGCGCCTTGATTTGGGATTGGAATAATTGGTGACACATGTCGGATATCGATAAAGCCATACTGCACTTGAATCGCAAGATCAGCGAACGGGAACACAACCAGACCATCTCTTTCGATGATTTTCTGAAGATACTGACCTTGCGGCCGGCGTCAGTCGTGCGCAATGTTTTTCAGACCTTCCATGACATGATCCGGACGTACGTCGGCGAAGGGAGCGACGAATATCCAGACGATCCGGAGTCGATCAATTATGTGAATTACGACTGTCGCAACCTCTTTGTATATGATACGGACCACCCCTTCTTTGCCGACAGGCTGTTTGCCAACCGCCTTATAAACCACGTTGATGAGATGAAGGGGAGCGACCGTCAGAACAAGATCTATATCTTCGAGGGCCCTCCCGGTTCCGGCAAGAGCACCTTCTTGAACAATCTGCTGCTGAAATTCGAGGAGTATGCCAACAGCGATGCGGGAACACGTTACGAGGTTGTCTGGAGGCTTGACAGGAGGATACTGGCGCAGATCAACGAAACTCAGTTGTCGTCGTTCGTAGACCGGCTCACCAACCTGCTGGATGAATACGAACTGGGGCAGGCGGAACTGGCTGACATGAAGAACTCCATGCTCCGGAGCGGTGATTATGTGGAGGTCACCTGCCCTTCCCATGACAATCCACTATTACTGATTCCCAAGCGGGACAGGCGCATGTTTTTCGACGACCTTTTCAAGAACGACGAGTTCAAGTGGAAGCTTTTCACCGACAAGGAGTATGAGTGGGTCTTCCGCGAGACTCCATGCACGATCTGCAGCTCGATATTCGACGCGCTGATCCAGCGCCTCCCCACCCCCGGAGACATCTACGGCATGATCCATGCGCGCCCCTACCGCTTTAACCGCCGCCTCGGAGAGGGGGTCACTGTTTTCAATCCGGGCGACAAACCGATGAAGCAGAATGTCATGACCAATGAGTTGCTGCAACACAAGATAGATATACTGCTTGGCGACAGCAACGCAGTAAAGTACCTCTATTCCGGCTTTGCCAAAACCAACAACGGCATTTATGCCCTGATGGACGTGAAATCCCATAACGCCGAGCGGTTGCTCGAACTGCACAACATAATCAGCGAGGGAATCCACAAGGTCGAGGATCTGGAGGAAAATGTCAGGTCGCTCTTCATTGCCCTGATGAATCCGGAGGACGAGAAGACCATCGAGGGTTTTCAATCTTTCAGTGACAGGATCGAGTTAATAAATATCCCCTATGTCATGGATCTGAACACCGAGGTGGAGATCTACCGGAACATCTTCGGCAAGCATATCGACGAGAGTTTTCTCCCCCGCGTGCTGCACAACTTCGCCCGTACGATCATCTCAACACGCATGAACATTACCTCCGAGGCGCTGCTTGAGTGGATCGGCGATCCTATGAAATACGGCCAATTCTGCGATGAAAACCTGCTGTTGCTAAAAATGGAGATTTATACCGGCCATATCCCCTCCTGGCTTTCGGAGGAGGATTGCAAACGTCTCAATGCCAAACGACGGCGACGAATTATTGACGAATCTGAATATGAGGGGGTCACCGGCTTTTCGGGGCGGGATTCAATCCGGATCTTCGGCGAGTTTTATGGAGCCTATGCCCGCAAGGACAGCCTGATCTCCATGTCCAGTCTAAAAAGCTTCTTCACAAAGTGGTTCTCTGATCCCAAGGAGACGGTGCCGGAAGGATTTCTGGATTCGCTGCTGAGAAACTACAACTATACCGTTCTGCAGGAGGTCAAGGAGTCGCTTTACTACTACAACGAGGAACATATTGCACGGGAACTGCTAAATTATATGTTTGCGGTCAACTTTGAAACCGGATCCGTGGCGGTCTGCCGATTTACCAACGAAAAGCTTGAGATCAGCGAGGAGTTCCTGCGCGCCGTAGAGGGGAGACTTCTCGGAATCGTTATTGGTGATAATGAGCGCCGCGTGTTCCGCCTGGAAACCCAGAAGGAATATGCTTCCAGAACCTTGACTCAGGAGATTCTTGCGGAAGGGAAAGATCCCACAGAAACAGGTCTCTATAAATCTCTCCATGAGCGCTATGTTCACAACCTTAAGGGAAAGGTGCTGGAGCCGTTTCTCGACAACGCCAACTTCCGCCGTGCTATCAAGGACTTCGATACGGAGGCTTTCAAAACGTATGACAAGCGGATCCGTGACGATGTCTCATTTCTGATCAACAACCTTTGTACTGCCAAGTATCACTACACCAAGCAGAGCGCAAAGGAGGTCTGTGTCTATGTGATCGACAACGATCTGGCCCGCAGGTTTCCGTCGTAATCAGTTTTTGATAAGTTCTCTCAACGCCCGGTAACATCCTCGCGGTGTGCTGTCGAAAACTGCGACCCTGCAGCCGGCCCGCCGTTCCAGCTCGGCCAGCGAGACATCATCCAGAAAAATCCCCACTCCCTCTTTCAGCATGACATCCGGCACCAGCAGAGCCATGCCTGTTTCATGTTCAGCCAGCGCGGCAATTATATCCTTGCCGGACAGAAGCCCGCTGACGGTAACAGTTGATCCGAAGAGACGATTTTCAACCGCCAGCGGCGCGAGATCGAGACCGGTCTTCTCACCCAGCTTCTCCAGAAAATCAGCCACGAATCCAAATGACGAGACACCGGTGACGACTGTTGCCCGGAATTTTCCGATTGGCCTCGCTCTTCTAACCACCTGCGCGGCTTCCTTCATGAAGAGCGGCGCCATGCCGACCCCGTTTTCAATCTGCGGGTAATCGCCGTACTCAATGGTGCGGGGAAACGGTTGGCCGGCCTTTAGGTAGAATTCATCCGCCAGAAAGAGGAATGCCCCCCCAACTCTCTTGCGCAAGGCTCTCGCCTTTGGCTCCCAGGTCGCGACGAATTCAGCGGCATAGACGGCATCCACGGCTGTCAGACGCGGCAGGTTCCGGCGATGACGGGTCAGCCCCAGAGGAACCACAGCCAGCGAACGAACGGATGGGTAGAGAGCGGCCAGATCGGATACGGTCCGTTCGAGTTCGACGCCATCATTCAGAGCGGGGCAAAGAACCACTTGAGCGTGCATTACTATGCGGGCCGAAGCCAGCTTCTGCAACTGATCCAGAATAGGCGGAATATTTTTCTTCCCCAGCAGCTGTTCGCGCAGTATTGGATTGGTGGAGTGAACTGAAATATACAGAGGGGAGAGATGCTGTTCCGCTATGCGGAATAACTCGGAGTTTTCAAGGTTTGCAAGGGTAACGTAGTTGCCGTTTAAAAAGGAGAGGCGGTAGTCCTCGTCCTTGACATAAAGCGGTTTTCTCAGCCCCTTGGGAAGTTGATGGACAAAACAGAATAGACAGTTGTTGGCGCAGCGGGCCGGTTCCGGAGCTGGAAACAGGAGTCCGAGCGGCTCTCCCGGCTCACGTTCTACCTCCATCTCCCAAAGTTCACCATCAGGTTTTTCGATCTCCAGCAACAGTTCTTCTTCGGAGGCCGTGTAATAGCTGTAATCGATAATGTCGCGCAGGAGTTGTCCGTTGACAGCCAGCAATCGATCACCAGCCTTGACATCCATCCTGTCGGCAATCGATCCGGGCGAGACAGCCTCGATAAAGAGCCCCTTCATCAAGCACCCCGAAAAAACTCGGACTCCCTGTAATACTCGGCCAGTGTGCGCATGAAGACCTGCAACACTGCTGTGACCGGCACCGCCAGCAACATACCGGCCAGACCAAAGATCTGTCCGCCAATCAAAAGGGCCACAATCGCAACCAATGGGTGCAGACCAACGGTGTGGCCGACTATCCTGGGCGTGATAATGGCGCCTTCCAGCAGTTGGATAAATCCGAACCACCCGAGACAGAGCAACGGGTGAAGGATGTCGTTAAATTTGAGCAGCGCCATCGCAACCGAAAGACAGATGCCGATAATCGTGCCTACATATGGGATGATAAAGGCAGCGCCGGCCAGTGTGCTGATGGCAATCGCCAGGTCTATGCCGATCACGTACAGGCCGGCACTGTAGAGGATCGCCAGAATTGCGCATACTGATAACTGGCCCCGGACAAAACCGGACAGCACTGCATCAACTTCCTTCAGTTTATTGGTGTACGCCGGACGAAAACGTTCCGGGATATACGATTCGATGAAGGTTTTCAGTTGTGGCAGGTCTAACAGAAGATAGAACAGATAGACCGGTATGATCAGGTAGCCCAACAGTGAAAGGAGTACACCTACCGTCGAAGTGAGAGCTTTCTGCGCGAATGTCAGCAGTGGCTTGAGAAGATCAGGGGCGGCGCTGCGGGCCTGCTGCAAAATTTCGTTAAGGCGCTGTGCAAGTTTGCCGGTCGTTTCAACCCCCAGATAGCTCTTCAGTGAAGCGGGAGTTATTTCGTAGAGATGCTGGACATAGGCCGGCAGATTGAGCTGCATGTTTGAAAGTTCGCCGGTTATGGAGACGAACAGAAAAACTGCAAAACCACCTGAGACAATGACAGTCAAACAGAAAACGATCATAATCCCATACAGTCGCTTTATCCCTTTGCGCTCAAGAAACTTGACCGCCGGGTTCAGTATATAGGCCAGCGCAAAAGCGATGAAGAGCTGCAAAAAAACCGCGCCCGAGTAATAGAGTGCCGACGCCGACAGAATGCAAAGCAGAAGCGTTGTTCCGAGGAGAATTTTCGTACTTTTTGGCATCGGTAGTTTTCTTGAAGCCGCTCCGGAATCCGGTCGAGCCTGAAGTGGCGACCTGTCGGTCACTGATGCAAGCGGAATGAACCATCCGCCGATGTGATGGTGGAGATGGCGTGTTTGTAGATAAGGATGTCGCCGTTAGAGTCAAGCAATACCGAGAAGTTGTCGAACGATTTGATAAAACCTTCCAGTTTATCACCCGACATCATGATAACCGCTACCCGCACCCTCTCCTTGCGAGCCTGGTTAAGATACTGATCCTGAATATTAAAAGGTGCCTTAGCCATTGTATTTACTCCTCTCGTCGATCAAAAAATTCAATTGCATTCTGCAAAAGGGTACCAAACTTTCCTGGATATTCAAACCATAATATATCCGGATCAGCTTTGAACCAGGTCAGCTGGCGTTTGGCATAGTGCCGCGTGTTTCGTTTTATCAGTGTAACCGCTTCCTCCAGATTGATCTCTCCACTTAAGAAGGCGGTGGCCTCTTTGTATCCGATAGAGCGCATAGACTTTAATTCACGCCCGAAACCGGACAACAGAAGCCTGCTCACCTCGTCCAGAAGGCCTTCCGCGAGCATCCGGTCAACCCGCTCTTCAATACGTCTGTACAGCTCGCCCCGTTCGACTGCAATGCCGATCTGCAGGCTTTCGTAGCGTCTGACTGCAAAGGCGTGTTCCCGCTGTTGACGGGAAAGCGGAATGCCGGTAAGTTGCTGCACCTCCAGTCCCCTGATGATGCGGACCAAATTATTGGGGTGCAGCTCGGCAGCCAGTTCGGGGTCAACCCGCCGCAGTCGCTCCAGCATCGCCTCGCTCCCAATCCTGCGAGCCTCTTCCCGCAATTCGGAGCGCACATCTTCTGCGGCGCTGGGAGAATCCGCCAGACCTTTCAGCAACGCACGAATATAAAGACCGGTACCACCCACTACAATGACCCGTTTACCTCTGGCTGAGATATCCCGGATAACATCACCTGCGGCATCTGAGAAATCGGCGGCGGAAAAGAGGGCGTCAGGAGCAACTATATCGATCAGATGATGTGGAACTTCGGAGCGCTGCAAACGGGTCGGCTTGGCTGTGCCGATATCCAGGCCTCGATATACCTGCATCGAGTCGGCATTGATGATCTCGGCATTTAGTTCATGGGCCAGCCGCAGGGCAAGTTCACTCTTGCCTGATGCAGTCTGACCGGAGATTACCAGAATTTTTGGACGTTTAATGCTCAGATCACCCAATTGGAAATTCCATTCCTCGCAGGCGCTTTTTGAAAAAACATACTGACAATTCTCCAACAGCTTGGGGAAAGAATCGGGAGTGACATTATTTTCATGGTAAAATTCCGGTTCTGAAAGTGATGATACCCACTTTGCGGGCAAATTTTGCCGGCCAGTATATCATTGAAAAGGGTAAAGGCAAGGGTTCTGATAACCGGCATAATGAAATGGAATAGATGGATGGGGAGCAGCTCGTTCAAACTTTAAACACTCATGGTCAAATGTGAAGAATGCCGTCCATTCAGATTTGGCAGCAGATGCGGCGAGAGTTGATCCCGCCACGCTATCCGCTACTGGAGGGGTTGATTCAGGGCTTTTCCCCGAGCTTGTCAAAGACCTTCATCAGCTCAATGGGGAGCGGGAAAACGATCGTGCTGTTCTTCTCCACGGCGATCTCTGTAAGGGTCTGCAAATAGCGCATCTGCATGGCAGCGGGGTTCTGGCTGAGGGTGTTGGCGGCTTCAAGGAGTTGCTGGCTGGCCAGCAGTTCACCTTCGGCCGCAATAACCTTGGCGCGCTTTTCACGTTCAGCTTCGGCCTGCTTGCCCATGGCTCGCTGGATCTGTTCTGGCAGATCCACGCTCTTTAGTTCGACGGCGGAGACTTGGATACCCCAAGGTTCGGTGGAGGAATCGATGATCTCCCGGAGTCTCACACTTAGCTTCTCGCGATCCGCCAGCAGCTCGTCCAGAGTTACCTCACCGAGAATGGATCGTAGCGTGGTCTGCGCGATCTGGCTGGTGGCGTAGTTGTAGTTCTCAACGCCTAGAATGGCCTGTTTGGCGTCCATCACCTTGAAGTAGACGACAGCGCTGACCTTAAGGCTCACGTTATCGCGAGTGATAATATCCTGGCTCGGCACATCGAGCACAACGGTACGCAGACTAATCCGAACGGCCGTCTGAAAGGGGCGGAAGACAAAGACGAGGCCTGGACCTTTAGGATCCTTATTCACCTTGCCCAGCGTGAACACCACCAGTCGCTCGTACTCGTTCACCACCTTGAGGCAGCTCACAAACCAGACAAATGCGATAAAAATGAATGGCGCGAAACCGAATACCATGTTGTAGAGTGCCAGCATGCTCTCCTCCGGAGATATGGATGGAATTTACTGCTTCATCGTGGATACAATACAACTTGTTGTGCAAGAATGCAAAGAAGTTGGAGGTTGATTGAAAAGCGTCCCGCAAATGACAAAGGGTTACAGAGTTATCAGCAACCCTCCTTTGTATATATGGAGCACTACCCGAGCTGAAGATGAGTAGCTATTTTCATTTAGCCCATCCGGTTTTGTCCGGCTTGCCATATCTGTCAACAGTTACAAAAGTTCCACACTTTTGCAAATGGCTCATCTACATGTTTTCAATTTCCTTCATCTGGATATCATAGCACTCGGGGCATATTCCGTGGCTGAACGTGGCTTCGGAATGGTTCGAGATGTACTGCTCCAGTTGATGCCAACTCTTCTCGTCGTCACGTATTTTCTTGCACCAGGAGCAGATTGGGATGATCCCTTCAAGCTGCTTGACGCTTGCCAGCGCATCTTCCAGTTGCTCGACCTTTTCGGCAAGGCTCTGTTGAACTTCTTTTATGAGTCCGGTCGCCTTTCTGATCACCAGGTAAGAACAGGCAAAAACTAACAACAGGATAGCAGTCAACCAAATCAGCGTAACCGCGACGATATGGAGGATCTCTTTCCTGTAGTCGGTAACATCTGTGTATATCTCGAAGACACCGATTGTCTTGTTTCCAGGACTAATGGGAATGTATGTCTCGACCACTGAGACATTGAACTTAGCCTCTTCCGACAGGTCGAGCATCCGGTCTTTTTTTTCCATGTGGGAATCAACCTCTCCCATCAAGGCCCTTTTTAATCGCCAGTTGTCGCTATCGACCATGCCCATTATCTTCGGATCGGAGCTGTAAATAATTTCTTTGGATGGAGAATATATCTTGATTTTGAGGATGTCGAAGTTACGGAGATAGCTCCGAAAATATCGATCGATCAGAGGTGTGTTCGCTTGAACCGAATGCAGCAATCGATATTTCCCGTCGCTGTCCAAGGAGGCCAGAGCATCTCTCTGTTGCTCATACATCACCCGACTGACCTTTATGGCGGTTTCCCGGGCGTCCCGTATAACCTCCTGTGAAGATATCTGGTAGACGGCAATCGTCGAAAGTGTCAGGATGACCATTATGGAGGCGCTGGCTATACGCACTAAAGCGGGGAGCAATGCATCCGGATCGTTAAAATTCGGGAACTTGAAAATACGCCGGGCAAAAAGCACTATGATTCCTCTAAAATGTAAGCTTCTTTTGATACGATCCCATGTTACCTGCCAGTTTTATAAAAGCTTCATTCTCGAGTAACGTAAAATTTCAAGGCTTCACGCATGATGTCAGAGACACTCTTCCGGTTGTACTCCATAAGAGTCTCCAGATGCCTTCGACTCTCCTCGCTGATTCTTATGGAGATTACATTGTACCTTGGCTTCCGGCCCGATTTGCCCATCGGTTTGCGCTTATCATTAGTCACGGATTCCATGCTATTCGTTCTGTTTTTTATAGTAGCTTATATACTGAAAACCGAACACGATAAGGCCCACAGCCACCAGTGCCAGAAATCCATATACCAATATCATTGCATCAACCCCGCTTTTATCATTTCGATTACGGCCACGTCAGTAACCGGATATCATGGCTGCCCGTTTCGGTAAGTAAAATAACAGTAGAACTGGTAAGCAGAGACGGCCCCGGCGAACAGTGACACAATTCCAAAAACAATCATTTTAAGGCTCCCTTTCGTCCAAAATTATTGCACTGCCACATCAATATTTTCTCTCTTTTTACGGTATATATTGCAGGATTTGTATTCACCCGCGCAGAAGGCAAGCATTTTGGGGATTTTCATGCTTGAAATATTCACACAGTAACACTCAGGGAATTGTCTCCCCATAAATGTGCACCAACTGGAGTAACCGGGATCGGTAAATTCCGAGTCGATCGAGACATCTGCTCTTCTGCTCATAATTTTCCTCTGATACGCATCTTTAAAAAACAGCTGCTCAATTGCTGAGCAAAAGGGATGCCATGCCAGTTTCATATTGAAATAACTGCATATTTTCAAATTTACCAAATTGTGGGGTATGCAAAATGCGCAGCAGGAGAGTGCAAAGGGTAGGCAAAATGATCAGCTCTAGGAGTCTGACGGACTTAGGAAATCGTAGCGAAAATCAGGCTGGGCGAGAGCAGATTTTGTCGGTTTTGAAGGTCAATAGCCGTTCTATTGACCGATAAAGCGGCGAAATATGATCCGTTCAGACGGATTTGCAGTAGATTTCTCCTAAGTCCGACAGGCTCCTAGATGTTGTATCTGGCAAGCATCCGCTTGAAACTGCTGTAATCGACATCCAAGAGGCGGGCGGCTTCCATTTTCTTGCCGCCGGAGGCGGCCAGAGCCTGTTGAACGGCCTGGCGTTTGATCTCTTCAAGTGTCTGCAGGGTCAAAGCTTGATCTTGGGACGCTGCCGGACGGAATTTTTCAAGTATATTGTCCAGATCTTTGCAAGTGATGGCTTCACCTGCAAAGAGAACAGCGCGTTTAATGACGCTCTTCAATTCCCGCACATTCCCTGGCCACTTATGGCGGCTAAGCAGCATGATCGCGTCCGGGGTTACGCGGGGAGGAATCCGGTCCAGCTCCAGCGAGGCCTCATTGAGAAACGCCCTCGCCAGAACCGGAATATCTTCAACTCTATCACGCAGAGGCGGTAATGTGATCACAAGGCCGCCAAGCCTGTAATAGAGGTCCTCCCGGAAATTTCCCGTTCTCGCCTCATGAAGGAGTTCGCGGTTGCTTGCTGCGATGATGCGTATATCGGCAGCGACCGGCTTTATCCCGCCGACGGGGTAAAATCGTTTCTGTTCGACGGCATAGAGAATCTTGGCCTGGATAGCTGGCGGCGCGCAATCGACATCGTCAAGAAAAAGCGTTCCGCCGCCGGCTTCCTCGAAAAGACCTCTCTTGGCTGAAACCGCACCTGTGAAGGCCCCCTTGACATGCCCGAACAATTCACTCTCAACCAATGATTCCGGAAGAGATCCCAGATTGACTGTAATAAATGGCTGATGCCTTCGCCGGCTTAATCCATGTATCAGAGATGCAAGATGGGATTTGCCCACACCGGTTTCACCCTGAAGGATTAGTGAATAATCAGTTGTCGAGATGCGCTTCGCCTGCTCGATGACATCCAGCATTGCAGGGCTGTTCCCGAGCAGCAGTTCCAGCGACGCCTGTTCGCCCTGCCTCGCCTTGTCCAGTTCGGCTCTCTGAAGAATAGGGGTAGCAGCCCGTGAGATCGTCTCGACTAGTTTTCTGCAATCAATCGGCTTGCGGACATAAGCTGATACTCCGAGTTCGATAGCTTTGAGAAGATAATCCGTCTCCGTGAAGGCGGTGCAGAGGATTACCGGCGTATCCGGAGCTATTTTACGGATCCGCATTGTCATGTCGAGGCCGTCCATCAGTGGCATCATTATGTCGCTCACGACGACATCGGGGCGTTCCCTGGAAAAAATATCCAGAGCCTCATTGCCGTTGGCAGCTGTAAATACAGGCTCAAAGCGCATCGAAAGCACAATTGCGATCCGTTCCCTAAGTTTCGGTTCATCCTCAACATAAAGAATTTTCAACCGGATTTTGTCAGTCATCTGCCTCCACCTCTTCCGGAAATTCTTTCGGGATTTCTATCCTGAATACAGTGCCGTCAGGCCCGCTTCTGAAGCTGAGCTCTCCTCCCATGCTCTCTTCAATGATAAGTTTGGCCATGTACAGTCCTATGCCGGTCCCCTTATCCGCCTTGCTGGTGAAATAAGGCTCAAATACCTTGTCGTAATATTCCGCCGGTATTCCTCCCCCATCATCTCTTACTTCGACAACAATATTCTCTCCTTCGACTGAGAGGCGGATCAAAACCTGGCCAATGAAACCATCCCGTTTTATATTTGAGCGTTTATCGATTATCGAATCGAATGAATTACTGACGAGATTGAGAACCGCCTGTTTGAATTCATTCTGATACCCACTGATCTCCAATACACAATCCCCCAAATTATCAATTATTTCAATGCGTACACCGGAGTTTGCAAACTGTGGAGACACAAGCAACACAGCCTCTCCAACCTTTTCTTTGAGCTCGAATCGCTCAATTGTTTTTTCGAGGTTAAAGAAATTCCTGAAATCCTCAATGGTATCCGACATATACTCTAACTGCATTTGCGCATCTGACTCGGCATTTTTCAGGAATTCGTCATCAATGCACTTCTCCTCCCAGGCCATTCTGATACCCTGAACCGTTGCCCCGAGCGTTGCCAATGGTTGACGCCACTGATGGGCAATGGCCCCGATCATCTCGCCAATCGCTGCAAGGCGGTCATGGCGCGCCAATATCCGCTCATGTTTCAGGCGCTTCTCCATTTCCAGTTCGACCCTGTCCAGCAGTTCCTTGTTCAAATCTTGAAGCTCTCTCTCGCTTCTGCGAAGAGCAAATTCTCTTTCGGCCAGTTGAGCTGCCATTTCGTCAAAAGAGCGGGCCAATTCTCCCAACTCACCTCCTTTGACAATCTCAAAAACCCTGACGTTCAGATCGCCTGAAGCGAGAAGCCTTGAAGCCTCCTGCAATTTATTTATACGTCGAACGAAGCAATAATTGCCGATCGGTATGGCCAAGGCAATTGCGGCCAACAAATAAAGGAAGAGAGTGGCAATGCTTTTATGCTGGGCGCTTCTTGCTTTATCAAGCAGTCCCTGAAGAGGGACGCTCGCACGAATGTATATGTAAGGAGATTCTTCACCAGACAACTGCAGCTTGCGATAAGAGACAACCCGCTTTTCATTGTTAATATCGAAATCAATGAACGTGTCTCTATCCTTGCCATTTTTCATCCTGAGAAACCGCTCTCTTGCGAGTTCAGTTCCAATCAATTTATCAGGATTCATGTTGCTGTATATGATTAAACCGTTGTGGTCTATGAAGTTGAGGGATACTCCTTTCGGAGTATCCTGCTGTTTTAGCAAGTTGTCGTATATATTGAAATTTAAATTGCAGGCAATGACTCCGTCAAAAACTCCGTCAACGTTATAAACGGGATAACCAAAACCTATGGTGGCTTTGGCCGAAATGCTCCCTACAACATATTCCCCGGATGAGAACCGCCTCGTTTTCAAAACATTATTGAAAGTGCGTCTCTTCTCCAGGGAAAATGATTTTGTCATCGGCAATGCTGAAGCCCATACATTTCCCTTCCGGTCGGTTATGACGATATTGCCGAAATGTCGGCTCTTCAAGTTTATGTCCCGCAGCAGAACAGTGGTAGTGGTTTCGTTATGTCTTTTTATATCAGGTATTTGCGCCAACGTAGTCATCAATTGTTCGGCATTGCCGGCCAAATCATACTGCGTCATGGCAATATTGTAGGCCAGTCTTCTCGCTTCATTAAATCCTCTCCTGACAGCATCGTCGCGCTGTATTGTTCCGGTATGGATAATCAGGCCGATGGCAGGGAGGGCTATCAGGAGTGCAAGGAGAAGCAGGTGTGTTCTCAGTGGGAGGGACAAATAATAAATGAGCAATGATTTTCTCATGCGAGCTTTCCTGAAAATCCGACTGCGGAATAATATGCTAGACAGCTGTTTATTTATTAATCAGAGCGATTCAACTGGACTAATTTGGTCACTAGGTTACAAGGCCGCTCAGCCAGAAATGCCCTCCATGACCGCTCGGCTCAGGTCTATCATGTTATATGGTTTCTTTATGAATCCCTTTGCGCCAAACTCAACAAGTTCCTGGGTTGTTCCCTCACGGTGAAATCCGGAGCAGATCAGCACCCGCACATCCGGGTCTATTTCCAACAGCTTAAGATATGTTTCTTTCCCATTCATTTTGGGCATGATCATGTCAAGTATCACCAGGGAAATCAGATCTCTGTGATGAGCGTAAAGCTCCAGAGCCTGATAACCATCTTCAGCCAAATAAACAGTGTAGCCGAGTTCCGTAAGAAGGTCATGGCCCATACTCCGAATCATCTCTTCGTCATCAACCAGTAAAATACAGCTGGTACCGTGGACAACCCCTTCTTTCGACAGCGCAGCCTCTGACTCTGCACTGCTGAGCGGGATGAACACATTGAATACAGTCCCTTGGCCAGGCTCGCTGCAAACATTGATGCTTCCGTTATGATCCCTGACTGTGCCGTAGACAGCTGCCAGACCCAGTCCAGTGCCTTTGCCTGTTTCCTTGGTTGTAAAAAATGGTTCAAATATCCGTTCTATGATCTCTTTTGGTATGCCTACTCCGGTATCCGACACTGAAATCTGCAGATACCTTCCGGGGGTAACAGAACCCTGGTTATATTTGCAGTAAGCATCATCCAGAGTAACTTCCGAAGTGGAGTAGGTGAGAGTGCCCCCTTCCGGCATCGCGTCACGGGCATTGACTCCCATATTCAGCAGCGCATTCTGCAGGAGCGTTGAATCGCCAATGACGGTCGGGTTTGCAGCATCCAGTCTGGTTACAAGATCGATACGTTTATCGATGGTTCGCTCCAGAAGGCCGATAACTGCGGCTATCACCTCATTGATATCAACCGGGATGTTCTCGGTTTTCCCTTTTCGTGAGAAGGCCAGCAGATCCATTGTAAGTTCTGCCGAGTGAGTGGCTGCGTTCAGAATTGTATCGACCATTTTCATATTTCTGTCTTCGTCTGACAACCGGAACTTCAATAGTTCCGCCGCCGACATGATAGCGGTCAGCATGTTGTTGAAATCGTGAGCAACCCCACCTGCCAACTGGCCAAGAACATCCATCTTTTGAGTATGGCGCAGCTGCTCTTCCGACCGCTTTCGTTCGGTGATATCCTGAAAGCTCCAGATAGAACCTTCCTCCAGATTCTGAGGGTTTACCGCCTGACCGACAAGATTGCACCAGAACAGTGCACCGTCCTTCTTTTTCATCATCAGATCTTCTGAATAGATGCTGCCTAATGCAATTGTTGAATACGCTTTTTCTCCTGTATATTCAAACGATTCGTTGTCAACATAGTACACCGAAGTATCCATATATTGTGTTTCTCCGACTTCATAGGCAAACATCGAACAATGTGCAGGGTTGGCCCAGAGCACTTTTCGGTTTTTGACAAAGATGATCCCGACGGAAGAGCTGTTCAGAATTATCTGCTGCTCGTTTGCCAGCTTCCTGTACTTTTCCTCGCTATCTTTCAGTAACTTACGGCTGGCCTCGTAATCTTCGATCTGTACGCGCAGCATCTCTTCGGTCACCAGAAGTTCATCATTTTGATCACGCAGTGATTCTTCGTTAACCTGCAACTCTTCATTCTGTTCCTGAAGCGTCTCCTTGAGCTCAAGCAACTCTTCTCCAATGCGATGTCTTCTCTGTCGGCCAGCGATCAGGCTTCCCAAAAGTGCGGTACATACGGGATAGATTATTATGACCGGCAGGGTTAGGGTGCTTATGGTTTTTAGAATGGATCTCAGTGGCAGCAGGATCATGCATATAATCATGGCGATATGTACTACCACGCCAAACAGGTACAATTCGGAGAGCGACAACTCTTTTGAATCGCGTAATCGGAAATGTCTCCAGACCAGACCAATCAGTCCGGAAGAAATTATGGTGGCAACACCCATGAGCGCACCTCCGCCTCCGAGACTTAGCCGGTAGGCGCCGGTTATTGCTATTACCAGGAGTGTGGGTATTGCACCGAAGAAAAGTCCTGTCAGTCCGAGGAGGATGGTGCGGGCATCAAAAATAATGCCGGCTTCCCACTTGACGGGAGTAAGCATGAGGAAAATGGCTATGCCGCCGATTATAAGTCCGGCGGTTATCTGGTTCAGGAGAGGGGCAGTTGTTCGCTTCTCGCGGGAGAGAATATCGTAAATCAAGCCGAGAGACAAAAGCAGAGCGGCATTGTTGATAAGACCTATGAAAATGTTTTCGTTCATTTATATTACCAGGACACGATAGATATTTATCTGCGTTAGCATAAAATAAAGATATTTAACAACTATACCATTTTTAGGATACAGTAAACTTGATTGTTTTAGATTGAAATGAATGCAAGTTATTTTTATCATTCATAAAACAAAAACACCCACAATTAATCATTGTAAGTGTCTGTTATTATTGGTGCACACTATAGGACTCGAGCCTATCACCTGCCAGCTAAGTAATTCAGCACTAAAATCATGCTGCGACCGCTTGAACCAGCGCTATTCCGGAATGTCCCAAATTATTATCTGATGATATCAGTCTAATGCTTCAGCCAGCCAAGATCATATCATACTTTGTTGCCGATCCGGAAAAGTAACATCTTCCCTTCAAGGTCATTAACAAACTGCAGGGCGGAACGGCCGCTCCTTCTGGCGGTAAACCTTGCCCATTGCAAAGCCTTTACGCACAATTCATCATCTGGCAGCGCAAGTTTTCTCCGCGTTGCATACTCTCGGACCACGGCCAGGTACTCGTCCTGATCGAGGCTGTAAAAACCGAGCGACAGACCGAAACGATCCGACAGAGCCAGCTTTTCTCCCACCGCCTCCTCCGGATGAATCTCCAGTTCACCGCTGTTTTCGCTCATCCGCTCCGGCATGAGGTGTCGGCGGTTTGAGGTGGCGTAAATAAGAATGTTCTCGGGACGTTCCTCGATGTCTCCGTCAAGCAGGGTTTTCAGCGCCCTGAAATCACCCTCCCCCTCATCGAAAGAGAGGTCGTCACAGAACAGTATGAAACGATTCGGCACATCTCGCACTATCGACATAATGAGTGGCAGAGACATGAGATCCCAGCGTTTCAGCTCAATGATCCGCAACCCATGCGCCCCGAACGGCTTCAACAGGCCTTTGACCAGTGAAGACTTACCACAGCCTCGTTCACCCCAAAGCAATACGTTGTTGGCTGGAAAACCTTTGACGAACTGGCTGGTGTTCCGCATGACCTCATCTCGGATGTCATCAATCCCGACAAGATCATCCAGATCAAACAGGTGCGGGTGCGTCACCGCCGTCAGCCTGCCGCCGTTTTCACCTGAGCGCTCCCAGCGAAAGGCAAGGTTGGCATTAAAATCGGGTCCCACGATCTCAACAGGAGTGAGGCTGTCAAGAAGCCGCTCCAACTTATCAAGCAAGAGATTATATTTGTCATCATTGCTGTTCATTAAATACGCCTCCTTGGTTGGTCATGCCTGCAGGTTCGATGAGGATGATCTGGAGGTCCATAACGTTCGTACCGGTGGGACCCGTGACAAATAGGCCGCCTGTCTCCCTGAAGAAGTTGTAAGAGTCGTTATTGGCAAGATACTTTTCCGGATCATGGCCAGCACTACGTGCACGACCTGCGGTTTCCCAGTCTGCAAAGGCTCCAGCCGCATCCGTTGGACCATCGGTGCCGTCTGTTCCTGCAGACAATAGCGTAATTCCAGGGAGTCCTTCCACTTCCAACGCGAAGGCAAGGGCCAGCTCGGTGTTACGGCCACCCTTCCCCTCCCCGCTTACGGTTACAGTCGTCTCACCACCAAAAATCAGGCATATCGGGCGAATGGAAGGGTGGGCTGCAAGTGACGACCTGGCAACTTCTTTGGCTTTTGCTGCAAGCTCTTTTGCGATGACACGGGCTTCACCCTGCAATTCCGATGAAAGGACGGTGGTATCAAATCCCATTTCAAGGGCTGTTTTCCTGGCAGCTTCTGTAGCCTTCCCGTTACTCCCCACAATGATGTTCTCTACCTGGTCGAAGATTGGGTTTCCCTGTTTTGGAGTTTCTGGCAACCTTCCAGCTGCACCGCAGTCGAGGAGGTTCATTACGGATGCCGGTATCCTCCCTGGCAGACCATATTTCCTGATCACCTCAAGGGCATCAGAAAAGGTGGAATCATCGGGTGCCGTGGGACCCGACGCGATAACATCAAGTCTGTCCCCTATCACGTCGGAAAGGATGAGGGAGATAAGCCTGGCCGGATATGCAAGCTCGGCGAGACGCCCCCCCTTCACCAGCGAAATATGCTTTCTCACGGCATTGAGTTCTTCAATGCCAGCGCCCGCCTTAAGGAGAAGAGTAGTT
The DNA here is from genome assembly GCA_028712665.1 of Desulfuromonadaceae bacterium. Lineage (GTDB taxonomy): Bacteria > Desulfobacterota > Desulfuromonadia > Geobacterales > Pseudopelobacteraceae > JACRCG01. Next base: position 28,168 of record JAQTRC010000004.1, read on the forward strand.
ACCTCCTGCTTTTCGGCGAGCGTCACGGGGGGGCAGGGATCCACAAAAAGGGCTGAACCCCCGCCAGAGATGAGGCAGAGGACAAGGGTATTTGCGTCAGCGCTCTTCAACAGGTCCAAAACGTTTCCGGTTGCAGCCAGCCCGTTTTCATCAGGCACAGGATGGCCGGCTTCAAAGAGTTCCACCATTGGAGAAAGGGGCGCTTCCTGCATGTGGCCGTATTTGGTGATAACCATGCCGTGGCTCACGGTTTGGCGCATCTGGTCACTCACCGCCTTGGCCATCAAATAGGCTGCTTTCCCGAAGCTCACAAGGAAGAGTCTTTCAAAACCACCCTCACGGAAAGTCCGGGAAATGTGACCGACATGGTGCGATACGCATTCATAAGGGTTTGCGGCGCCGAGAGCTGCATGGAAAATGTCGGTTAATAATCGGTTATGAGTGTGGATCACTATTCCCTCAAATTCATTCCCTTGATGTATCGACTGAAACCAACCCGCATCATACTTCAATCGGTTTGAAGATCAGCACTATGCCCATGACCACAAATACCATGGTTTCTGCTGCGGGACCCCAGAACCTTCCCGTTATGGCCATAACCATCCCCAGCACAAAGGCAGAAATGAATGTCCCCTTTATGTTGCCAAGCCCTCCTACCAGAACCACGGCAAAACTAACGAGAAGGACCATCATTCCCATGTAAGGATGAACTGAAGTGATAGGCGCGTAGAGCACGCCTCCAAGGGCGGCGAGAGAACTTCCTATGACAAAGACATAGGTAAAATACTTTTCCACACTGATTCCCAAACCTCTTACCGCATCCTTATCCTCAAGGGCCGCAATAACGATCTTTCCCACCATGCTCTTCTTGAAGAAGATTGAGAGGGCAAAGAAGATGGCAATGGCGAGCAGAATGATGATGAGCCTGTACAGGGGCAGTGTGATGCCGATAAAGTTCACATCTATACCCACAGGGTCGGAAAGGGGTATGGGTGAGGCGCCCCAAATCCATTTTATGGCATCTATGCCGATCAGAACAACGGCATAGGTCGCGATGATGGCATAGTCAATAGAAACTCCGTAGAGTTTTCTTATAACAAAACGCTCTATCACGTAGCTTATGGGTATGACCGCAAGGACTGCGATTAAAGCCCCGAGGATGAAGTTGTTCCTGACAAATGGAAGGATGCTTACGAGAAGGTATGCGCCGATCGTATATACGAGACCGTGGGCAAAATTCACAATTCTCATCGTTCCGAAGGTAAGCGACAGACCAATACTGATAATGAACAGGATGGCGCCGATTGTCAGCCCATAGGCAATTGTGTTTATCATGACGTCCTCACCGGCACTGCTTTGGCACTACCCTTAAACTTTTCGCAAACGTAGCCCCAGACACCTGTTCTGAACCGGAATACAACGATCAGGAGGGTAAAGCCCAGGAACATCTCCCATCTTGGTATATATGATGCGAGGTAGTTGCTGATGGCCATGTAGATGACCCCGCCGATTATGGCTCCGTAGAGACTCCCTGCGCCGCCGATAAGGGCGGCAAAAATGACTTCAACAGCCCTGGATGGATCAATGAAACTCGGCGTCACGTATCCGTAATTGAGTATGGAGAGAGCGCCCGCAAAGGCGGAGAGCGACGTGGAGATGATGAAGGTGATCCACTTGTAGAGAAACGTATTGTAACCCAGGAACTTGACTCTGGTTTCATTCTCCTTGATGGACTTTATGAGCACCCCGTATGGAGATAAGGTAAACTTCCTGAGGAGATAGTAGGTGAGAAGGAGGCAGAAGAGGACAAAACCGAATTTGAACGGTTTGTTGCTGAAGTCAAGAAATCCGGTCTTAGTGAAGGAGACTGACATACCGTCCTCTCCACCGGTGTACTTCGAAAAAGCCACAACAACAAGAAAATAGCCGACCTGATTGAAGGCCAGGTTGATAAGAGCAAAACAGGCGCCCGTGGTTCTCACGATAATCGGGCCCAGAATGGCGCCAAGAAGCGCTCCCGCGCAGATGCTCGCAATAACGGCCAGGAAGGGGTTATGGGAAACATGCTCGGTGAAAAGGGTAATCCCGTAAGCCCCGCACCCCAGGTAAAGCATGTGTCCAAAGGAGAGCCTCCCCATGAAACCGTAGAGGATGTTAAAGCCCAACACGAAAATGGAGAAGATAATGAAATCGGTGGTCCTGTTTATGCCCAGTACGGGCATGATAGCCAGGAATCCGGCGGCAATAAAGAGAATATCACGGAAACTTCTTAATCCGGTGCTGTTCTTATTGACCAATGTATCGCTCCTCTCCCTCTTCATCCTGCCCTTGCCTATTCCGCCAGAACGGTAGCCCCGGAGTGCCGTGCGTTTGGCACTCCGGGACGAACGTGGGGAACGGGGATTACCCTTTTTAATTGAGGCTCGCAAGGAAATCTTTAGACTTCATGACCTTGCCTATTTTCGGGAATATCCATTTTTCAGCGTAATTCTGTTCTTCATCCGTGTCAGTACCGGTGCAGTCGCCGATCACAATAACATTGTACCCCTTGTCGTAGGCGGACCTGGCAGTTGATTCCACGCACCAGTTGGTGTGGAAACCAACAATTGCCACAGTATCAACCATGTTAACCCGGAGTGTATAGTCGAGGGCGGTGGACCAGAAGGCATCGAGGGTCTTCTTGCCTCTCACGATAATATCACCCTTTTCCGGGGTAAGTTCCGGTATGATCTCGGGGCCGGGAGTCCCCGCCACCCACGCGCCGCTCACCGGCTTCCCGTCAATCTTCCAGCCAGTGGGCATATCGATTTCAAGACCTCTCAATCCCCCCATGCCGGGCCCCTTTTTGTCGATCTCCGGGAACCCCGGTTCAAAGGCTTCGAACGGAACATAAATGATCTTTTTCACTTTACTCCTTGCCGACTTTACGAGGTTAACCAGGTTCGGTATTACCTTCCGTTTTTCCAGCTGTTCCGCGATGAACTGGTACATGGAACCGCCCGGTTTGAGGAAATCGTACTGGGGTTCGATCAAAACAATTGCCGTCTTTGCTCCCTCAATCTTCTGCTTTGCCATGTTTAAATCCTCCTTCTTTAGTAGGTTCGTCTCAGCGCATCACGGATGACGCGTCACAGGTTGATTCATAGATAGCTTTCCATTGCCATCTTGTCGTTAATCTCCGCCTTCTCCACAATCTCTTTCATGATCTTGCCTTCCTTGACCATGTAAACCTTGTCTGCAAGCATACCGACTACGGAAAGGTTCTGTTCCACTATTACCATCGAAACCTTGCCCCTCATGAGCGAGAGTACGTTAAGGACGTCGTTTATTGTTCCGGCAGCAAGGCCTTCGGTCGGTTCATCAATCAGGAGGAGCTTGGGATTCCCGATCAGCGCCCTGCCGATAAGCAGTATCTGCCTCTGTCCGCCGCTCAGACTGCCCGCCCTCAGGGAGAGGAACTTTTCCATTTTGGGATAGATCTGGAGCACCTTGTCCACAGCATCTTTCATATTCTCCTTCACTGGATAGGCGGCAAGTTCAAGGTTCTCCCTCACTGTCAGGTTTGAGAAAACCCGCTTGTCCTGAAATATATACCTGATGCCAAGGAGAGCCACCTTTTCGGGCGGGAGCCCCACTATGCTCTTTCCCTCGAACAGAACTGCGCCTGAGCTCGGTTTCAGAAATCCCGCTATGGACTTGAAGAGCGTAGTCTTTCCTGCGCCGTTCCGACCAGCCACAAAGACCATCTGTCCCTGTTCAACCTCCATGGAAATTCCATGCAGTACCATGGCGTTTCCGTATGCAACATCAAGGTTTGTCACACTGAGCATGCAAGACCCTCCTCTTTTCCCCAGTAAACCTCTCTCACGAGGGGGTTCGAGAGAACCTCGGCCGGCACGCCTTCCGCAATGAGCCTTCCTTCATGCATGACGCTCAAACGTTGCACAAGATCGACGATCCTGGATATCTTGTGTTCGATGATGATGAAGGAAAAATTTTCCTTGACCCTCCGGATGATGGAGGAAACCTCTCCTATCTCAAGATCGCCGAGACCGGCAAAAGGCTCGTCAAGGAGGAGTATCTTAGGCTTTAGGGAGAGGGCGACAGCAATCTCGAGCTTTCTCTTGTCGCCGTATGAGAGTTCGGAGGTCATCAGATTTGCCTTGTCTTCTATACCCATGATTGTCAGGGCCTCTTCGCAGGTTTTTAGGACGGATGGGTGGCGGGCATCGGCAAAGAAAAAACCTCCTTTGGGGCGCCGATCTTCACGAAATCGCACCACAGACAGTATGAGATTGTCCACAACTGTGAGGGAATCAAACACCGAAACAAGCTGGAAGGTCCGTACCATGCCCATCATGACCCGCTTGTGAGGAGGCACGCGGGTAATCTCCTTCCCGTCGTAGAATATGGCTCCGCTTGTGGGTGGAAACAGACCGGTGAGAAGGTTGAAAAATGTGGTCTTACCTGCGCCGTTGGATCCTATGATGCCGACGGCTTCTCCCCTCTTCATGGAGAAGTCCACTCCGTCCACGGCAACCAGCCCGTTGAACTGAATAGTGACCCCTTTAGTTTCTATTATGTTCCCTTTTTCCATACATCCTCTCCCCGGAAGGGGCTGGGGGGCGGGACATTCTATCCCGCCCCTGATCTAAATCAGTACCCTGATGCGGAGAGCGCCGGCAGGTAATCTTCACCCGTATAGGCGCCGATAATCTTTACCAGATCCCATTTTTTGTCTTTTCTTTCCTTTGCGCCCTTGCCGATAACGACATAAGCGCCGTACTTGAAGATAGGTTGATGATCCGCTCTCCAAATACCCTGTCCTTTCATTGAATCAAACTTGGGACTTGCCATGAGAGCCTTTGCCATTGCCTTGCCGTCCGTGGACTGAGCAAGCTCCATGGCCCGCACCGCTTCCATGACACCTTCGTAGGCCATTGCGGAGTAAGGATCGGGCGGATATTTATACTCCTTGATAAATTTCTTCGTGAATGCGTCAGATGCCTTTACGATTGCTGCATCCTGAAAACCCTTCATATCGTAGTACCAGGACATGAGGGAATAGACACCTTCAAGAGCTTCAGGCGGAACACCGCTGCCGAAGGAGTTGGTCATCCAGTCAAACCATATCTTGCTCTTTTTCTTGAGGCCGGTTTCATAGGTCTGTTTCAGTACGTTAACTGCGTCTACGCCCCAGTGAGCCAGCATCACGATGTCAGGTCTCTTCTCCCCGATCTTCGTCAGGTAGGAGGTGTAGTCGCTCGTGCCAACCGGTGATTCTACGTATTCCACCTTGACACCACGTTTATCGAAGGCAGCCTTGGCGCCTGCCCACTGGTCACGACCAAAGGCGTACGCCGGGCCGAAAAACACGATGTTTTTGTATCCAAGTTTGTCCACTATGTACGCAGCTCCTGCGTAGCCGATAGAGTACGCAGCCCCGTGAATGGCAAATGTCGTTTCGGCCATCTCGGCCTTTTGAAACATATTGATAGCCACCACATTCACAGGGAAATAGGCAACCGGAGTCTTCTTCACCTCTTTATTCAGAGCAGCTGAAATCGGTGCGAATGTCTGCCCGACTATTACATGGACCTTGCTCTCTTCTACAAGTTCCCTGAATCTCCGGATTGCGACATCCGGCTTAGACTCATCATCCTTAACTAAAGCTTCGATCGGAACCTTCTTTTTCCCGAACTTCACACCACCAGCCGCGTTTATCTCCTTGACGGCAAGCTTCGCGCCATCAAGCTGAAGCGGTCCTATAGGAGATGCCGCACCCGTCAAACCAAACATTAGGCCGATCTTTACCTTGTCTGGGGCCTCGGCCCGCGTCTCACGGGGTAAAAGGAAACCAAACATTAATACTCCAACAATCATAAGACAAAAAACTGACTTCTTGCTCATTGCAAATCCTCCTTCCGTCATCTTAGTTTTTTTATTCCCGCTGATCGTTAGTTCCAATACTCTACTTACAGCCTGCCATTTCCTGCTGGCGCCGTGGGCGGAAATGCAGTGCTCTGGCTTCTCTTCCCGGCCCCGTTCTCCCCCTGCACCTCCTCCCACTCGTCGGGATTCATGGACTGTTTTATCTGTTCGATCATCTTAAGGTTATGATTCCGGAATGCCGCCTCCGCCCTGTCAGCATCTCTCTCCTTAAAGGCCGCCAGTATCTCCATATGATCCTCCAGAAGTCTCGAAAGTATGGGGGTGACCTGTAAAGAAATGGGACGCATCTTGTTTTTCACGGCGCCCAGAATTTCCAGAAGGGTGCGGTTTCCGCTCAATTCGTAGACAAGGGCATGAAATTCGTAATCGAGTCGGGAGTATCCCACCAAATCTTCCTCCTCCACCATTTTACGCTGGTCATCAATAAGCTTGGCCATCTTCTTGAGCACCCGCTCATTTACCCTCGGCACTGCGTGACGTGCAGCGAGACTCTCAAGGGCTTCCCTGACAACATAGAGTTCAATTGCCACCTTTGGGGTCAAGGCCAACATAAAAACGCCACGATTGGGAATGTTCTCCAGCAAACCTTCCTGTATGAGGCGGTGAACCGCCTCCCACACGGGGGTGCGGCTCGCGCCAACCTCCTTGGCAATCTGTTCCACGTTGATGCGGGCGCCGGGGCTGAACCGGTAATCCGCAATCATTTTTTTCAGAATGTCATACACCTGGTGGCTGAGTCTCTGTTTGTTTACTTTTGTCATGGGGGAAATCTAGTAATAACCGGGGGGTTTGTCAAGATATTTCGTGAAATATATTTCGTATTTCATGAAATTATTACAGGAGTATCAGGGCGAAGCTTTTGAGAATAAACAGGGTCTGAGCTATCAAGCTGTTGAGTAAATAACAGGGCGACACGGGGATGTTCGACAAATCCGGTCTGGTGAATAGGCCTCAAGAAGGCGGGTCGAGAGAGAATAGACCCATCATAAATAACGCTCGGGCAACTTTGATATTGTCTCTTTATGCAAAGGGAGTATCACGAGAAGTGATCCGCTTTAGGGGGTATTGTGGGGCGGCGGAACATGCACAAAACGAAAACAGGGAGCTACGCAATGCTGCATAACCCCCTTGAATATTTGGCGCGCCCGGTAGGACTCGAACCTACGACCTACGGCTTAGAAGGCCGTTGCTCTATCCAGCTGAGCTACGAGCGCATAAGGATTTCAAACTCTCTTATTTTTGCACTCATACCACACTCCATAAGTAAAGTCGAGAATGTATGTAATAAGTTTCATGTGCAATCGTTTCATGTTGACGCTACCCCCACGTGGTGATAGCATCCGCTCGACGTTTATGCCTTTCCCGCAACATGATTTCTGTCACTACTCTGCCACATCGTATTAAATAAAATTATACGCGCTGCGGAAGCGGCTTTTTCTGACATATATTCTGAAATCCCGATAATTTCTCCAGTACTAAAACCATGCCGCCAGAAGGCGGAGAACGTGGGTTTCTCCATGGGCACCAAAAGCATATCAAATGAAATTCTTCTTGTTGTGCTTTTTGTAACAGCATTAAGCCTGACGGTCTGGGGAGCTTTCGACTATTACAAAAACATGGGGGATGCTGAAAACGAGCTGCAAAACGGGCTCGTTCGCAAGACAAACCGGCTTTCCCACAGTATCGTCTACCCTGCGTGGAATATGAACCAGGAAGAAATCGAAAAGAGTATCCTCAACGAAATGAGCGATGAGAATACACTGGCTATTATTCTTCAAAAAGATGACGGCGAGATCATCATTGGCAAAATAAAGACCAATAACGATAAAATCAGCACCTACCAGGGGAGTGAAGCAGACCTGCAGATCCTCAACTCCAGTTTTGCAAGACATATGCAGCCTGTTTTAAAAAACAGGATGACCATCGGCAATATCATCGTCTACTCTACCGATTTCCGGATAAGAGAACACATTCGAAGTCGCATGCTTTACATTATCCTGCAACTGGTAAGCCTTTTGATCGTAATCTCATTCTCAATCTATTTCATCCTTAAACGACGCATCACAACACCGCTGAACCTCCTCGAGAGTTCAGTCAGGACTGTCTCTCCTGAAAACCTTTCCCCCGATGTTTCAGTAAAACGAAATGACGAAATCGGAGAGCTCGCAAAATCTTTCATTCAGATGGGGGAAACTCTCCAGCTCAGTTTTTCAAAACAGGAAACCCTTACCGGAGAAATCAGAAAGCGGGAAGAGCAGTTCCGGGCTATTGCTTCAAATGTTCCGGGAGCCATTTACCGAATTGTCGGAGACATTCAACAGACCGTGCTCTACGTTAGCGATCATATCGAAACTATTTCCGGGATTATGGCTGCTGACTTTATGGGGAGAAGCATGGGACGTTTCAGGGAAATGGTCGTAGACAGCGATCAAAAAATGCTTGTGGAGGCCATTCAAAATGCTATTTCGGATAAATCTCCTTACGATGTGAAGTACCGTATCGCAGATCTACAGGGAGCCATTCACTGGATTCATGAAATCGGGCAATGCAGCCGCCTTAATGGCACATGGCTGCTAGATGGCGTAATGATTGATGATACTGAGCTGCATGAAAAAGACAGCCTGCTGATGCAGACACAGAAAATGGAAACCGTAGGAGTGCTGGCAGGTGGTATCGCCCATGATTTCAATAACATACTTAGCGGCATTATGGGGGCTGTATCGATGCTGAAAATAAAGCTTGCCGCTCTTCCAAAGGGTTCTCATGACAATATTGACAAATACGTCTCCATGATCGAGAGATCTTCCCTTCGGGCATCCGAGGTGACAAACCAACTCATGTCCCTGGCAAAGCCGCAAGAGTTGAAGCTGGTACCGGTAGATTTGAGCTTGTCCATTCAACACGTGCTCCAGATTTGCCAGAACACCTTGGACAAGTCGGTCGTCATCATAGCGGAATCGCTTGGCGAAAATGCTCTTGTGAATGCCGATATTGTGCAGATCGAGCAGGTTCTGCTTAATCTTTGCGTCAACGCGGCCCATGCCATGACCATTATGCAGCCGCCGTCCCAGCCCTGGGGCGGCGAAGTTCGCATATCACTCAAAAAAATTCATCCCGAGAAATCCCTCTGGATGCCTCACCCGGATGCGAAGGAAATCGATTATTGGGAATTGACGGTCAGCGATTCAGGGGTCGGCATTGAGGCAAAAAATCTGTCAAACATTTTCACCCCGTTCTTCACGACCAAGGAAAAGGGGGCGGGTAGCGGCCTCGGTCTCACCATGGCCTATACCATAGTTTCGCAGCATAAAGGTTTCATGACCGTACATTCTAAGTCAAACAAGGGTTCTGAGTTCAAAATCTGCCTCCCGGCTCTAATCGGCTCTGTTGAAATGTGCGACGCGGCAGCTATCGAGGATCGGTTTCCGCACGGTACGGGGACAATCCTTGTCGTGGATGACGAGGAGATGCTTCGGGAAAGCGCTGCAGAAATACTTCTCCAATGCGGTTTCAAAGTGATATCAGCGCAAAATGGAGAGGAAGCTCTGCAGCATATGGAGGCGCATGGAGACGAGATCCGGCTCGTGCTCCTGGATATGGTCATGCCGGTACTTTCCGGAAGAGAGGCCTTTTTCCGAATAAAACAGATCAGGCCGGATGCCAGAATTCTGCTTTCATCCGGCAACAGGCAGGATGAGCGTGTGCAGGAACTTCTGGCGGCCGGAGTTGATGATTTCATTGCGAAGCCTTACTCCCTGCTGGAGCTTGCAAGAAAAATTAATACCCTCGTCCAGTCCGATCAGCAGACATAGTACAATTTTGAATCAGATTGACTTTCAAGAGGTGATCGTCATGAGAATCGGTTTTCTGGCTGTAATTTTGCTGACACTGCACTTCATGCCTTCTCCATGCCGTGCCGAGACCTTTCCTCTAACCTTTCTGACGGAGGAGAATCCGCCGTTCCACTTCACTGAAAACGGTGTGCTGAAAGGGATGGCAGTAGAGATTCTGTACCGGATCTGGGAGAATACCGGAGAACCTCGCAGGGAGATAACGGTCATGCCCTGGACACGCGCTTACGAAGCGGCCCAGAACACGCCTGGAGCCGTGATCTTCGTGACGGCCAGGCTGCCGGAACGTGAAAAGCTTTTCAAGTGGGTCGGGCCGATAACAATGTCAAGGCTTGTTCTATTAACCACACGTGGCAACACCATCAAATTGAAATCCGACGACGATATCAAAAAATATCGGATCGGTGTGCTGAACAATGATGTCGCCGAATTAATTATGCGGAAACTTGGGGTGCCTGACGAAAAACTGGACATGGCCCCCGACCACAAATCAAGTGTCTTGAAACTGATGGCGGGGCGTATCGACATGATGGTGAAGGGGGAAAAATCGCTGAATGAGTTTCTGAAAGGAATCGGCCAGAACCCGGAGGATTTCAGGGTGCTCCGAAAGGTTGCCGGCGTGCAGGTCTGCTATGCCTTCAACAAGGATACTCCGGACAGAGTTATAAAGAGATACCAGGGGGCGCTGAATGCTCTTAAGGCCGACGGGACTCTCAACAGAATCATCAAGCGGTACCAGCCGGATTAACAGTACGGAATTTGTTTTTTTGTAAAGTACCCCTCCCTTGACGGGAGTGGATTGATTTTCGCGATGGTGAAAAAATTACAGCCACAAAGAGGAATTGCCATGAATAAGATGTTGACAGCAGTTGCGACAATGGCAACGATCTGCCTGCTGAAGGGGGGCATTGCAGAGGCAACCCCATATGAATACAACTACGTAGCAGAGGATGCCGCCCCTCAAAATTACCTTGAGCAGGGAGTGCTTAAAGGGTATGCCGCCGAATTGATTATGGCTATCTGGAACCGGATGGGGATAAAACCAAAAAAAATCCGTTTTTTACCTTGGGACAAGGCTTACCAGTTAGCTCTCACTCAGCCCAAAACAATTCTTTTGACCACTGCGAGACTTGACGAGCGCGAAGCACTATTCAAATGGGTAGGGCCTATCAACACCCCCCGATTCAGCCTGTTTGCCGACTCTGCACGCAATATAAAAATTTCAGGCATCGAAGAGGCCAGAAAATATCGAGTCTGTACAGTCATAAATGACGCCGCAGAGATGCTGCTCCTGAATCGGAAATTTCCAAAGGAGCGACTCGACCGCTCCCACGACGTCAAAACCGCGCTTGGGAGGATTCAGGAACGTAAATGCGAGCTTTTTGCCTACTCCGAAGCGAGCATGAAACATTCCCTGAAGCTGTTCGGTCTTGATGCGGCTCGATACGTCAACGTTTTTCCGATCGCCGGATCACCTGTGTTTTTCGCCTTCCACAGGGACACCCAGGATAGTGCCGTAAAGGAGTTTCAGGATGCCCTGAATGCTCTGAAGAAAGATGGAACGTACAAAAAAATCAAAGAAAAGTACGGTTTTTCAGATTAGCCCCCCTATTAATTCATGTCCGTTTAAATATTTTCTCAAGCTCCGCCAGCCTGATGACGTGTGAGACCGGTCTGCCATGCGGACAACTGGCGCTAAAGTCGGTTTCATCCATGCTACGCAACAGTTCGCCTATCTGGCAGGCTTCCAGCGGATGGGCTCCACGGACGACCGAGTGGCAGGCAATCCTGGAAAGCAGTTCATCCAACACATCCTGAAAGGCTGCGCTGATGCCAAGCTCGACGAGATCGGCCAGAATATCCCGCAGCAGACTGATCGCGTTTTTTTCTGCGACCAGACGAGGAACTGCGGCAACCATGAGGGTATTACCGCCAAAAGGTTCCAGTTCGAAACCGATACCGGCCAGTTCGGTTAGAAAGTGTGAGGCAACTGCAACTTCGCTGAAAGAGAGTTCCACTGTATCGGGGAAGAGCAGCCTTTGAGATTCAACCTTGCCGGCTAGAAACTGCTGTTTCAACCGCTGGAAGAGTACCCGTTCGCTGGCGGCGTGCTGGTCGATTATCATCAGTTCCGATCCCGACTGGCAGAGAATGTACTCGCTGTGAAACTGTCCTATGATTGCAAGAGAGGAGAAGTAACCGGCGCATTCAGAATCTGCATTGTGTGCTGTAAAGTGGGTTGTCGGCTCGCTGACTGTCGGGAGTTCATCTCCCGTTTGAGAGAGAAACATTGCAGCTTCCGCTTTGTTGCTTTCGGCAGCCGGAAAAGTATAGGAATTGCCATGTTCTTCACGTCGGGGCATGGAGAGTGAAGCCTGTGCTGCAGCCGCAATCCGTTCGCGATAAGCCTCTCCTGTCTGGATTTTCGAAGGAAGCGGCTCCGCCGTTTTGTTGACCAGCCAGGGGGAGCCGCGCAGTACACCCTCCACCGCCGCCTGGATGGCGTCGTGTACGGCGGATTGGCGGCGGAAGCGCACTTCGTGCTTTGTGGGGTGAACATTGACATCCACGTCTCCCGGGAGAATCTGAATAAAGAGCGCTACGACCGGATAACGGACACGGTCGATCACGCCTCGATATGCCTGCATGACTGCGTGTTGCACTAATTTGTCACGGACATATCGGCCATTGATATAGGTGTACATCCCCTGCAGGCTTGAGCGTACCAGTGACGGCCCAGAGACAAATCCGCTGACGGAGACGTAATTATCGTCATAGCAAACCTGATGCAGTTCTGCAGAGGTATTTTTACCGGCAACTTGTGACAATCGTCGCTGCAGATCACTCCGCTGCACCTTAAGAATATCCCGCCCATCGCTTCTGTATGAAAAGGCAACCGCCGGGCGGGAAACCGCCATACGCCCCACTAGATCCGCTACATGACCTGCTTCCGTTTCGGCGCTTTTCATGAACTTGAGGCGTGCAGGGATATTGAAAAAAATCTGCTCTACGCTGATGACCGTTCCCGGAGCCATCCCGCAGGCCTTTACATCTCGAACTCGCCCCCCTTCCACCATGATCTCGGTCCCTTCCAGGCTGCCTGGCTCGCGGGTGGCCAGGCGGAAGCGGGAGACAGAGGCGATCGATGGAAGCGCCTCGCCTCGAAAACCGAGGGTCAAAATGCCGTCCAGATCCTCTTCATTTCTGATCTTGCTGGTTGCATGCCTCTCCAACGAGAGCAGTGCATCCTCGCGCGACATGCCGTGACCGTTGTCCGCGAGACGGATAAGCCGCCTGCCGCCGTCGGTTATCTCTACAGAAATGTCTGTGGCTCCGGCATCCAGCGAGTTTTCTATCAACTCCTTTATGACGGAGGATGGCCGTTCGACCACCTCACCTGCAGCGATCTTGTTGGTTAGGGTCTCCGGCAGGATGATAATACGATGTGACATTGTCCGCTCCATGCAACTGTATGAACAGAAATTTACGAAAAAAGAGCGGGGAATCCCGCTCTTTAGTAAGTTAGATATAATTTAGAACGGATTCCGGCAAGAAAATAATTCCGCTAAAGTACCTGTCCGGTTTATCAGGGTCAGGTTGTGAGTCGTTATCCCTACGGCTACTTTCCGTCACTGTCGTTAGCGGCGCCAAACAGGCTGTCAAATTCATCGCTGCCGCTCTGCTCCTCACTGGTATCGACAGCTTCCGCTGTCTCGTCCCAGGAAAAATTTTCAAGATCGAACTCGCTCGAGTCTGAAGTAGTGGCTTCAGGCTTTGCCGGTGGAGCGGTGGAAGCAGCCGCTAATGTCGCGAACGGATCGTCGCCGATCTGTGACGACGATTGAAGGAGATCCGCAAAACCTCCATCCTCAATTTTGGACTGCTGAGGCGCGGCTTCCGGAAGATCCTCATCAAAATCAAACGGATCGCCATTTTGTGATGCAACGGCAGGAGAAGACGGAGGTGACGCAGGCAGATCCTCCGGCAGGTCGTCAAAGTTGAACGGATCATCATTTTGTGGAGCGGCAGCAGGAGAAGATGGCGGTGTTACGTCCTCCGGCGGATCGAACGGGAATATATCGTCATGCGCATCAACGTTTTCAACAGGCAGTTCATCCTTGGATGAAGCGCTATGGAATTCGCCGCCCTTTTTCTCCCTGGCCTCTGGCGGAAGGACAATCGAAGTGATATTATATGTCCGCTTGTAACTGCCCAAGTCACCGGAGCACTTTTTACAGCTGTCGTGGTACTCAAAACTGTTGTATCCGCACTTGGGGCATTTCATGGGCGGCTCCTCGATTTAGCAGGTTATCCAGTAGCAGGGTCCGGTATTATCATATTTCTCCCCACACATACTGCATTATCGCCATAATAGCAATACTTGACGTTTCGGTCCGGAGTATTCTGGAACCCAGAGAAACCGGCATAAAACCATGTTGCGCAAAATGACGCACCTCCAGGGGATCAAAACCACCTTCCGGGCCAATAGCAACTACAACTGACGCCGGTTTTACCTGGGCGGCAAGCGTTTCTTTTAATGAACGTTCCCGTTCACCTTCCCATAGTATCAAGCGGAGTTCCTGGCCGGAATCATTGGCCGTTTCAACCGCACTGGACCTCCACGAAACTGCCGGCACATCATTGCGGCCGCATTGCCGTGCAGCTTCGGATGTAATCCGATTCCAGCGTTCAAGCTTACTATCCAGCTGGTCGTCGCGTATCCTGGCAACCGAACGCCGTCCGCCGAAAAGACGAAAATCATGGGCGCCCAGTTCAGTACCTTTTTGCAGAATCAGATCTATCTTATCGCCTTTTGGAAGAGCCTGACAGATCGTAATTTGCGGAACGGTGGAATCAACGTCAGAGGCGGCCTGAGTTGACGATATCTTGACCGCGACCCACTCCTTTGCCACCTGATTGATCACCCCGTAGTAGACGACCCCTTTTTCATCCGCAAGCTGGACAAAGTCACCGGTAACCAGGCGGAGAACGCGCACCATATGGTTATAGATATCTCCGTCAAACGAGGCATAACCGTCGCGAACCGTGCGGGAGTTTATCATGAAACGGCGGGCACTCATGAGTTGACAAACCTCCGGTACAGCATTGCAACCCATTCACCGGCAAAACTGGTTTCAACGAACTGTAGCGGCAATGAAACAAATCCCTGGCGGACCAGTTCTTCCTTCTCGGCAAGTATTCCTGAAAGTATCAATGTCCCCCCTGGATTCAGGCGGGCCGCCAGCCATGGAGCCAGTCTCAGAAGTTCTTCGGCCAAAATATTTGCCAGAATTATATCGAAATTTTCCTCCAGTGATTCAAGCGGTATTGTATCGCATACAACTGTTCCGTCCAACCCGTTCATTGCAAGATTTTCCCTGGCCACTTCAATCGCATCGGGGTCAATATCAAGCGCCAGAACCCGGCCTGCCCCAAACAGAGTCGCAGCCATAGCCAGGATACCGGAGCCTGTGCCCAGGTCAAGCAGAGAGGGGGGGAGAGGCGAAATAGAATTCATGCTCTTTTCCAGCAATTCGAGACAGAGCCTGGTAGTTTCATGTCCGCCAGTGCCAAAGGCCATACCCGGGTCAATACGAAGCAGCAGGTCATCCTGCAACGGCACGGCTTCTTCCCAGGTAGGGACGATCAAAAGCCTCCTGCCTATTCGCAGCGGTTTAAAGTGAACCTTCCAACTGCTGCTCCAATCCTCGGAACGAACAGCTTTAATTGTTGGGGGGACAAAACAAGCATCCGGGTGGCGGGCTGACAATTCCTTAAGATACAGTTCCAGTTCAACCATTTTGGGGGTTAAATCAACTTCTGCCGGAAGGTAGGCCTTGATAGTCATGCGAGGAGAATCAGGAATTTCGCTGATGGAAAACGCATCAACGCAGAGGTTTTCCACACAGACTCCGTTTCCTGAAAGAGCGGTCATGAAGGATGATATAACATCCGCAAACTCTGCAGGAACATCGCAGGCGATTTCAACCCAGTTTTCATCCATCAGACAACCTTCGTTAAAAATATACCGACGCTGAAAGTTAGCAGAACAGCCATAACCTTGCAATAAAAAAGCCGTATCATGGTTATTTCGTCCCAACCGGGACAATTTTTTGTTCGGTCGGTATTAAAATGTTATTTTTCTTGACCGCGAAAGCGCCGTAACGCTATAAACTCTCTATCATCGCGGGATTTTTAGTGGATTATTCATTCTCAATATTTATTATCGCCCCGAACGTACCAACCCGGTACTGTAAGACGTGATATAAGGAAAGGCTCTGTAATTGTGAGAGGAGATAGCTTGCTGGAATCCATAGGTAATACCCCGCTTGTCCGGCTGTCATCCATCAACCCGAACAGAAACGTCACAATCCTTGCGAAACTTGAGGGGAATAACCCCGGCGGTTCAGTTAAAGATCGTCCGGCCCGTCAGATGATACTTGCAGCAGAAGCCAGCGGCGAGTTGACTGTTGATAAGATCATCCTGGAACCAACTTCCGGCAATACCGGCATAGCCCTGGCCATGATCGCAGCGGCGCGCGGCTACCGGATCAAACTGGTCATGCCGGCCTGCGTCAGCATGGAAAGACGTAGCGTACTGGAAGCCTACGGTGCGGAGATTCTGCTTTCGCCCGGCTGCGAGGCCACAGATGGCGCAATACGCCTGGCGTACAAAATCTACGAGGAATTGCCTGATGTATACTATATGCCCAATCAATACGCCAATCCCAACAATATGCTGGCCCACTACAAAACAACCGGGCCGGAGGTCATGATTCAGAGTGAAGGGAACATTACCCATTTTGTAGCCGGAATGGGGACCAGCGGCACCCTGATGGGAGCGGCGCGCTACTTCCGCGAGGTTAAACCGGAAGTCCTGATTGTTGGAGTGGAGCCTGTTTTGGGGCATAAAATTCAGGGACTGAAAAACATGTGCGAAGCCATTGTACCACCCATTTATGACGAGGCGGCCCTGAACAGCAAAATCGTTGTCGAGGACGATCTGGCATTTGAAACTGCACGTAAACTGGCGATACAAGAAGGAATCTTCTGCGGCATGTCTGGTGGAGCTGCCGTAGCCGCTACGTTGAAGCTGGCTTCCAATCTCGAATCAGGCACTATTGTCGTCATCATCCCCGACCGTGGCGATCGCTACCTGAGCACCAACCTGTTTAAATCCGTATGCGCCAACTGCCCTCCCTGAAACGCGCAGCCTTGACCGAATCATTTTTTACTGCTACTAGATATGCATTTATCAGTTAAGATTTTTGCATTCCCCATTTGGAGGTACACTCGTGACATTTCAGGATCTTATCCTCTCATTGCAAGGCTACTGGGCCAATAAGGGTTGCATCATTCAACAACCCTATGACACCGAAAAAGGCGCAGGGACTTTCAACCCGGCCACGTTTTTGCGAGTACTTGGCCCGGAACCATGGAACGTTGCCTATGTGGAACCATCCCGGCGCCCTACCGACGGACGCTACGGCGAGAACCCCAATCGCCTGCAACACTACTATCAATTTCAAGTCATCATGAAGCCTTCTCCTCTTAACATACTCGATCTATATTTGGATTCCCTACGTTCGTTCGGCCTCGACCCTGCCAGGCACGATGTCCGTTTCGTAGAAGACGACTGGGAATCGCCGACTCTAGGCGCATGGGGATTAGGGTGGGAGGTCTGGCTGGACGGTATGGAGATCACACAGTTCACTTACTTCCAGCAGGCCGGCGGAATTGACCTGAAGCCGATTCCGGCCGAAATAACCTACGGCTGTGAACGCATTGCGATGTATCTGCAGGGGGTGGACAATGTGTACGATCTGGAGTGGGTCAAGGGGATTAAATACGGCGACATTCACCATGAAAGCGAAGTCGAGTTCTCCCGTCACAACTTTGAAGAGGCTGATGTTGATATGCTGTTGCAGCTCTTTTCCATGTATGAGAAGGAGTGCCTGCGCCTGGTTGAAAAGGAACTGGTTCTTCCGGCCTACGACTATGTCATGAAATGCTCGCATACATTCAATCTGCTGGATGCCCGCGGCGCCATTTCCGTTACCGAGCGTGCTTCATACATCGGTCGTGTTCGAGGCGTAGCCCGCGTCTGCGCCGAGGGATATCTGCGGATGCGCGAACGATTGGGCTTTCCGCTCTTGAAAGGAGGTGCCGCCTGATGAGCACTAAAGAACTTTTTCTTGAAATCGGCTGCGAAGAAATTCCTGCCGGGTTTATACCGCGAGCTACTGCGGAAATGAAGGCAATCATCACCAAAGAACTTGCCATTGCCCGTCTCTCTTTCACCGAGATAAAGACGCTGGCAACTCCTCGCCGCCTGGTGCTTGTTGTTCAGGGAATTCCAGCAGTACAGCCGGACGCCGAGATAACGGCAACCGGCCCATCGCTAAAAGCGGCCTATGGTGCCGACGGCAAACCAACCAAGGCAGCCGAAGGTTTTGCCCGCGGACAGGGTGTTGATGTTTCAGCTCTGCAGACAATTACCACCGACAAAGGTGAGTACCTGTTTGTCAGCAAACATGAAACCGGTCGCCCAACTTACGAAATCCTGACAGAACTGCTTCCGGCATTGGTCACAAACATCCCTTTCAAGAAATCAATGCGCTGGGGGGATGGCGATGTGCGTTTTGCAAGGCCGGTTCACTGGATAGTGGCGCTGTTCGACGGCGCAATTGTCCCATTTTCATTCGGCTCGGTTGAAAGCGGTAAAGTCTCGCGCGGTCACCGCTTCATGGCAAGCACCCCCTTCCCGGTAAACAATTTTGCCCACTATCTGGAAGAATGTGAACGCCATTTTGTTATTCCAGATCCGGAAAAGCGCAAGGAGATCATCCGTCGAGAAACGCACCGCGTGGCCGTAGCTGCCGGCGGCCACCTGTTACCAGATGAAGAGTTGTTGGAGCAGGTAGCCTATCTGGTCGAATATCCAAGCGCCGTTCATGGCACCTTCTCCTCCGAGTTCCTGAAGGTCCCAAAAGAGGTGCTGATTACCTCAATGCGCAGCCACCAACGCTATTTTTCGATAGTAGATGCCAACGGAGGGTTGCTCCCCGGCTTTATTACCATAAACAACACCCTGACCGAAGATCCCTCTGTCGTCGTCAAAGGGAACGAGCGTGTGCTGCGCGCCCGTTTATCCGATGCCCGCTTTTTCTTCGAGGAGGATCAGAAAGTTCGTCTGGATGACCGGGTGGAATCGCTCAAGAAAGTCGTGTACCAGCAAAAACTGGGCACCTCCTTTGAGAAGATGGAGCGTTTCAGTGCGCTGGCTGAGGGACTGGCCGATCAGCTGAATCCAGCTGTCAAAACTAAGACCTCACGCGCTGCCAGGCTATGCAAGGCCGATCTCGTCTCCGGAATGGTCGGAGAGTTCCCGGAGGTGCAGGGGGTTATGGGGCGTGAATACGCCTTGCTGGAGGGGGAAGATGCTGCTGTGGCCAATGCCATCGCCGAACATTACCTGCCGACTCAGGCGGGGGGCGAACTGCCGCCATCAGACATTGGCGCTTTTGTTTCGATAGCCGATAAAATGGATACTATCTGCGGTTGTTTCGGAGTCGGTTTGATTCCCACCGGTGCTGCCGACCCCTACGCACTGCGGCGTGCCACCATCGGTATTATCAGCATCATTCTCGAAAAGGGATACCGTCTCTCGCTCCCCTCCCTGATCGACAGGTCACTGGAGCTTCTGGCAACTAAACTGACCCGCCCTAAGGCAGAGGTGGCAACTGATCTGCTCGAATTTTTCCGCGCACGCTTCATAAACCTGCTGGGGAATACGTTTGCGGCGGATGCCGTAGAGGCCGCCATCGCACCCGGCTTCGACGATCTTGTTGACGTAAAAGCCCGCATCGTTGCGCTGGCCAAATTCAAGAGTCATCCGGACTTTGAACCGCTGTCAGTTGCATTCAAGCGGGTTGGAAACATCATCAAGGGGGGGATTGACGCCACTGTTGACCCATCACTGTTCGGGGACATTGCTGAAGGCGCGCTGTTCGAGGCGCTTCAGGCTGTGAAGAGTTCAGTTGATCAAAAAGTTGTTTCCGGCGCCTGGCTGGACGCCCTTGCCGAGATAGCCACTCTGCGCGGCCCGGTGGACAACTTCTTCGACAAGGTTATGGTCATGGCTGAAGATCCGCGTGTACGCAACAACCGGCTTGCGCTGCTGACAGCCATCTCTCGCATGATCGGCAAGATTGCCGATTTTTCCAGAATCGCTTAAACATCTTGCTGAAGTTACAGGAGTAAAAGGAGCTTCAAATGTCATATACCACTCGTATCCTTGCCGGAAACGCTCTGGGGATAGTTTTGACCGTAGCAGCCATGGCGATCCTTAATCAGAAGGGTGATCTTCTCATTTCTATTGCAATCGGCGTAGCGCTTCTGATTGTCACGTCGATCATCCTCTGGATGTTGGGTAACGGTGCATTCAAGCCTCTGGCCGGTATTGTGGCAGCACTCGAAAAGGCGGCTGCAGGCGATCTGTCAGTCCGGGCAGAGGTGACTGGTGATGGCGATTTTGCCCGTCTTGCAAACGCCTTCAACAGCATGATGAACGATATGAACAGGGCCATGCGCCAGTTCTTCTCGGTAGCTGATACGGTGCGAGACTCGGTCGTGATGGTACGTTCCACAACCGATGCCATGGCTTCTGCAGCTGAAGATGTTGCCGTTCAGGCCAGCACCATCGCCACTGCAAGTGAAGAGATGTCTGCTACATCCGGAGATATCGCCCGTAACTGCCTGTATGCAGCGGAGAGTGCCCAGAAAGCTACCGATCAGACACACAGTGGTTCCCAACTGGTCCAGAACAGCTCCCGTTTGATGGAAGGTATCGCCCAGCGGGTAAATATTTCATCCCGTACAGTCGAAGGACTGGGGCAGCGCTCCGATCAGATCGGCGCCATAGTCAACACCATCCAGGACATTGCCGATCAGACTAATCTGCTGGCTCTGAACGCAGCCATCGAAGCGGCCCGGGCCGGTGAACAGGGACGAGGTTTTGCGGTCGTTGCGGATGAGGTTCGGGCTCTGGCAGAGCGTACCACCAAGGCAACGAAAGAGATCGCAGCAATGATAAAGGCAATTCAAAGTGAAACCCAGAGTGCTGTCAACTCCATGTCGGAAGGGGTAGATGAGGTCAAGCGGGGTACAGCCGAGTCCACCCGCTCCGGAGAGGCTTTAGAGGATATACTTAACAAAATCAATGAATTGACGATGCAGATCAGCCAGGTTGCAACTGCAGCTGAGGAGCAGACCGCCACGACGCAGGAGATAACCAACAACATCCAGATGATAACCGACGTTGTTAATCGCAATGTAGAAAATGCACGCAGCACGACCCAGGCGACCACCACGCTTGCCAAACAGGTTGATGGGCTGCATGAACTTGTCGGGAAGTTCCGCCTATCAAAAGCGCTGGAGTGGGATCCATCATTTGCAACCGGCGTTTTGAAGTACGATGAGCAGCATAAGGTGCTTTTCAACATGGTTAACGACCTGGCCGATGCCATGCAGCAGAAAAAAAGTAAAGAGGCGGTCGGTCGGGTACTGAATGGTCTGGCAGAATATACCGTCAATCACTTTGCCGACGAAGAGCGGAGCTTCGCCCACTCCCGCTACCCGGAAGAGAGCGAGCACAAAGCACTGCACAAGAAACTGGTCGACCAGGTTGTTGCTCTGATCGGTAAATTTAATGCCGGTGAGCCACTCATAACTCAGGACGTAATAAATTTTCTGCAGGATTGGCTGATCAACCACATCAAGGGAGTCGATAGGCGTTACGGACCACACCTCAACAATAACGGCATCAAATGATTGCAATCATCGACTATGGCATGGGCAACCTCCGTTCCGTTCAGAAAGGATTCGAGAAGGTGGGAGCAGAAGCGGTGGTTACCGCCGACCCGAATAAAATTCTGGAAGCCGACCGGATAGTGCTGCCCGGCGTAGGCGCTTTTCGAGACTGTATGAGCAATCTGGAGCAAGCCGGCTTCGTCGAACCGATACTTAAGGTTATTGCCGAAGGAAGACCGTTTTTGGGCATATGTGTTGGAATGCAACTGCTCTTCACCGACAGTGTCGAATTTGGTAAGTACAACGGCCTGAATCTGATACCAGGCCACGTCCTCCGTTTTCCAGACAAGATGACCGTAGCGGGTGAGAAACTGAAAGTGCCGCAGATGGGCTGGAACCAACTTCATTTCCAACATCGACCGCCTGTTTTGGAAAGTATCGAAGAAGGCAGCAACGTCTATTTTGTCCACTCCTATTACGTTATACCGGATGATAAAAGCGTAATTGCAACCACAACCGGCTACGGAGTAGAGTTCTGCTCGTCGGTCTGGAAGGACAATATCATCGCCACCCAGTTCCACCCTGAAAAATCCCAGGGGGTGGGACTGCGGATACTCAAAAATTTTGCGGAGCTAAAATGATCGTCATCCCTGCAATAGACTTAAAGGAAGGAAAATGCGTCCGCCTCGAGCAGGGGTTGATGGATAGAGATACGATCTTCAACGATGACCCGGTCGCTCAAGCTCGTGCCTGGCGGGACCAGGGGGCCGAACTGCTGCATATCGTAGATCTTGACGGCGCCTTTGCCGGCCAACCGAAGAACCGCTCCGCGATCGAGGCTATTCTCAAGGGCATCACCATCCCGGCCCAACTTGGGGGCGGCATCCGCGACATCACCACCATTGAGGCCTACCTGTCGCTGGGGCTCGCGCGCGTGATCATAGGTACAGCAGCCCAGCGCAATCCGGAACTGGTACGCGAAGCCTGCAATAAGTTTTCAGGACGGATCGTAGTCGGCATCGACGCCAAAAACGGCATGGTCGCTGTGCAGGGGTGGGCTGAAGTTACTGATATCAAGGCTGTTGATCTGGCACGCAAGTTCGAAGGTTTCGGCGTTTCTGCCATAATCTATACCGACATCAGCCGCGACGGCATGTTACAGGGACCAAACCTGGAGGCTACGAAAGCGCTGGCGGAAGCCGTTTCAATCCCTGTCATCGCATCAGGGGGAGTATCGTCTCTGAAGGACATAGAAAACCTGATGGCCATCGAATCCAGCGGCGTGACAGGAGTAATTACCGGCAAGGCTATTTATTCCGGGGCGATCAGGTTGGCCGAGGCTATTGCGATGACAAGAAAAGCGGGTAGAGGTTAAGGTAGAGTTTTCCTCAATCTCAACCTTTTATTGCGTTTCCGAGAAGTTTTACGGAGAAGTTTTATGTTGACGAAACGAATAATTCCCTGCCTGGATGTCAAAGGTGGTCGCGTCGTCAAAGGGGTCCAGTTTCTGGAACTGCGGGATGCCGGCGACCCGGTGGAGATTGCCGAGATGTACGACCAGCAGGGTGCTGACGAGCTGACCTTTCTGGACATCACCGCTTCCAGTGACCAGCGGGATATCATCATTGACGTTGTGCGCCGCACCGCTGAGCGCGTATTCATGCCACTCACAGTCGGCGGCGGCATCCGCAACGTGGATGACATCCGGCGCCTGCTGAACGCAGGCGCCGACAAAACTTCCATCAACACCGCTGCTGTCAATCGCCCGGAATTTGTAAAGGAGGCCGCCGAGCGGTTCGGTTCTCAGTGCACCGTTGTAGCGATTGATGCTCGCCGGGTGCCGGGAGAGCATCGCTGGGAGGTCTACACCCACGGCGGCCGCAACCCGACCGGCATTGATGTCATCGAGTGGGCGATCAGGATGGAAGGGTACGGCTCCGGCGAAATACTACTGACAAGTATGGATTGCGACGGAACCAAAGATGGTTACGACCTCGAACTGACCCGCGCGGTGGTGGATGCGGTCTCCATCCCGGTCATCGCTTCAGGTGGAGTCGGCAATCTTGAACATCTTTTCGACGGTTTCACCAAAGCCGGCGCCAGCGCCTGTCTGGCAGCATCCATATTTCACTACCGGGAATACACGATCGGCCAAGCTAAAGAGTATTTACACGACAAGGGAGTGGCGGTACGCTTATGAACGAACGTGAAGACATTCTTCAGACAGTTTATCAGGTAATCCTCGATCGCAAGGCCAACCCTGGGGAGAACTCTTACACCTCCTCACTTATCCAGAAGGGTATTGACAAGATTCTTAAAAAAATCGGCGAGGAAGCAACAGAGGTTGTCATCGCATCCAAGGGTGGCAAGCATGACGAGATCGTTTATGAGACTGCCGATCTAATCTTTCACTTGCTGATCATGCTGGGGTATCATAGCATCCCCCCAGCAGAGGTTTACGACGAACTCCGACGGCGATTCGGAACCTCCGGTCTGGCAGAAAAAGCCGCCCGATCATCGACCTTTCACTCTTGACCCCTGGTCTTTTTATTGTATTTTGCCTATTGACAAAGTTGCATGGTGTGTTATTCTACGCAACTCTCAAATTTGTCTATTTTACCAATATATTAGTCTGCTTATAAATCGTAAACGTTGGGGGGTGATTTTAGATGCCGGGAGTAAAAATCAAAGACAGCGAACCGTTTGAAATGGCGCTGAAGAAGTTTAAAAAACAGTGCGAAAAAGCTGGAATTCTTTCCGAAGTTCGAAAGCGGGAGCATTTCGAAAAGCCAAGCATCAAGCGCAAAAAGAAGGCTATCGCAGCCCGTAAGCGCGCCCTCAAGAAACAGCGCAAAATGATGGATTAGCAAGGGCAAGGACACACTGCATGACGCTGAAAGAACAACTGACTGATGCGATGAAAATTGCCATGAAGGCGCGGGACAACCTGCGCCTTTCGGCTGTTCGCATGGTATTGTCAGCGATAAAAAATCGAGAGATCGATCAACGGAAAGAGCTCGATAATCAAGGCATAACAGAAGTTATTTCTACACTGGTAAAGCAGCGCCGCGAATCTATCCGGCTCTATAAGGAAGGGAACAGACCCGAACTGGCCGAAAAAGAAGAAGCGGAGATGAATATTCTGCTTGGATTCCTGCCTGTCCAGATGTGCCAAACGGAAATCAATGAGCTTGTAACCAGAATAATTCATGAGATCGACGCCCATGGGATCAAAGACATGGGGCGTGTTATGAAAGCCGTTACTCCGTTGACAGCCGGCAAAGCAGACGGTAAAGTTGTCAGTGATGCCGTCCGGAGTCAACTGGCCTGAGCTTTCATACCAATTCCGAATAAAGGACGCCCTGATTTGGAATTGGGGTTAAGCATACGGCTTGCGTTACCCACACAACAAAGGGGCTTTCATGTAGATGGCCCCTTCTTTGCGGACATGGGGCTCAACATAGTCAGGGCGCTTCGATGAACCTTATTGACATCATCATTCTGGTGATTCTCTGTTTTTTTGCAATCAAGGGTCTGGTTCGCGGACTTGTCAATGAGGCCGCTTCGCTGGCGGGGCTGGTTGTGGGCGGTTTTCTTGCATACCGTTATTACCCATCACTGGCCGTACCTGTAAAGAGCCTCCTCCACCTGCCCGCACATCTGGCTTCGTTTCTGGCTTTCATTGTTATACTGCTTCTTACCGGGATCTGCGCCCACATAAGCGGCAACATAATAACGGCCGCCCTTCGTTTCGTCATGCTTAGCAGCCTTAACCGGCTTGGAGGAGTTCTGATTGGAACTGCCGAGGGAGCGCTTCTTTTGTGCATGGTTTTCAGTATTGCTGTATCAGATTTCATGCCCGGACAGATCCGGCAGAAGATCCGATCCTCCGAGCCGGCAAACCTGCTGGCAATAACCGGTGACCTTTTTCTTTCTGAATGGCGGAACAGTACCGCCCGGAAACCATGATTCCGGAGGAGAAGGTACGCGAGGTAGCTGAGCGGATTTCGATTGTCGAGGTTGTTTCAGAGTACGTTCAGTTGCGACGCTCCGGAGGCAACTTTTTGGGCCTTTGCCCGTTTCATGGTGAGAAAACACCATCTTTCAACGTAAACCCGGCCCGTGAAATATTCCACTGTTTCGGCTGCGGTGCCGGCGGCAATGCTTTTTCTTTTTTGATGAAAATAGAAGGGGTCAGCTTTCCTGAGGCGGTCAAAATTCTGGCCCGTAAATCCGGGGTCGAGATCGAGGAGCGCCAGCTCAGCCAGGCCGAGAAGCAGGCCCAAGACGAGCGTCAGCAGTTTCAAAAAATCAACGAACTGGCAACCAACTACTACCGTTCAATCCTTACGAAAGGGCAGGAGGGGGAGCAGGCTCGCCAGTACCTTGCAAGACGCGCAGTTGAAAGCGATATTTCCGAGGCATACCG
Organism: Desulfuromonadaceae bacterium; assembly: GCA_028712665.1. GTDB lineage: Bacteria > Desulfobacterota > Desulfuromonadia > Geobacterales > Pseudopelobacteraceae > JACRCG01. The sequence continues at coordinate 54,211 of JAQTRC010000004.1, forward strand.
CCTCGGTTTTGCTCCTGATCGTCGCGATGGACTTGTGAAGCATCTGAATAGTAACGGCGCCGTGCTGGAGGTTGCACTTAAGCTGGGCATCATCCGTAAAGGGGACGCCGGCTGGTTTGATCTCTTCAGAAATCGTCTGATTTTTCCGATATGCGACGCCAGAGGACAAATCATTGCGTTTGCCGGACGCGTGCTGGACAGTTCTCTGCCCAAATATATCAACTCCCCGGAATCACCGCTCTACCACAAGAGTTCGGTGCTTTTCGGACTTGACATGGCACTACAGTCGATAAGGAACGAAAACGCAGTTATCATCGTGGAGGGTTATTTTGACCACCTGGCTCTCTACCGGGCGGGAATAAGGAACGTGGTTGCCACCTGCGGCACTGCTTTGACCCCCACCCATGCCGCCTTGATCAAGCGGCATGCCGAACGGGTCTATACCCTCTTCGACAGTGACAGTGCCGGCAAGAAGGCCACAATACGCTCGATGGAACTGTTTCTTGAACAACGGATTCCGGCAGATGTCATAATGTTGCCCGCAGGTGACGATCCGGACAGTTTTCTCTCAAAACAGTCGACTGAGGCGTTTTTTGAACAGCGTGACAAGGCACGTCCAATATTCGACTTTTTTGTTCGTTCATTGCTTCAGGAAACCCCCCCAAGCAGTGTCAGCAACAAGGTGAAAGTAATCAACGAACTTTCGCCATGTTTTAAAAAGATTGGTGATACTGCAGAGAGAAGTCTCTATGAAAAAGAGATCTGCCGTTTACTGGACATACGTACCCATGAATTCCGTAAGCAGTTGGGTGGATTATCACCTGCGAGGAGTCATCAGGCTCCTGTTGTCAATGGGAATATACCGGTAATTGACCGTTCCCAGGAAATGCTTTTAGCCCTTATGGGGAACTTTCCCGAAGCACTCGAAACTATCAGGGGGCAGGGGGTCGGCACGCTGTTTGAGGGAGACTACCTGACTCTTGCCGAGACAATTCTTAAAGAGACAGCGAACATAGATTCTCCAGACTGGAGTGCTATGATGGGACGATTGGACAAACAGGAATTGAGAGATATGCTTTCACGACTGCTTTTTAGCGCGAGCCAGCTTGAAGGTATGGACTGGCAGATAGCATTTGATGATTGTAGGCAGGCGCGAATAAAAAAACAGCTTACCACAAAAAATATCAGCCTGCGATTGGCAGTTATCGATCCAGATAGCGAAGAGCATGCAGCCCTGCTGAAACTGGCTGATGAAGAACTGCGCACCAGAAAATCTAAGTTTTAGCCGTTTCCTTTTCGGACGACGGCCATATCGAGGTGAATGCATGACAAAGAAAAACATGGACGATGTTAAGCAGCTGATTGACATCGGCAAGGAAAAAGGATTTCTCACCTTCGACGAAGTAAATGACATGCTGCCCCCCGATATCGCCACCGATCAGATCGACGATGTTATGGGTATGTTCGGTGACATGGACATCGAAATTGTTGATTCTGCACAAAAAGTCAAGATTCCAAAAATGAAAATTGATCTTGAGGAAGATGATGAGGCCGAAGGGGAGTCGGAAGAAGTTGAATTTGAGCCTGGCTCGATCGGTCGGACCAGTGACCCCGTCCGCATGTATCTACGGGAAATGGGTTCTGTTTCGCTTTTGACCCGGGAGGGTGAAGTCGAGATTGCCAAGCGGATAGAAGATGGAGAGCGCGACGTTGCCGGGGTTATACTTAACACACCGATCACGGTCAAGGAGGTTCTGTCGCTTGGTGAGCGGTTGCGCAAATTCCAGATTAATGCCTCTGAGGTCAGCAAGGAAGTCGAAGAAGAGGAGTTGGAGGATGACGAGGAGGACGTCCAGAAAGTCAGGATACTGGAGGTCATAGATTCGATTGCCGCTCAGGATCTGTTGTTGACAGAAATTATCGAAGCAGTTGCGGCCGCAAAGTCTGCTACAAAGAAAAAGGAGCAAGAAAAGAAATTAAGCCAGGCGAAGGACCATCAGGCAGAACTCCTCAAGTCCCTGAGGCTCAAGGACCGGCACATCAACAAGGTGGCTGAACGCCTAAAGGAATTGTCGATAAAGGTCGAGAAGATGCAGGAGGAACTGGCCGATCTGCACAGGCTGATTCCGATTGATAAACTAAAGGCCCTGGTCGATAAACTTCAAAATGACGAAGAAAAAGCCACGGCAGAATTCAAGAAGCTGAAACTTGATGAAGAAGAAACTCATAAACTGGAAAAGCGATTACGTAGCGCGGCGCGCAAACTTCAGAAGGTCGAGCAGGAATCCGGTTTTAAAGCGAGTGATCTTTCTGCAGCACTCAAGGCTATCGAGGAGGGTGAATGCAAGGCCCGTATTGCAAAAAGCGAGCTGATCGAAGCCAATCTGAGACTTGTGGTCTCGATAGCTAAAAAGTATACCAATCGAGGACTGCAGTTTCTTGACCTGATCCAGGAAGGTAATATCGGATTGATGAAAGCTGTGGACAAGTTCGAATACCAGCGCGGCTACAAGTTTTCAACATACGCCACTTGGTGGATTCGTCAGGCGATAACCCGCGCCATAGCAGACCAGGCCCGCACCATCCGTATTCCGGTTCATATGATTGAGACAATAAACAAGCTGATTCGCACCAGCCGTCAGCTCGTACAGGAAAATGGCCGGGAACCGTCACCGGAAGAGATCGCCGAGCGTATGCAACTACCACTCGACAAGGTGCGCAAAGTACTCAAGATTGCCAAGGAACCGATTTCACTGGAGACTCCTATTGGCGAAGAAGAAGATTCGCACCTTGGTGATTTTATCGAAGACAAGGGCGTTATTTCACCAATCGATGCGGTTATAAAAGCAAACCTTTCCGAGAGCACGGCCAAGGTGCTGGCAACATTGACCCCCCGCGAGGAAAAAGTTTTGCGTATGCGATTTGGAATCGGCGAGAAGAGCGACCATACTCTGGAGGAGGTTGGCCAGGACTTTGAGGTTACTCGTGAGCGTATCCGTCAGATCGAAGCCAAGGCTTTACGGAAATTGCGCCATCCCAGCCGAAGCAAAAAATTGAAGAGTTTCGTGGATTAATGCTATGAGATTTATTACCGTACTCATAAGGGCTGCTATTTTAGGCTTGATTGCGATGCTGTTGGGGTCAGGGTTCGTCTATGCATCTGAAATTGACGATGCAACAGTTTTTGTAGAAGCCTTCAATGCCTTTCAGAAAAAGGATTATCTGCTTGCCCTTGAAAAGACGTCCCAGATCAATCAGGTTTTTCCGGACTCTCCTTTAAGGGATCTCACCCTGCTTCTAATTGCACGTTCGAGCATTAAATCAGGTGATAATCAACTTGCCGCTATAACCATAAATAAATTTATGGACGAATTTTCAGACAGTGCCCTAAAAAGCACTATTGAAGAAGAGTTGTTGGCATTAGGCTCAAGACTCAAGAAGGGCGAATCGCTTCAGCCTAACAAGCAACTGCAGGAGGCGGCGCTGAAGATAAAAAATGACCGTCTGCTGCTGGAACGCGCCGCTGCCCTAAAGCTGGAACAGGAGAAACTTGCAAAAGAAAAGGCCGAGAGGGAGCGCTTAGCGTTTGAAAAGGCCGAATCAGAACGCAGGGAGCGTGAACGCCTGGCAGCCGAAAAAGCCGAAAAAGAGAGCATTAAAACCGTCATTACGCTTCTAGATAGCGGCTCTTATGTTGCGGCCGGGCAGAATGGAAACATGCCGATTGAAATTTCCAATCGAGGTAAAAGCAGCCAGGAGTTTCTGGTTGAAGTTTCTGCGGCGCCCGAATATGCCGTTTCTCTGGTGTCGGCAGGCAAACCGGACGAAACCGTCGCACAGATCAAACTGGCCGCCGGTAAAACGTTCAATGGCAAAGTTCTTTTCAGAATGCCAGCCGACAAGGTCGATGGACATCGGGCTTCTCTGACAATTAAGACCATATCGAGCAAATTTAGCGATGTGATCCAGGTGAAAAATACTCATCTAGTCGCTTCAGCGCCGCTGGTGCGTGTCGTTGCAAAGCTGGCCAAACCGCAAGTTGCACCTGGCGAACAATTGCGCTATCGGGTGACGGTACTTAATATCGGGTCTCAGGCTGCGCAGGATTTGACTGTGAGAGTTCAACTCCCGCCTCAACTGGATTTTATGAATTCTCCGGATTTGAAATTTCAGAAGGAACAGGATGGTACTCTGGTTTTCAGAGTTGAACGGATAGAGACCGGCAAACTGGCAGAGATCAGTCTGGATGTGAAGGTGAGAGGAAACAGCCGTATTGGGGAGGAACTGCGAGGCCGGATTGAAGTTCTTGATGGCCAGCTTCATCGCAAGGATATCTTTACAACAAGCGCCAGCGTGGTTCAGCCAAAATAAGAAGTTGAACCCGATTGGATGCCCATTTTACAGAATAACCAGATTGTCGCGATGAACAATCACATCTCCGTAGTAATATCCGAGAATGGCTTCTATTTCTGAACTTTTTCTGCCGGCAAGTCTGGCAATTTCAGTGCTGGAATAATCAGAGAGTCCACGGGCGAACTCTTTCCCGTCTGCTCCGCATATTCTCACGCTGGCGCCCCTTTCAAAACGACCCTCTGCTCTTGCCACCCCTGACGGCAGCAGGCTTTTACCCTTCTTAAGCAGCACATCACGCGCGCCGTCATCCACAAAGATTCTGCCGACCGGCTTAAGGGTAAATGCGATCCAGTGCTTGCGGCGGTTAAGACCATCCCGCGATGGGAGAAAAAGAGTACCGACCTCCTCTCCTCGCATAGCAGCCAGGATAATACGCTCCCGTTTCCCTGATACTATAATGGTTGCGACACCGTTTCTGCCGGCTTTCCTGGCGGCAGCCACCTTGGTGGCCATACCTCCGGTACCGAGAGTGGACCCGCTCCCTCCGGCTGCTCGCTCAATTTCGCGAGTAATGCTTCTGACCAGAGGGATGAGTTTTGCATCCGGAACGGTGAACGGGTCCGCGCTGTAGAAACCTTCGATGTCTGTAAGGATCAACAAGAGTTGGGCTTCGACCACGTTGGTTACCAAAGCCGACAGGTTGTCATTGTCGCCGAACTTGATTTCATCCACCACTACGGTGTCGTTCTCGTTGATGATCGGAATAATGCCGAAACCGAGCAGGGCATCAAGGGTGGCGCGGGCATTCAGGAAGCGCTGCCGGCTCCCCAGATCTTCGCTGGTCAGAAGCAGTTGCGCCGCCTTGAGATTGTGCGGCGACAGGGCTTCCTCGTAAGCCCTCATCAGGCGGGTTTGCCCCACTGCTGCTGCGGCCTGCTTGTGAGGTATGGTTTTCGGCTTATCCGTCAGCCCAAGTTCGCTACGACCGGCGGCGATTGCACCGGAGGAGACCAGGACGATCTGCAGCCCCTGCTTGCGCAAGGCGGCGATATCCAGACAGATCCGTCCAATAACCTCCATATCCAAAGTGCCGTCTGTATCAGTCAACACACGGCTGCCAATCTTTATCACAACCCGTTTTACGTTTTTAAGTATCTCCTTGCGCATCACCAGACCTCTTTACTCTTCCCCCACAACCTTCGGGCGATCTCATCCAGAAGTGATTCGACTCCTGCACCGGTTACGGACGATATTGGGAAGACCTTAATGCCGCGCTTTTCAAACCACGCCTGGATACCAGGAAGTTCATCCTGCGTTTGCGGCAGGTCGATCTTCGTGATCACCACCACCTGTTCTTTAGCCGCCAACTCCGGGCTGAACATCGCCAACTCATGGTTGATCGACTCGAATTCGGCCAGCGGGTCACGATCCGGCATCCAGGATATGTCCACGAGATGCAATAATATACCTGAACGATCCAGATGTTTCAAAAAACGATGCCCCAGTCCGGCTCCATCATGTGCTCCCTCTATGATACCGGGTATATCTGCCATCACGAAGGATCGGTAATTTTTATAGGGGACAACCCCCAAAGATGGGACCATTGTAGTGAAAGGGTAATCTGCAATCTTGGGTCTGGCGGCCGAAATTTTGCTTATCAGGGAAGACTTGCCTGCATTGGGCAATCCCAAAAGTCCTACATCGGCCATCAGCTTGAGTTCCAGCCTAAGTTTGCGCTCTTCCAGATCCTCACCCGGCTGGGCGAACTTGGGCGCCTTGTTGGTAGCACTCGCGAAACGGGCATTGCCCTGCCCACCACGCCCACCCTTCAGCAACACAATTGATTGACCCTCCTCCGTAAGATCGGCCAGATCATCGCCGGTTTCGGCATCCTTGATGACCGTCCCGACCGGCACCTTGATAACGAGATCCTTACCTCCGGCGCCATGACGGTTCTTCCCCATGCCGTTATGACCATTCTCAGCCTTCTGGTGCGGTTTGTGCCTCAGTTCCAGCAAAGTGGAGAGGCTGGAGGTTGCCAGGAAGATCACGTCGCCACCTTTGCCGCCGTCGCCGCCGCTGGGACCGCCAAATTCGATAAACTTCTCGTGTCTGAATGCAACACAACCGGCGCCGCCATGGCCTGAAGAGGCAAACATGGTTACTTCATCAATAAATTTCATTACCTTATTTTCCTTCCAGCCATGCCTGAACAGAGTCCAAACGCCCACCCCATGCATCGCCCAGGCGCTCCGTGAGAAAAGAAACAAACAGGCTGTCGAAGAGCTGTATACCCTGCTCCATCAGGAACATCCGTTCAAAAAAAACTGACTCCCGTTCACTCATCTGATCCACGGTGGCATCCTTTTCAATCCGCACCTGGGGACATTTGAAGGAAGCAAAACCGAAAGTATCACCCTTCAGTGTCAGTTTCCAGGTATTCTCGTCCTTCTCAATACAGACCGTGGCACTGGTAATTCGTTTGCCCCCCTTGAGGGCCGATATGGCTTCCAGATAACTGTCCTGGGAACCGGAGACGGTGACCTTCTGGATACCCCCTTCTTCGCCGCCACCCTGAAATTGAATCCGGTCGTCTATCCATGCTGCAAAGCTCTCGCCGGAGGCAAAATGTCCTGGACGACAGATCGAAAAATCCCCCTCGCCGCCGACGCCGCGCTGCAGCAGCCAGAGCATGAACTCCCACCCCAGCCACTGATTATCTCTGATCAACGCTACCACCGAGTCGGAACCGGCCTGGTTGGCAGCCTCCAGTTTCTCACGCATCTCCCCTTCCGTAAGTATTCTGGCCCGGGCAAAGGGGTGAATTATCACCGGACTGAAACCTTCAAAGGTCTTGCGGAAAAAATCCTCAAATCGTTCTATTACCTTGCTACTAATAGTGTAGAGGGTCAGTATTCCACTCCTCAGGTCCCAGACAACGTCCGCACTGTAAGGGACCGGGAGGCATCTGGACAGCAACCGCAGTTGCACCTGTTCCTTAATCTCCTCACGCTTTTTCTTCGGAGTACGGCGCAAATTGGGATGCTGTGCCAGAAAAGCAGACTCATCTCGCACGGAATGTGACTTTAGTACTGCGGCTGGGATTTTGCGCTGGTCACGGCGCAGCGAGAACAGCAGATAATTATCACGCCAGAAATCGGACTGGGCTTCGAATGAGGCATCATCTGGGGAGTCAACCTGGGTCCACCCCTCCGAAAGCTCTTCGGCAGACTCTTCGATTGATTGGAAACCCCGGTCGGACAGTTTTTTTGAAAACCATTGAAATTGATCGTTTTTAGGCAGGTCACCGGTTATGAAAAATTGAGTGATGCTGACAGTGTTGGCATAAACTCCCATAATTGTGTTTCCTTTCGTTTACTTGCCCAGCAGGCGGACATAATCTTCAAGGGCTATGGCGGTTCTCCAATGTCCGCTTAACTTTCCGACTACCGTACCGCTCCAGAACAGAAGTACAACCAGCAGCGCAAATAGAGCGCCAGACAATGAGAATCTGCCGAAGGCACGCATGGAAAGCGCCTCGTTAAAGCGGCAGTGGCTGATGCATCGCCAACAGCCGATACATTCGGGAGAGTCCACGCTATGCTTGTTCATAACATCAATGTAGGTCGGACAGACCTGGCTGCAGATTCCGCATGAAACACATCTGTCGGTGTCACGTGTGACTCGTAGCGGCGAGAGCGTTGCGATCAGACCGAGCAGCGCTCCGTAGGGGCAGAGATAACGGCAGAACGGATTACGCAGCACAATTGACAATGCCAGTAGAATGAATATTACGCCCAGCGCAAACGGGGTTAAATGAAGAAAAAAACTCAGCAGGCGCTGATCGGCAATTTTGTGGTAATCGGACTGGATGAATTCTTCCAGCGCCTTGGACGACATCGCGATAACTATGGAGTAAATAAAGAATGCCATCAGCAGGTATTTCAAACCACGCAGTGCAATATCCAGCCAGAGCGGCAGTTTAAAATTCCTCCGGAAGATCCTGAAACCGGACTTCCAGGAAAACTCGGATACTGCAGCTACAGGGCAGATCCAGGAGCAGAAGGAGCGCCGCAACAGCAGCGCCCCAACCAGCACTGTGACAAAAACCACTACCGCAGCCGGGTGAATCGAATTAATGCCGTTCCCTTTGAGCCAGGAAGCGCTCCCCAACAACCCGGATATGGGCAAGAATGCCTCTATTCCATCGGGGCGCGCAGCAAACGCAGAGGTCCCGGCGGAACTGATGAATTGAACAAATTGATAAAACCGCAGGCCCAGCCAAAGCATGAATCCGAGAAAACAAAACTGGATTAGAATGCGTAGCGGCTGCATATAGCTGGCGGGCATTGCTGATCTATTCTACTTTGAAAGCCACGTAATGTACACTGCCATCTGGCCTCCTGAGAAGAAGTCTCACGACATCACCTTTTTTGAGCTTGACGATCACGGAGTTGAAAGCAGAAAGCCTCTCCGGACGCTGCCCGTTAATCTCGATAACAATTGTGCCGGGCATTACGCCGGAATCTTCTGCCGATGATCCTGGTTTTACCTCGGTGATAACTAACCCTTTCGTATCGCGGACACCCAGCCGATCTGCCGTTTCTTTGTTAAGTTCCTCAACTGTAATACCCAACCTGTCACTCTCACGACCGCTACCCGGCGGAGAAGTTTTGTCTCCGTCTTTCAACTGGCCGACAACAAGAGATATATCCTGTTTCTTTCCATCGCGGAAGATTACCAGTTTGACTTTCTTGTCAATCGGCGTAGCAGCGACATAACGTGACAGTTCATTCCCTTCATTGATTAATCTGCCGTTAAATTCCAGAATGACGTCTCCCGCCTTAAGTCCAGCCCGCTCAGCCGGAGTATTCTTCTCAACGCTGGCTACCAGGGCACCCTTCTCGGAATCGAGCCCGAATGATTTGGCAAGATCTGCGGTCAGAGGCTGAAAACGTACTCCAAGATAGCCACGTGTAACCTTCCCTGAGTCACGCAACTGCTTGACAACCGTCTTTGCCATGCTGATAGGGATCGCAAAACCGATACCACCGCCCCCCCCGGCTATGATTGCTGTGTTGATACCGATCACCTTTCCCTGAGAGTTGAATAGCGGCCCGCCCGAATTCCCGGGGTTGATTGAGGCATCTGTTTGAATGTAATCGTCATAGGGGCCGTTGCCGATGACGCGACCTTTTGCGCTGACAATGCCTGCAGTAACGGTATGGGACAGGCCGAAGGGATTGCCGATAGCCATGACCCACTCCCCGACCTCAAGGGCATCACTGTCACCCAGTTCGGCAAAAGGCAATTTCCCCTGATCATTGATCTTGATCAGTGCAAGATCAACCTTTTCGTCCACCCCCTTGATCTCCCCTTTGACTTCCCTCCCATCAGACAGTTTGACCATAACCTCGTCGGCTCCGCTGACCACGTGATTGTTGGTCAATATGTAACCATCTTCACTTATCATAAAACCGGTGCCGAGGCTCTGTTCACGGTGAGATCGCTGCTGCGGCATTTCATCAAGGAAACGGTTGAAGAAATTGTCAAAAAAATTGTTGCCGGGAGGGAGCTGCTGAGGGCGTTGGATTCGCTGTTTTGGTTTGATATTCTTTGCAGTACGGACGTTGACAACCGTCGGGTTCAGTTTTTTCGCCAGTTCAACAAAATCCGGGCTGATCGGTTTGGCAATCAAGATGCCAGGCATTGCCAAGGCAGATACAATTAAAGTAATCATTAAACGAACTGATGAGACTTTTATTTCCAACATAATATGACCTCCTTGATTTCCAGAAGCTTGATTTAACGGTCAGGGGCGGGATCGCATTAGTCACGACACCGCCCCTGACCGTTTACAAACTACAGGATAATCAATCCTGCCTAAAAAATCAATCCCGCTACCCCTCTTTTAGAATATAACCCTTGCCACGGACGGTATGAATAAGCTTGGTGTTGAATTTACCGTCGACCTTCTTCCGGAGATAGTTTATATATACGTCTATTATATTGGTAAAGGTTTCAAACGGATATTCCCAACAATTGTCGGCTATATTGGCCCTGCTGAGCACTGTCTCGGCATTGCGCACCATATATGAAAGTAAGGCATACTCTTTCGCCGTTAAAGTGATCTCGGTCTGTCCACGCCATACCTGATGAGTAACCGGGTCGAGTCGCAAGTCGGCAAAACGGATTTCGGCTCCGCGATCCTGCTCACCGCGCCTGATAAGGGCCCGGACCCTCGCTTGCAGTTCTGCAAAGGCAAATGGTTTAGTAAGATAGTCATCAGATCCCGCGTCTAGTCCTGCGACAACATCCTCGGTCGCGTTCCTGGCGGTAAGCATGAGAACCGGAACACGGTTTCCTGCAGTACGCAGCTCGTTTACGACGGCTATCCCGTCTTTCTTGGGAAGGCTCACATCGAGTATAACTAGGTTATAATCACCGCTTAACGCCTGTTCTAGCCCATCAACCCCGTCGTGGCAGACAGTGACATTGTAATCTTCATCTGCTAGTCCTCGCTTAATAAAGCTGGCAACCTTCTTTTCATCCTCAACAACTAGAATTTTCATGTAATCTCCTTTTTATTTCTGTTTAATAAACTCTGCTCCAAAGTTGATTCACCTTATTGAATATTTTTGATATCCATACGTCGCATTATTTCTGAGGCCGCTTCTTCAACCGATTTGTTGGTAATATTCAAGACAAACCAATCGCTGTGTTGACGATAAAGTTGCTTGCAGGCGACCAGCTCTTCCTCCACATGATGGTAATCATTATAGCTACCGCGTGTACCCTGTCGCATGTTGATCAGGCGCGAAGTGCGTATCTCTACAAGTCTTTTAGGGTCTATCAGCAGGCCGACTATCTTACTTTGGTCGATCTCGAAAAGCTCTTCCGGCGGCGCAATTCCAAAAACCAGCGGAACGTTTGCGACCTTGTATCCTTTGTGAGCCAGGTACATTGAAAGAGGGGTTTTGGACGATCTTGAAACACCGACGAGAACGAGGTCAGCCTTGTGCAGGTAACGTGTTTCCTGTCCATCGTCATGCCTGACGGTAAAGTTAACCGCCTCAACACGCTTGTGGTAATCGGTGTCAATGCGTTGAAGGAGACCCGGCTTTTCCATTGATGTAGCGCCTAGATAGCGAGACAGGCTGTATATAAGCGGACTTAGGACATCAACGGTTATCAGTCCTGCCTCCTCAGCCACACGCTCAACAGCCTCCGCCAGGAGAGGGTCAACAATTGTGTACACTACCATGCCTGGATCGTGAGCAGCGACTGACATGGCCTGCTGTACCTCGGCCTGAGTACGCACCTGAGAAAGCCTCTGGACACGGACATCCTCGTCATAAAACTGAGAAAGAGCGGCACGGATAACACGCTCAGCGGTCTCGCCGGTAGAATCAGAAAGCACATAAATCGTTTTCATGGAACGAATATTACACCTGCTTGTTTAATTAAACATAAAGTGGTTATTTCTAATGAGAATGTAAGGTGCGATGCTGGTTTTGTCAAGTAATTTTTGTAATTGCTAATATCGATTATTACAAAATTGATTATAAATTCATGCTGCCTTTATAAACTTGTTGACCAAACCGGAATCACGGCTATACTTTTTTATACACTAATTTTTCCAGGAGGGGTTATGGGCAAGGAGTATACACTTCAAGAGGCTATCGGGTTAGCTATCAAGACCGAGAAAGACAGTATGGATTTTTATCGCAGAGCCGCTTCTGTCGCCAGGAACGAGAGGGCAAAGAAAGTATTTGATATGCTTGCCAACGAAGAGGTTGGGCATCTCAAGGCTTTTTTTGATCACTACAGAGGTTCCGAGTTCGGGGATATGGCTTCTTATCTAAGCTCTCCGGTAGATACTAAAAACCCTACTTATAAAAAACTTGAAAAAGCCATAAGTGAGGAGATGATCGAGCAGGGAGCTCTGGAACTTGCACTGATTGAGGAAAAAGAATGCATCGGTCAGTACACCCAACTTGCACAGGGTGTTGTAGACCCTGCTGTGAAAGCTCTTTTTGAACGTGTCGTGAAAGAGACTCAAGTACATTATGCTCTGATCGAATCCGAGTATGCCCACATTATGGGAATGGTTCATGAATCGGATCAGGACACGTTTGTAAGGGAGTAGACCAGGCGCGTGACACTCTAGAGCGGAAAAGCCAACCGCCCCACCAGGTATTCTCCTTGTGGGGCGGTTGATATATTATTATTCCGGCAAAAAAAATCAGAGTTACTTATAATTCTAAGCGAAACAACAATCCGTTTCAAAGCACAAATCAGATCCTTCACTTAGTTCAGGAAGTCACCTTGAACCATGAAGCCATCCGGTTCAATTCTTCCGCAATGTTCGATAATTGTTCGGAGGCTTCCTTGATCTCCATGGTCGAATCTTTGAGAGCAGCGGAAATATCGGACATTCTTTCCATGCTTTGCGACACCTCTCTGGATGCTTTGGATTGGTCATCTGTCGCTGTCGCAATCAACTGGGCCATGTCGACACCATGCTGTGAAACGCTCACAATAGCATCAAGCGATTCACTGGCTTTGCTGGCCAGTTTCATCCCTTCCTCTACCTTGGACTTGCCATCATTCATCGCAGACACTGAACTCCCCGTATCAGACTGAATAATATGAATGATCTCGGCAATTTCGTGTGTCGCTTCTGCCGTGCGCTGCGCTAGTTTACGCACCTCGTCGGCCACAACTGCAAAACCCCTCCCCTGCTCTCCGGCACGGGCCGCCTCGATAGCAGCATTGAGAGCAAGAAGGTTGGTCTGATCAGCTATGTCGTTAATTGTGTTGAGGATTGAGTCAATCCTGTCTGAACTTTCACTCAGATTGCCGATGGTTGTGGCTGCGGCAATAACCGAATCCGAGATCTCATGCATACCCCTGACCGTCTTCGCAACTACGGCTTTACCATTCGTCGCCATGGCATGCGCCTCTTTCGAAGCGGCCGCCGCATCATGCGCATTTCCGGCAACAGTCTGAACCGTAGCGCTGATCTCTGTCATTGCTGTTGATGATTGTACTGTCTGCGACACTTGCTCCTGCGCACCCCTGTAGAGGTTCTCAGCAGTTTTGTTGAGATTTTCCGAACCCATTGAAAGCTTGCTGATCGACTCCTTCAGGAGTTTAGTTATTTCAGCGAGCTTTGAAGTTGCCTGATTGAAATGAATCGCCAGAGCGCCAAACTCATCTTTTCTCGTTTCATCCATTCGGATTTGGAAATCACCGGAGCCAAACCCCTCCGCCATCTCCGACAATTCATGGATCGGCCCGGTTATTGAGGAAGATATCCATTTACTGAGCATAATGGACGCAAGGACAGCTACTACGGCAATGGCTATGATCAGGTACGTTGTATTGTCCACGGCCGATTTTACAGATGATACCGCCCCTTCCTGGCTTTGCTTGGCGGCGGCTACATCCTTGCTGCTCAGCTCCATCTGCTTTGAAACCATCTCCCTCATCTTCTGATTCAGCTTCGCCACTTCTTCAATATTTTTAAGTGATGCCCTGATTTTTTCAGCAGCACCATCTTTACCCATAAAAGCATTTTTTACAGAACCCAGCGCGGCAAGTGAATCATGCAACTGTTTTGTTTCCGTCTTGAATTTACCCTTTGACATCAGGGCCTTCAGCTTATTGGCAGTTGAGTCAATCCGTTGGAACGCGCTCTGAATCGCGGCAACTGATTTGTCAAAATCAGACAGATTTTTTACCGAGAGACTGTAATTGATTTGGGAATCAACAAAAGCGCTCGCCAGAATGATCTCGGATGAATAAATCAGAATGGCGTTGGTATCCGAAAACGAGGAAACGCTTGAGCCCATGGCGCCGGAACTTGCCTTGAGGCTCTCGCCGGCCTTGTCAATTTCTTTCAAAATGGTAGGCATCAGGTATGATATATCATATTCGACATCCTTGGCTATTGCGGCTGCCCTTAGACTGTAGGATTCTTCATCTTCATTGATGAATTTGAGACGCATTGCAGCTGCACCTGAAAGCTTGTCTCCCAGAGCTTTGATCTTCAGCACTATTTCATTGTCTTTGTCCGACCAGCTGTCGGCGCCAGTCCACTTGGTGGATCTGGCAGCAGAGAGCATGCTATTTGTCGTACTTTCGATGCTGCTTCTAAGGCCAGCTGCAGAGCGCTTGTCGTTGACTACCAAAACCCGGTTCGAAAAGATTTGCAGATCCTTCAAACCGTCACGGATAGCTAAAAGATGATTCGCCTGTAGATTTGCAGTAGATGAGACACCGATACTTGATACCATTTTTCCGGCAGAATTCTGCTGCAGTTTACTGATCGAACCGTCCAGCCCTTTAAGCTTTTTGGAAGCGTCAACAAGGTTATTTCTCATGGCAGTAACAGCAGTTTGAGTGTCGCGCTGCAGCACAAGTCTTTTATCGGTAATATCCTGTATTGACTTCGTATTCGCGTTAAATGTGGTATTTTCAAAATCGCTGGTCGAGCCTAACTTGATCAATTCTTCCGCTGCCTTGATCTCTTCGGCAAGGGATTCTGAGCTTTTCGCGGCATTTTTCTTGAACTCGTCAATGGTGTCCGATGCAGCGACTTTCAGAAGATTGGAAGCGTGCGCCTGAAGGGCACGCTGGTGGTTAAAGGTTTTTATCTGGTAAGGGGTGGACTTCTGGGTAAGAACAAAAATATTTTTCTGGATGAACTTTATCCCTATTATGGCGGCAGCACCGATCACAGCCATCAGGATCAGAATCGTGAGCGAATTTAATGCCAGTTTACTCTTGATTTTCATCGCATTCACCCTTTTCGTAAGTTGAAATAATCTTCTGCTGGCTCTGAGCACAATATTATTTCTTTAACGCAGTTATCCTGTTTATCAGGGTTATAAAATTCCGGGGAACGGGTGAATCCCGTCCCCCGAAAGGTCAATATAAACTAAAATAATTTATTCGCCGCCTTCCAACGCAACCGGCATCCCGACTTTGGACCTAATCTCACTCCACTCCTTGATCCCTATGGCGGCATCTTCACCCTTCATCACGTTAATGATCTCAAAATAGTCCTGCTGGTACTTGTCTTTTTTGACCTCCGCCGCTGGTTTGCACTTTACGGCATAGACCGTCTGAACAGACTGGTGGTCAAACTCCCGCCAGTACTGTTCGTCTTTAAGCCCGACGTATTTATGCCCTTCCAGCGCCTTGATTACAGCTTTTGTATCGAAAGTTTTGGCGCGTTCCACCGCTTCCTTATACTCATGCAAAATCACATAAGCGGAGGCGCCGGATGTGGTCGGATAGCGCTTGTATTTCTCTTCATACTTCTTTACGTATGCAATACCCTTAGGATAATTGTACTTGGCCGGAACATTCCAAATCCATGGTTTTGCGCCTATTACCCCTTCCATTGCCTCTGGACCGGCCCCTTGCGCCATATCCAGAGTAAGGTTCGGTACAATAATTTGCATGCTTTTTTTCAGTCCCAATTCATAGGCCTGCTTGATTGCGATCTCCATGTCCTTGCCAAAAAGCACTAGGACCAGCACTTCCGGATGGTTTTCCTTGGCGACGGCCAGTACCTTGGTGAAATCATCAGTTCCCAGTTTGGTTAAAAGCCCTTTGTGTGCATTTTTGTCGTTCGTATTGGTGAACTTCCTGAAGGCCTCTTCGGTGGTCCAACCCCAGGAATAATCGGCTGTGATATACATATATTTTTTGCCGGCCAGGTTCTTGCTCATGTAATCGGAGAGCACCTTTGCTGCAAAATAGGAGTCATAGCACTCCCTGAAGATGTTCTTGTTAGCTTCTTCCCCAGTAGTTTCGGTAGAGTAGGTTAAAGTGCCGAAAAAAAGCTTGTTTTTGAGTTTTGCGACCTTCCCCGATGCAATGGCAACATTACTGGCCGATCCTCCAAATATCATCGGAACGCCTTCCTTGTCATAAAGCTCAATAGCGTTTTCCTTGGCAATCTTGGGATTTGACTTGGTATCACGATAGACCAACTGGACTTTTTTCCCCAGTATTCCCCCAGCTGCGTTAATCTCCTCAAGCGCAATCTCGGCACCACGCTTCTGGTCAAGCCCCTGCTTTGCGTAGGGTCCGGTTTCCGGATAGCTTAGGCCTATCTTTACAATCTCGTCTGCAGCAGTAGCAACGGACACAGCAGGAACGGTTAACAGAAATACAGGCAGAAACACCACTAAACAGCTACTCATCAAGAATTTTCGCATTTTTTGCTCCTCCTTTACTTTCAGTTTAACGGCTGTTATGACCTGCTTCGGTCAGCATTAGTACGGTGTTGTTCTAAAGCTTTTGAACCGGTATTTGATATTGAAAATATACTTAAATATTCCTTTAATATGAGCCTTTCTCCTGTATTATAAAGATAAACAACGTTTTATCAACAATATTAAACTGGCAGATGAGATGTTTACTTTTTATGATTTTATTCTTTTTAGAAGCAACCGGAATAATGTTGTTATACAACTTTTGTCAAGAAAAGCAAGAACCCATTTTCATTAATTAGATGCTTTATTCAGCAAATTTTTACAGCTGCAAGGAGAAATCATAATACTTTGGAATTGAGTTTAAATTGAAAGATCGACATTAAATATCGTGTATAGATTTAACACTGTTTACACATCAGCGGTACACATATTTGAAATATCGACAGAGCATATATACTTAATACAACATGATGCATAAGAGATTATTTCTCTAACCGCCTAATTCTTATGCACATTTGCCGCATTTTTAGGCATATTTGAATTTTTGGCTCATTACATGCACAATTTGCGAGCTGCAATAGAGTGCCGGCAGGTAATTTTAAGGAGGAAACTATGAAGAGCTGCACAAAGTATATGCTTCTACTCAGCGCTTTGATTCTTGGTGTGTGTGGAGTCACCCATGCCGCCGAAACCGCTGGTACGACACTTGAGGCACTGAGCGATGTCCAGAAATACGAACGGGCCATCCATATCATGGCTATGTTACTGGTAGGTTTCGGTTTCCTGATGGTGTTTGTAAAAAAATATGGCCGCTCGGCATTAACCGCAACCTATCTTCTGGTAAGTGTCTCAATTCCTTTGTACTACTTGAAGGAGAGTTTTTACGGGATCGGAGTTTCAGAAGGGATTATCGACAAAATGATCCTGGCCGAGTTTGCCGCTGCCAGCCTGCTGATCTGCGCCGGAGCGGTTCTGGGGCGCCTGAAGATGGGGCAGTACATTCTTCTGGGCGTACTGTTTGTCCCATTTTACTCCTTGAATGAATGGATTGTGCTGAATGGCGGATTAGGGCTGATAAGTGGCAAAGTGGTCGATACC
Organism: Desulfuromonadaceae bacterium; assembly: GCA_028712665.1. Lineage (GTDB taxonomy): Bacteria > Desulfobacterota > Desulfuromonadia > Geobacterales > Pseudopelobacteraceae > JACRCG01. The sequence continues at coordinate 71,895 of JAQTRC010000004.1, forward strand.
GGCGGCTCAATAGTCATTCACGCTTTTGGCGCTATCTTTGGTCTGGCTGTTGCGGCTTCAATGACAACGCAGAGGGAGTATAAAACGCCGATCGAATGCGATGAAACCAGCGATAGATATTCCCTGCTTGGAAGTATGGTGTTGTGGGTGTTCTGGCCTAGTTTTTGTGCTGCGCTGGTTGCACCGGCGGATGTCCCGAGGACAGCCGTTAATGTCATACTGGCACTATGCGGGTCAACGATCGCCACCTATTTTGCGTCGGTTAAATTAAGGGGCAAAATATCTGCGGCGGATATCGCCAATGCGACACTGGCAGGTGGCGTAGCCATCGGTTCAACCTGCAACCTAGCCGTTCCCGGCACCGCTTTCTCGATCGGGATCCTGGCCGGGGTTGTCTCCACGTTCGGCTTTGCAATCATTCAATCATGGCTGACGGATACGACAAAAAAGATTGATACCTGTGGCGTGCTATATCTGCACGGTCTGCCGGGAGTTCTTGGTGGAATTGCTGCCCTGTTCGTCGTCAGCGGCATCAGTTTTGGGTCACAGTTGGCAGGAATACTGATAACCGTCGTACTAGCCGCCTGTAGCGGTTTAATCAGCGGCAAGGTAATTGCTGTCATGGGGAGAAGGTTGGAACCGTATGTTGACTATGAAGAGTTCGAAGGTGAAGCCTCAGAGCAGGAAGATGGACAAACTTGCATTGTTGCAACGGATCCGGTTTAAGATTTACTCTCTCTTTCTTTTCCAGTTGGTCTTGCACATTTAGGACGATTAAATTTGTAAGCCTTTCTTATTTAAGTAAAGTGACATTTGTAAGCATCCTCCGTTAATTTATCAGTTCAGACGCAAAAGCGCCCCATCACATTTTAGATGATGGGGCGCTTTTTTTATTATTCCCGGCGGCGACCTACTTTCCCACACAG